>NZ_JCAQAV010000105.1:0-1106 GCF_059617925.1 Janthinobacterium sp. JF4 | reverse complement strand
TAGATCGGGCCGCCGTTGTTCGACGCATTGACCGAGGCGGTCGCCGCATCGTTCCATTTGCCGTAGGTCACGAAAGCGCGCAGTTCAGGACGCGACCACAGGCCAGGGCCGGCCGAGATCGTCGGCGCGATGGTCAGCTTGGTCAGGCGCTTGGCCGGCAGGCCGCCCGCTTGCGTCACGCGGTCCGTGCCCAGTTCGCCCACCAGCTTGAAATTGTCGGTGAACGCGTACACGGGACGCACGCCGACCGAGGTCCAGGTCGAGGAACCGTTGGCGTTCGACTCGTCTTTTTGCCACAGGGCGACGAATTCCATGCCGAAGTTGGCCATCGGCTGGATCGCCATGTCATTGAAGATGCGCGTGCGCTTGCGGTCCGAGCCGTAGGAAGTGCTGCCCGAGGCGCCGAACTGGCCGTTACCGTCGCCGCCGACACCAGGGCCGACGCCGTACTGCACGCCGAAGGTGTTGCCGCCGCCGAACACTTTACCTTGACGGTGGAATGCCGACAGTTGCCAGCCGTTATGTTTCGGGCCGTAGATGTCGTTGTCCTTGCCTTCAGCCGTGATGATGGTCGCGGCCAGGTCCAGCGTGCCGTTGGTGTTGACAGGAATTTCACCGTAGATGAAGTTCTGGCGCACGGCGGAACGGGTGCCGGTGATGGCGCCTGTGTTCTTGTCGCGGGCGTTGATGTCGTTGTCCTTGAAGAAGGCATACGAGAATTTACCAGGGCCAACAGGAATGCGGTCCAAGCCGGCGCCCGTGCCGTTCATGTTGATGTATTGCAGATCCAGCATGTGGATGTCAGGACGGTAGTAGAAGCGTTTGCCGACCCAGGCCGTGCCGCCGTTCAGGAAATCGAGTCCCTGCGCTTCGACATAGGCCTTGACGATGCCCAGCTTGTTGTCGCCGAAATCCGAATTGGGCGCGTAAGCGTTGACCCAGATGGTGGCCAGGTAGTTCACGCCGCCGGACTTGGCGACGGACTTGGTGTAGCCGAATTCCGTGTAGGCGTCGCACTCATTGCCCAGACGATATTTCATGGTATTGCCACCCAGGCCGAAGCAGCCTTGCGAACCGCCGTCGCTGGAGGTATTGCTGCCGGCGCC
>NZ_JCAQAV010000104.1:0-1225 GCF_059617925.1 Janthinobacterium sp. JF4 | reverse complement strand
TAATCCGACCTTGTATTATTCCTCTCATGCGGTTGGTGGTGTTGCGAACAACATCGACCGCTGTCAAAATTCTTGGTAGGCATATCAAGACCGGGTAACTGGATGCCGTATCCGCCCTTAGGCTCGAAGCCAGCGATGTAGATCTCGCACCAGTTACCCATCCTCCATGTCAAGATCGGACAGTATCTTTGGCACCGGCACGCCGGTAGCCCGCATTCACAAGGTAGATCGCAAGAGGACCACAGCATGTTTAATTTAGGAATCGACGTTGCCAAGGCAAAGCTGGACTGCGCGCTGCGCCTGCCCAACGGCAAACACCGTAACAAGGTAGTAGAGAACAATCACAAAGGATTTGCTGTACTCAAAGAATGGCTGCTCAAGCATGATGTGAGCAACCCGAGAGTATGCATGGAAGCGACCGGCACCTACTGGGAAGGTGTTGCCGAATATCTGGCAGGACTTGACATGGTGGTCAGTGTCATCAATCCGGCGCAGATCAAGGCCTTTGGCGCCTCGCGCCTGGTACGCACCAAGACCGATAAAGTCGACGCTCAGTTGATTGCTGACTTCTCCCATGAACGCCAGCCTGAGCCCTGGATAGCGCCATCGCCCGCTGCACAAGCACTGCGCGCCATGGTGCTGCGCCTGGAGGCGCTGCAAGCGATGCGACTGCAGGAGACGAACCGTCTCGATGTCGCGCGTGAAGCGGTACGCCAAGGTATCGAAGACCACATTGCGTGGCTCGATAGGCAGATCAAGGAACTCATCCTCGCCATCAAACGCCATATCGATGACGACCCGGATTTACACGACAAGCGTGAGCTGCTCGATAGCATCCCTGGCTTGGGCGAGCGCACGATACCAGTGCTGCTGTCGTACTATGCCGATACCGAGCGCTTCGACAACGCCAAGCAAGCCGTGGCGTTTGCGGGACTCGACCCGCGCCAGCACGAGTCAGGATCGAGCGTACGTGGCAAGCCACGCATGTCGAAGATTGGTCACAGTTTCCTGCGAAAGGCGCTGTACATGCCGGCCATGGTGACCGTATACAGGACACCATGGGGCCAGCGCTTTGGCCAACGGCTCAGCGCTGCCGGCAAGGCACCGAAACTGATCATCGGCGCCATGATGCGCAAGCTGGTACATGTGGCATTCGGCGTGCTCAGGTCGGGAAAAATATTTGATCCGACCTTGCACGCCGCTTGACGGGGATAACAGTATCTAC
>NZ_JCAQAV010000103.1:0-1268 GCF_059617925.1 Janthinobacterium sp. JF4 | reverse complement strand
ATATCCGCAGCTTCGGTGACTGGCTTAGCCCCGTTACATCTTCCGCGCAGGACGACTCGATCAGTGAGCTATTACGCTTTCTTTAAATGATGGCTGCTTCTAAGCCAACATCCTGACTGTTTTAGCCTTCCCACTTCGTTTTCCACTTAGCCAATCTTTGGGACCTTAGCTGGCGGTCTGGGTTGTTTCCCTCTTGACGCCGGACGTTAGCACCCGACGTCTGTCTCCCAAGCTCGCACTCATCGGTATTCGGAGTTTGCAATGGTTTGGTAAGTCGCAATGACCCCCTAGCCATAACAGTGCTCTACCCCCGATGGTGATACTTGAGGCACTACCTAAATAGTTTTCGGAGAGAACCAGCTATTTCCAAGTTTGTTTAGCCTTTCACCCCTACCCACAGCTCATCCCCTAATTTTTCAACATTAGTGGGTTCGGACCTCCAGGGCGTGTTACCGCACCTTCATCCTGGCCATGAGTAGATCACTTGGTTTCGGGTCTACACCCAGCGACTGATCGCCCTATTCGGACTCGATTTCTCTACGGCTTCCCTATTCGGTTAACCTTGCCACTGAATGTAAGTCGCTGACCCATTATACAAAAGGTACGCAGTCACGGAACAAGTCCGCTCCTACTGTTTGTATGCACACGGTTTCAGGATCTATTTCACTCCCCTTCCGGGGTTCTTTTCGCCTTTCCCTCACGGTACTGGTTCACTATCGGTCGATTACGAGTATTTAGCCTTGGAGGATGGTCCCCCCATATTCAGACAGGATGTCACGTGTCCCGCCCTACTTGTCGTACGCTTAGTATCACCGGTCCGATTTCACATACGGGGCTATCACCCACTATGGCTCCTATTTCCAGAGGATTCTGTTATCGGTCCGACTATCACGTACAGGCTCTTCCCATTTCGCTCGCCGCTACTTTGGGAATCTCGGTTGATTTCTTTTCCTGCAGCTACTTAGATGTTTCAGTTCGCCGCGTTCGCCTTGCATACCTATGTATTCAGTATGCAATACCCTAAAAGGGTGGGTTGCCCCATTCGGAAATCTGCGGATCAAAGTGTGTTTGCTCACTCCCCGCAGCTTATCGCAAGCTACTACGTCCTTCATCGCCTGTAATCGCCAAGGCATCCACCATGTGCACTTATTCGCTTGTCCCTATAACGTTAGCCTCTTCATTCTTTCAAACGAAAAGAGCGCTACAGGGATAAGAAAGTACAACGTTGTTGCTTGTTTGTTGATACATACAATCATTACCCATCGATT
>NZ_JCAQAV010000102.1:0-1296 GCF_059617925.1 Janthinobacterium sp. JF4 | reverse complement strand
CGCACGGCACGGCGACGGCCAGCGGCACCAGCATCACCTACACGCCGGCGGCAGGTTATTCCGGGCAGGACAGTTTTACCTATACGGCCAGCAACGCCGGTGGCACATCGGCGGCGGCCATCGTGACGGTCACAGTAGGCAATCCTAGCGTCAGCCTGACGCCAGCCAGCTTACCCAATCCCACGGCGGAAGCGGTCTACACTACGACGCTGACGGCAGCGGGCGGCACGGCGCCGTACACCTTCAGCGTGGCCAGCGGCACCTTGCCCGCCGGCCTGAGCCTGAACGCGGCGACCGGCGTGCTGTCTGGCACGACCAATGTAGCCGGCAGCTTTACCTTCAGCCTGCGCGCCAGCGACAGCAGCACGGGCGCGGGCGCGCCATTCAGCGCGACCAACAGCTATACCGTAACGGTTGCTGCGCCGAGCATCACGGTGACACCGGGTACCTTGCCGGCGGCGACAGTGGCCACGGCGTACAGCCAGCAACTGTCGGCCAGCGGCGGCGTCGCTCCCTATGCCTACACGCTGTCGGGTGGCAGCCTGCCTGCGGGCCTGACCCTGAGCAGCATCGGTTTGCTGAGCGGCACGCCGACGGCGGGCGGCAGTTTCACCGTGACCGTGCAGGCGGCCGATGCGCACCAGTTCACCGGCACGCAAAGCTATACCCTGGTGGTGTCCTCTGCCACGCTCAGCCTGACCCCGGCCACCTTGCCCAATCCCACGGCAGAAGCGGCCTATACTGCGACCCTGGCGGCGGCGGGCGGCACGGCGCCGTACACCTTCAGCGTGGCCAGCGGCAGCCTGCCTGCCGGCCTGAGCCTGAATGCGGCCACCGGCGTCCTGTCCGGCACGACCAATGTTGCCGGCAGCTTTACCTTCAGCCTGCGCGCCAGCGACAGCAGCACGGGCGCGGGCGCGCCATTCAGCGCGACCAACAGCTATACCGTAACGGTTGCTGCGCCGAGCATCACGGTGACACCGGGTACCTTGCCGGCGGCGACAGTGGCCACGGCGTACAGCCAGCAACTGTCGGCCAGCGGCGGCGTCGCTCCCTATGCCTACACGCTGTCGGGTGGCGGCCTGCCTGCGGGCCTGACCCTGAGCAGCAGCGGTTTGCTGAGCGGTACCCCAACGGCGGGCGGCAGTTTCACCGTGACCGTGCAGGCGGCCGATGCGCACCAGTTTACCGGTACGCAAAGCTATACGCTGACCGTAGCGTCGGCGACGCTCAGCCTGACGCCGGCCAGCTTGCCCAATCCGACGGCGGAAGCGGCCTACACTGCGACCCTGACGG
>NZ_JCAQAV010000101.1:0-1499 GCF_059617925.1 Janthinobacterium sp. JF4 | reverse complement strand
GGCCCGCAAAAGATGACGCCGTCCGAAGCGTTCGTGGAAACCCTGGCCGCCAATGGCGTGACCGACATGTTCGGCATCATGGGCTCGGCCTTCATGGATCCGATGGATATCTTCGCTCCCGCCGGCATCCGCCTGATTCCCGTCGTGCACGAGCAGGGCGCCGGCCACATGGCCGACGGCTATGCCCGCGTCTCGGGCCGCCATGGCGTCGTCATCGGCCAGAACGGCCCCGGCATCAGCAATTGCGTCACTGCGATCGCCGCCGCCTACTGGGCGCACACCCCGGTCGTGATCATCACGCCGGAAACGGGCACGATGAGCATGGGCCTGGGCGGCTTCCAGGAAGCGAACCAGCTGCCGATGTTCGAGGAATTCACGAAATACCAAGGCCACGTGACCAACCCCGCCCGCATGGCGGAATTCACGGGCCGCTGCTTTGACCGCGCCATGTCGGAAATGGGCCCGACCCAATTGAACATTCCACGCGACTATTTCTATGGCGAAATCAAGGCCGAGATTCCGAAGCCGAACCGCCTGGACCGCGGCGCCGGCGGCGAGCAAAGCCTCAACGATGCGGCGGAACTGCTGGCCAAGGCCAAGTTCCCCGTGATCATCTCGGGCGGCGGCGTCGTCATGGGCGAAGCGATCGAAGAGTGCAAGGCCCTGGCCGAGCGCCTCGGTGCGCCCGTCGTCAACAGCTATCTGCACAACGACTCCTTCCCCGCCAGCCACCCGCTGTGGTGCGGCCCGCTCGGCTATCAAGGATCGAAAGCGGCCATGAAACTGATCGCCCAGGCCGACGTCGTCGTGGCCCTCGGTTCGCGCCTGGGGCCGTTCGGCACCTTGCCGCAGCACGGCATGGATTACTGGCCGAAGAACGCGAAAATTATCCAGATCGACGCGGACAACAAGATGCTGGGCCTGGTCAAGAAGATTTCGGTGGGCATCTGCGGCGACGCCAAGGCGGCCGCCAAAGCCATCCTGGCCCGCCTGGACGGCAAGAAGCTCGATTGCGACGCCACGCGCGAGGAGCGCTACGCCACCGTACAAGCCGAGAAGGCCGCGTGGGAAGAGGAATTGACCAACTGGACGCATGAAAAGGATGCGTACAGCCTGGACATGATCGAAGAGCAGAAGAAAGAGCCGGGCAGCTACCTGCACCCGCGCCAGGTCTTGCGCGAGCTGGAAAAAGCCATGCCGGAAGACGTGATGGTGTCGACCGACATCGGCAACATCAACTCGGTGGCGAACAGCTATCTGCGCTTTGAAAAACCGCGCAGCTTCTTTGCGGCGATGAGCTTTGGCAACTGCGGCTACGCGTTCCCGACCATCATCGGCGCCAAGGTGGCCGCACCGCACCGTCCGGCCGTGTCGTATGCGGGCGACGGCGCCTGGGGCATGAGCTTGATGGAAACGATGACCTGCGTGCGCCACAACATTCCCGTCACGGCCGTGGTGTTCCACAACCGCCAGTGGGGCGCGGAAAAGAAAAACCAGGT
>NZ_JCAQAV010000100.1:0-1511 GCF_059617925.1 Janthinobacterium sp. JF4 | reverse complement strand
GAAAGTACAACGTTGTTGCTTGTTTGTTGATACATACAATCATTACCCATCGATTCGCTTTTTACGGCAAACCGATCAATAAATAATCTTTACTTCTTCCAGATTGTTAAAGAACATACAGCACTTGATCTCGAAAAGACCAAACCTAAATCCCGGTGCATTATCAGCACTGATTTACGTTTGAACTTTTGGTGGAGGATGACGGGATCGAACCGACGACCCCCTGCTTGCAAAGCAGGTGCTCTCCCAGCTGAGCTAATCCCCCTATGGGTAATACAGACTACAGAAACTGGTAGGGCTGGTTGGACTCGAACCAACGACCCCCGCGTTATCAACACGGTGCTCTAACCAGCTGAGCTACAGCCCCAAATGCTGTTCTTTATATTAACAGCCGATAAGTGTGAACATTTGATGCGTGAATCATTGCTGATTCGTGCAAACTCTAGAAAGGAGGTGATCCAGCCGCACCTTCCGATACGGCTACCTTGTTACGACTTCACCCCAGTCACGAATCCTACCGTGGTAAGCGCCCTCCTTGCGGTTAAGCTACCTACTTCTGGTAAAACCCGCTCCCATGGTGTGACGGGCGGTGTGTACAAGACCCGGGAACGTATTCACCGCGACATGCTGATCCGCGATTACTAGCGATTCCAACTTCATGCAGTCGAGTTGCAGACTACAATCCGGACTACGATACACTTTCTGCGATTAGCTCCCCCTCGCGGGTTGGCGGCGCTCTGTATGTACCATTGTATGACGTGTGAAGCCCTACCCATAAGGGCCATGAGGACTTGACGTCATCCCCACCTTCCTCCGGTTTGTCACCGGCAGTCTCATTAGAGTGCCCTTTCGTAGCAACTAATGACAAGGGTTGCGCTCGTTGCGGGACTTAACCCAACATCTCACGACACGAGCTGACGACAGCCATGCAGCACCTGTGTACTGGTTCTCTTTCGAGCACTCCCCAATCTCTCGGGGATTCCAGCCATGTCAAGGGTAGGTAAGGTTTTTCGCGTTGCATCGAATTAATCCACATCATCCACCGCTTGTGCGGGTCCCCGTCAATTCCTTTGAGTTTTAATCTTGCGACCGTACTCCCCAGGCGGTCTACTTCACGCGTTAGCTGCGTTACCAAGTCAATTAAGACCCGACAACTAGTAGACATCGTTTAGGGCGTGGACTACCAGGGTATCTAATCCTGTTTGCTCCCCACGCTTTCGTGCATGAGCGTCAATCTTGACCCAGGGGGCTGCCTTCGCCATCGGTGTTCCTCCACATATCTACGCATTTCACTGCTACACGTGGAATTCTACCCCCCTCTGCCAGATTCTAGCCTTGCAGTCTCCAATGCAATTCCCAGGTTGAGCCCGGGGATTTCACATCAGACTTACAAAACCGCCTGCGCACGCTTTACGCCCAGTAATTCCGATTAACGCTTGCACCCTACGTATTACCGCGGCTGCTGGCACGTAGTTAGCCGGTGCTTATTCTTCAGGTACCGTCATTAGCAA
>NZ_JCAQAV010000099.1:0-1586 GCF_059617925.1 Janthinobacterium sp. JF4 | reverse complement strand
GTAGACTATCCTGTAGAGATTGCCTTTGCGTTGGATGTGCGCGAAGCCGAGTTCGCCAAGGTGCATGCCGGCGATGAGGATGTTGTCCGAGCTGACCACATCCAGCAGTTTTGAACGTGTTTTGGCCGAAAGCAGCGGATCTTGGTCGAATGCAATGGATACATCGGGACGCGCAATCTGGATTTGAGGGAAATGAACAATGTCTCCCCAGATCAACAGGCTACGATCAGCGGATTCGATGCGATAACCAGAATGCCCTGCGGTATGCCCCAGTAGGGGCATGGCACTAATACCAGGGAGAACTTCATTATCGGTAAACAGGCGCATCTTCTCCCGATACTGGTCAAACACCTTCCGAACAAACAGGAAGTTTCCGCGAGCACGCTCACTGGCTCGGCTGAGATTGCTATCGTCTTCCCAGAAAGAAACCTCATGCTGGTGGATCACTAACTCCGCATCGGGAAAGGCTGCTTCTCCTGACGAATCAAGCAGCCCCCCGACGTGATCGGGATGTGCATGCGTCAGAAGAATCGTGTCAATGTCGGAGGGTTGTACACCAGCAAGTGCAAGATTCACTTTCAGCTTGCCGCCCCATTGCTTGAATCCCCCTGCCCCTGCATCAATCAAAATTGTACGGCCCCGGCCGCGAACCAAATAGCAGTTGATATGAATGGAAGAGGGGTTGTTCACACCTGCGTCTTGCTGCAACTTTGACGCATCCAACAAATCGATATTGGAGAGTAAATCGAGACTGGCGGAAAGGTATCCGTCACTGATGGCCGTGATCGAAAACTCCCCAATCTGCTGGCTTGGAAATTGCATGTGATTCATTGGCGTATTCCTCACTAATATTCAGTTGCGTGCATGAATGGCCGAGGCCGCGTAGCCAAAGCAACGGATGCGTGCAGTAAGGCCGGTATTTCCTTTGATGATGCCATCCAGTTTTTCCATAAAGAAATCCATGACGGGTTTCGTCCTGAACGGTTCAAGGCGGTATTTGATTTCTGCATATGCATGATATTTTCCCCGGCCATGACGAACACCAACATAGATGATGTGTACGTTCGCCAGCGCAGCTTGAAGCATCCCTGTGCAGAGGTGGGTGCATTGATCGGTGAGTTCCGCCAGATTTCCATCTGACGGCATCTTTTCGGCTGGTATAAATATCGTAACGTTGGGCATTTGGCTCTACCGCGAGATTTGGAGAACGATGTCACTGCCACTCGTCAATTGGCCGGTCATAGGCGCATACAGATGGACGCCTTTCGGAAGATGTTCCGTGCCGAGGTCAACAGAGGGCCCCATCTTCGCCATCCATCGATGTTCAGGGAACCTATCCAATGCGACAGCTTGCATCCGATAAGGAATGAGGCCCATTTCGATGAGCGGCGCCGGGCCGACTGTACTCGTCACCAGATGTTCGTCTTGACCGATGGCAGGTGCGCGGTCAGGGCCGTCATAGAGATTGCGGTGCCAGTCGCTGATGTGCTGCTGCCAGCGCGCGAAATTGCCACCGCCTTTCCGGCGATACTCATCTCCATGAAGTACATCGAGATCGTCGATCGTATGCATGGCGAGGTAGACAG
>NZ_JCAQAV010000098.1:0-1709 GCF_059617925.1 Janthinobacterium sp. JF4 | reverse complement strand
CGGGGTGCGTACAGTTATTTACACGAGTCCGAGGAACGGCAACCCCAACAGCCACCCCGCGCCCGCCTGTGGCCTGTACGGGCGTCCACGTATGGCGCACGGACTTGAAGACCACGCCAATGAGGTCGCTGCAGCGCACGCCGTAGGGCGTGGTGCGCAGCGTTTCGCCGTAGCGGCCGATGACGGTTTTTTCGTCCTTGGCCAGCGTGACGACCAGTTCCTTGCGCGGCACCAGGGCGCCGCCCTGGGCGCGCAGGTATTCGGCCCAGCAGGCGCGCTTTTCGCCGTCGATCTTTTGCACGGCGTCCCAGGCGCGGCGCATGGCGGCCGGCGCTTCATTGAGCATGCTTGCCTCGATGCGGCGCAGTTCGCGCCACACGGTGACGGGGGCGCCGCCCCATTGCTGGAATTGACGAATTCCCCAGCACGCGGCCCAGGACTCGACGCGCGCCGATGGCGTCAGCTCGATGTCGCCTTCGGTGTCGGCCGTGACGACATAGCCTTCTTTCGTCTTGTGCTCGGCCACGCCGTCGATGTTCTTGGCCACGTACTTGGCGATGTAGCCGGCGGCGCTGCCCTTGGCCCAGTCGATGCGTTTCACGTCCAGACGGCGCGCGAAGCCGCCCGGTTCGCCACGGTCCACGCGCCAGGCGTAGCGCTTCATGATGCGGATGGCGCGGCCTGCCACGTCCTGCAGGTGGGCCGTTTTGTATTTCGCGGTCGGGCGCACGAACAGCAGCAAATGCCAATGCGGACAGCCATCGTGATGCGGCTCGGCGATGCGAAAGCCATACAGGCCGATGCCCCGGCGCGCCAGCGCGGAGCGGCACAGCGATGTCATCTTGCCCAGGTAGGCATTCGCTTCGCGCGGCGTGGACCCGTCGAACTTGTCGTTTGGCTTGCCGCTGTGCTGCATGGCGTGAAAGCGCGATGGGCACGTCCAGGTGATGAAAATGCCCTGGTCGCCGTACTCGCGGGCGATCTGCTCAAAGCCGTTGATGCGCAACATCAGCTCGCCGCGCCGGATGGCTTTATTCGCGGTCGTCTTCTCGGCCAGCTCGGCGATGCTGAATTGCTGGCCGTTCTCGTTTTGCACCAGGGTGGCGGCCAGCGCGGCGGCATTGCGGCGGTTTTGCGCCAGGCGCGACAGCACGGCGTCGTTGCTGGCGTAGGGTTCGGCGCGATAGTTCACGTATCCCAGGCGGATATTGCCGGCTTCAAAGGCGCGCTTGACGCGCTTGCGCAACTGGCGGCGCCACCAGCGGGCGTCCACCAGGCGGGCGATGGTGTCGGCCAGCTCGTCGAACTCGGGCAGCTCGATGCCATACGAGGCGCATTCGTCTTCCATGATCTGCAGGGCATGCGTATCGGACACAGCCATCCACAGCATTTTGGTCACGCCGGCCGCCGCGCGCTCGGCGGTGGCCACGATGTCGGCGTCGCTCTGCGACAGGTCGACGCCAGCCGGCACGTATTGCTCGGCGAACTCGCGCACAAAGCTGGTGGCGATGGACTCATAGATTTTGTACCAGGACGACCAGGCCATTTTTGCCATGGCGGCTGTGATGACACGGTTGCGCCATTTGTAGGGAATGCGGGCCAGCTCGGGCGCGAACTGGGCGGATCGCAAAAAGGCTTCGTGGCGTTGCGGGGTAGGCAGCAGGATTTGTTTAGATTGCATTCAACAGTCTTTCGTACACACGGATAGC
>NZ_JCAQAV010000097.1:0-1747 GCF_059617925.1 Janthinobacterium sp. JF4 | reverse complement strand
CAACGTTGTACCGTCTCATCCTCTGTACCTGCTAAGGTTATAGGGACAAGCCGTACGGGCAATTAGTACTGGTTAGCTTAATGCATTACTGCACTTCCACACCCAGCCTATCAACGTCCTGGTCTCGAACGACCCTTCAAAGAGCTCAAGGCTCTGGGAAATCTCATCTCAAGGCAAGTTTCCCGCTTAGATGCTTTCAGCGGTTATCTCTTCCGAACTTAGCTACCCGGCAATGCCACTGGCGTGACAACCGGTACACCAGAGGTTCGTCCACTCCGGTCCTCTCGTACTAGGAGCAGCCCCCTTCAAATTTCCAACGCCCACGGCAGATAGGGACCAAACTGTCTCACGACGTTTTAAACCCAGCTCACGTACCACTTTAAATGGCGAACAGCCATACCCTTGGGACCGGCTACAGCCCCAGGATGTGATGAGCCGACATCGAGGTGCCAAACTCCCCCGTCGATATGAACTCTTGGGAGGAATCAGCCTGTTATCCCCAGAGTACCTTTTATCCGTTGAGCGATGGCCCTTCCATACAGAACCACCGGATCACTATGTCCTACTTTCGTACCTGCTCGACTTGTCAGTCTCGCAGTTAAGCACGCTTATGCCATTGCACTATCAACACGATGTCCGACCGTATCTAGCGTACCTTCGAACTCCTCCGTTACACTTTAGGAGGAGACCGCCCCAGTCAAACTGCCTACCATGCACTGTCCCCGATCCGGATAACGGACCAAGGTTAGAACCTCAAACAAACCAGGGTGGTATTTCAAGGTTGGCTCCACGAGAACTAGCGTCCCCGCTTCAAAGCCTCCCACCTATCCTACACAGATTGGTTCAAAGTCCAATGCAAAGCTACAGTAAAGGTTCATGGGGTCTTTCCGTCTAGCCGCGGGTAGATTGCATCATCACAAACATTTCAACTTCGCTGAGTCTCGGGAGGAGACAGTGTGGCCATCGTTACGCCATTCGTGCAGGTCGGAACTTACCCGACAAGGAATTTCGCTACCTTAGGACCGTTATAGTTACGGCCGCCGTTTACTGGGACTTCAATCAAGAGCTTGCACCCCATCATTTAATCTTCCAGCACCGGGCAGGCGTCACACCCTATACGTCCACTTTCGTGTTTGCAGAGTGCTGTGTTTTTATTAAACAGTCGCAGCCACCAGTTTATTGCAACCCTTTCACCCTCATGGAGTAAACCAATCAAGCTACCGGGGCGTACCTTTTCCCGAAGTTACGGTACCAATTTGCCGAGTTCCTTCTCCCGAGTTCTCTCAAGCGCCTTAGAATACTCATCTCGCCCACCTGTGTCGGTTTGCGGTACGGTCTCGTATGACTGAAGCTTAGAGGCTTTTCTTGGAACCACTTCCGATTGCTTCGTGAACAAGTTCACTCGTCTCAACCCCTTGAATCCTGCGCCCGGATTTGCCTAAGCGCCTTCTATGAGCCAAAAACCAACTATTCCAACAGTTGGACAACCTTCCGCGATCCGTCCCCCCATCGCATCATACGACGGTGCAGGAATATTAACCTGCTTCCCATCAGCTACGCATCTCTGCCTCGCCTTAGGGGCCGACTCACCCTGCTCCGATGAACGTTGAACAGGAAACCTTGGGCTTACGGCGTGGAGGCTTTTCACCCCCATTATCGCTACTCATGTCAGCATTCGCACTTCTGATACCTCCAGCATCCTTTACAAGACACCTTCGCAGGCTTACAGAACGCTCTCCTACCATAT
>NZ_JCAQAV010000096.1:0-1827 GCF_059617925.1 Janthinobacterium sp. JF4 | reverse complement strand
TGGGTGCGCCCAGCATGGGCGCACTCCTGTGGGTGAAAGTCCCGCCGTAAGCTGACCACAGCGAGCGAAGTGAAGCGCAACTGCGGAAGAGTAATCAACCGTGGGGAGGAAGCGTGGAGCATAAGTCACGAGCCGAGGAACACGAATCGCATAGAAGGCGCTGCCGAGCAGGGCGAGCGGGCCCATAACCGCGAAGCTCTTGTGGTCAAGGCGAAGTGGCGTAGATGCGGCGGTTGTGTGATGAAGGAGTGCGGCCCTTACCTGGGGACGCCCCGCCTTATGCCTGAAAGGGCGACGGTGAAAGTCGGAGCGGGGTCTCAGCAGAGGTCATAGTAGTCGGAGGTAGCGCCGGGAAGGCTCGACCCCTCTGACGAAGGACCGAACGAGTAGGAGTGAATCCGATATGTCGATGCAAAAAGCACAGCGTCAGATGCCTGCGCAAGCGGGGCGGGAAGTGATAGGGCAAGGTGAAGCCATGCCTGATGCTTTCAGCGACGAAGCATTCTGCCCGCGACATGCCACCGGAAACACGGGAACGGCGCTGCTGCAAGCGGCGCTGACAACAGAGAACCTGCGGCGGGCGTTCAAGCGGGTCCGTGCCAACAAGGGAGCGGCTGGCGTCGACGGTCTGGATATCAACCAGACGGCGCGTCAGCTTATGACCGCGTGGCCGGGTATACGCGAACAACTGCTGTCGGGGACGTACCGGCCCAGCCCGGTACGTCGGGTAACGATCCCGAAACCAGATGGTGGCGAGCGCGAGCTTGGCATACCGACGGTGACGGATCGCCTGATCCAGCAAGCACTGCTACAGGTGCTGCAACCGATACTTGATCCTACTTTCAGCGAGTACAGCTACGGCTTTCGTCCGGGCAGGCGTGCGCAGGACGCGGTTTTAGCCGCCCAAGCGTATGTCCAGTCGGGTTTGCGAGTCGTGGTTGACGTTGACCTGTCGAAATTCTTTGACCGGGTCAACCACGACATCCTGATCGACCGTCTGCGCAAACGCATCGACGACGCTGGAGTAATCTGGCTGGTCCGTGCCTACCTGAACAGCGGCATCATGGATGGAGGAGTGGTGCAGTCGCGGGAAGAAGGAACGCCACAAGGCGGTCCTCTGAGTCCGCTGCTGGCCAACGTGATGCTCGATGAAGTGGACAAGGAGCTGGAACGGCGCGGTCATCGCTTTGCGCGCTACGCCGACGATGCGAACGTGTATGTACGCAGCGTGCGGGCGGGTGAGCGGGTGATGGCGCTGTTGCGGCGCTGCTATGCCAAGTTGCACCTTCTGGTCAATGAAGGCAAGAGCGCAGTGGCCAGCGTCTTTGGCCGCAAGTTCCTCGGCTACAGTCTGTGGGTGGCGCGTGGGGGCGAAGTCAAACGCAAGGTGGCCAAAAAGCCTCTGGAAACGTTTAAACAACGGATTCGGGAGCTGACTGGTCGCTCCGGTGGGCGCAGTATGTCCCAAACGGTACAACAGCTTCGTTCCTATATGCTGGGATGGAAAGGCTACTTCAATCTGGCGCAGACTCCCAAGGTCTGGCGAACACTTGATGAATGGCTGCGTCACAGACTGCGGGCCATACAGCTCAAACACTGGAAACGCGGAACAACCATGTATCGGGAACTGCTGAAGCTAGGGGCTGCACCGTCGGTGGCAAAACAAGTGGCGGTCAACAGCCGCCGCTGGTGGCGCAATAGCGATAGACTGCTGAAAACAGTGCTGACAATCGGCTATTTCGACCGACTTGGAGTGCCTCGCCTGTCTTAACCTCAACTGCTCGAACCGCCCGGTGCGGACCCGCATGCCGGGTGGTGTGGCAGGGG
>NZ_JCAQAV010000095.1:0-1839 GCF_059617925.1 Janthinobacterium sp. JF4 | reverse complement strand
TCGGGCGTCAGTGTGGTGCTGGCGGGAATGCCGATGGTCCGGGATTTGTTGCCCAAGGCCCGCTGCACGAAAGCCGTGCTTGCCACAGAGTCGTCGTTGTCGAATTGTGGCTGTGTCGTGGTGACGTTGTTGAAATAATTTGCAAAGTCAGCGTTGCGCCACATTTCAGCAGTCGAGTCGATCACCTGCCATGTCGCATCCCCGACTGCAAGCAAGGTCAGCGCTTGTCCGGTTTTGATCGTTATGGTGGTCACCGGGGTCGTGTCGAAGGCGAGCGTAACGCCAGAGGCGGGCACGATGGTGCCGCTAATGCCACCGAAGGCAAATAGCTTTATGCAGCGACCCAACACAGGACCGTTCCTGATCAGATCAACGGGACGCGCGAGCGTCAGCGCGAAGCCAACATTTTGGAACCACAGCACTTTGCCGATGTCATCGGCCGTCGTCATGCGCGATGCGGTAATGCCGCCAAAACCCGCAACGCTACCCAGTTGTTGCTGTACGAAGTCCGTCGTGGCGATTTTATTGTTCGCCGTGAACTTCGCCTGGGTCGGCGCGAGGTTATTGAAGTAGTCTGCAAAATCGACATTGCGCCGCATTTCGGCGGTGGAATCGATGACTTGCCAGACCTGTCCAGACGTTGCCATGAGAGTGATGAACTGGCCTTGTTTGATGACAATATTTTTTACATCACCAACGTCATATCCAATGACCACGTTCACCCCGGACGAGATTGTGCCCGTGGCTTGATTCAGGCCGAAGAGTTTGAAGTACTTGCCGGAATTGAAGGGAATACCTAGCGAATCCGGGCTGGGAATGGTGAGGGTCAGGCCGCCGACGGTAAAGTACAAGGCGGCGCCCATATCGTCCGCCGTCAATGTGCGACTGGCGTTCACGGCGACGTATTTCACCATACTCCCTTGCGCCTGCTGCACAAACTCGGCGCTGACCAGTTTTCGTGAGGCAGAGAATTTTGGCAGCGGCGCCACCTCTTTCATGCTGTATTGCGGGTGCGGGTCCAGTGCGGCCAGATGCTTGGCCAGTTGCTGGTCGCCATAGGCAGCGACATTGCTGTCCTGTTGATCGACGTAGGTGACCTTGGACAGCAGCGGGTGCGGGTCGGCAGCCGCCTGGTGCTTGGCTAGTTGCTGATCGCCATAGGCGCGTGCGCTGGCGTCTTGCTGATCGACATAGGCGACCTTGGCCAGCAGTGGGTGCGGGTCAAGAGAGGCCAGGTGCTTGGCCAGTTGCGCGTCGCTGTAGGCACGGACAACGATGTCTTGGTCATCCACATACTTGCGTGTTGCCAGGATGACGGACGGGTCGATTTTCAGCTCGATGGCGGCCGTGCTGGCGACGATCAGCACGATGCGCACCACTTGCGTGCGTCCGCTGCCCTCAGCCATGAGGGGCTTGTAGCTGGGCGGGCAGTTGGCGACCGCACACAGGTCACCGGCCTCGTCAAAGATGCCGATTTCGCGTATCCACCAGCCCCCCACGTCCTCGGGCAAGACTTGTTCGACGATGATCTGACTGGCGTTTGCCGGGTCAATGCTCAGCTGGTTCAGGCCCGCGCGGCGCACTTCGCGCACCAGCGCCTTTTGCGTGCGCTCGGGCATGGGCAGATTGCCGTTGCCGTCGCCCACGGCGAGGTTTTTCAGTTTCAGGGTTTGGCCCAGGGCGATGGCGTTGGCCAGCTTGGCCTCGCCCACTTCGGTCAGGATGGCGAAATATGTGCTCATGGATAGATGGTCAGGGTGTCGATGGTATGGGATGCGCCGGCCTGCAACAGCGTGCCGCGCACTTCGATGGTTTCCGCGATCCAGGGATACACGGTCA
>NZ_JCAQAV010000094.1:0-1929 GCF_059617925.1 Janthinobacterium sp. JF4 | reverse complement strand
TCGGGCGTCAGTGTGGTGCTGGCGGGAATGCCGATGGTCCGGGATTTGTTGCCCAGCGCCCGCTGCACGAAAGCCGTGCTTGCCACAGAGTCATCGCTGTCGAATTGCGGCTGTGTCGTGGTGACGTTGTTGAAGTAGTTCGCCATGCAGGCGGCATAGCGCAACTGGGCCGAGCCGCTGACGCAAATCCATGAACCATTACCGTCGCCTTCAATGCTCAGCGACTCGCCTTTGCTGATTTCGATAGAGGGTAACGCCCCCGAACTGACAAACAGATTATTGTTGGCGCTTGGTTTGATGGATATCCCCACGGCGCCGGAGTACATCGAGAAGAACTCCAGGCGTGCGCCCTTGCGGCATTGCTTGGCGTCAGGCAATACGACAGTGGCTGTTGCGTTTGCGTTATTGATTAAGCTCGTGCCGGCATGTTCTGGCGTCAGGATGGTTTCACCACCGCTAATGAATTGCAGATTGCTCTGCAGGCCGACTTTATTCATCCATTCAGTGGTAGCCAGTTTAGCGCTATTGTCGAAACGCGCTGGCGTGATGCCAATGCCGTTGAAATAATTCGCCAAGTCGGGATTACGCTGCATTTCTGCGGTCGAACTAATTACCTGCCAGGTACTGTCGTCCGCTGCACACAATGTAATGTACTGGCCAGACTTCAGCACAATCGATGTTGTTGCGATATCGAAGTTGATTAAGGCACCGTTGCCGGCAAGGATCTTGCCGGTATGCCCGCCAAAGCCGAACAGGTGAATGCAGCGTCCGGAATTGGTGGCAATACCAAGTGAGGAGGGCGGCGGCAGCGTCAACGTGGCGCCTCCATAAAACCACAGCACACTGCCAATATCATCAGCCACCAGGCTGCGCGAGACGCCTACCGATCCCATTTTGGTGACATTGCCTTGTTCCTGCTGCACGAACCCGGCGCTGGCCAGCTTGCGCGAGGCTGCGAACTTTGGCAGCGGCTCCACCTCCTTCATGCTGTATTGCGGGTGCGGGTCCAGTGCGGCGACGTGCTTGGCCAGTTGCTGGTCGCCGTAGGCACGTGCGCTGTTGTCCTGCTGATCGACATAGGCGACCTTCGCCAGCAGCGGGTGCGGGTCTGCAGCAGCCTGATGCTTGGCCAGTTGCTGATCGCCATAGGCGCGGGCGCTGGTGTCCTGCTGATCGACGTAGGCGACCTTCGCCAGCAGCGGGTGCGGATCAAGAGCCGCCTGATGCTTGGCCAGTTGCTGATCGCCATAGGCGCGCGCGCTGGCGTCTTGCTGATCGACATAGGCGACCTTCGCCAGCAGTGGATGCGGGTCAACAGCGGCCAGGTGCTTGGCCAGTTGCGCGTCGCTGTAGGCGCGCACGATGATGTCCTGGTCATCGACATACTTGCGCGTGGCCAGGATGACGGACGGGTCGATTTTCAGTTCGATGGCGGCCGTGCTGGCGACGATCAGCACGATGCGCACCACTTGCGTGCGCCCGCTGCCTTCGGCCATCAGGGGCTTGTAGCTGGGCGGGCAGTTGGCCACTGCGCACAGGTCACCGGCCTCGTCAAAGATGCCGATTTCGCGTATCCACCAGCCGCCCACGTCCTCGGGCAAGACTTGCTCGACGATGATCTGGCTGGCGTTGGCCGGGTCGATGGTCAGCTGGTTCAGGCCAGCGCGGCGCACTTCGTGGACGAGTGTCTTTTGCGTGCGCACAGGCATGGGCAGATTGCCGTTGCCGTCGCCCACGGCCAGGCTTTTCAGTTTCAGGGTTTGACCCAGGGCGATGGCGTTGGCCAGTTTGGCCTCGCCCACTTCGGTCAGGATGGCAAAGTATGTGCTCATGGATAGATGGTCAGGGTGTCGATGGTATGGGATGCGCCGGCTTGCAACAGCGTGCCGCGCACTTCGATGGTTTCCGCGATCCAGGGATACACGGTCA
>NZ_JCAQAV010000093.1:0-1952 GCF_059617925.1 Janthinobacterium sp. JF4 | reverse complement strand
AGCGCGCTTGCATGGCATGCAAGAGGTCAGCGGTTAGCTCCCGCAAACCTCCACCAACAGCGCAGAAATCACATAATAATCAAAGTCGCCTCGAGCGGATTTTTTTATGCCCGGAATATTTCCGCCATACCCCTCGGGGGAATATAAGCTGTTAGCGCGCTTGCATGGCATGCAAGAGGTCAGCGGTTAGCTCCCGCAAACCTCCACCGATAGCGCGGAAGCAGGCGGTAAATAGAAATGAATAAATCAAAGTCGCCTCGGGCGGCTTTTTTTGTGCCTATTGGTTGCATGGATATAACTGACAGTGATTCGCGGAGTGGTTACATTTGGCGGGCGGCTTGATTTCATCATGCCCGCGGATAAAAAATGGACCATTACATTGAGGAGACAGGATGCACCGCGTATTTGCCAGTTTTTTTCTTGCTGCTGTTATTCATGTTCCCGCGCACGCGGACGCGCCGCCTGCGGCGAGATTCGATCCCGGTGCGCTGAAGTTGCAAAAGGGCCCGACCAATGACGTGCTGGTGCTTGGTTCGCCCCATTTGGCGCAATTGCCGAAATCGTTTGATCCGTCTCAATTGAGCTTGCTCAACGAGCGCCTGGCGGGCTGGCGGCCGGACGCGATTGCGATCGAGGCGCTTTCCGGCTTGCAATGCGCTTACTTGCGTGCTTATCCGCAGCGCTATGACGATACGGTGAAAACCTATTGCTATGACACTTCCGTCGCGCGGGCTGCCACGGGCCTGGCTGTGATCGCGGCCACGGCGCAGGCGGAGCGCTTGCTGGCGGCCTGGCCAGCGGCGCCGTCTGCCGCGCAGCAGCGCACATTGGCCTCCCTGTTCCTGGCCGGTGGCGAGCGTGCATCGGCGCTGGTGCAATGGCTGCGTCTGCCTGTGGATGAGCGGCGCGCCGGTGATGGCGTGAACGAGCCCATGGCCGCAGACCTCAATTCCCTGCTGGCGCAGCGCAACGAGAGCTATCAGATTGCTGCCGTGCTGGCGGCGAAGAGCGGGCACGAGCGCGTGCATGGCATGGATGACCATACATCCGATATGCCTGTCGACGATGAAAAGGCTTATGTCAAGGCGATCAGGAAGGCCTGGGACAATCCCTTTTCGGCGGAGCGCAAGCGCATTCACGTCGGGTTTGAGGGGCAATTGAATACGCCTGCGGGCGTGCTGGCGATCTATCGCGCCTATAACGGACGCGCCGAGGCGGATCTGGCCTTCCGCGGCGATTTTGGCGCGGCGCTGGAAGAGCCGTCGCCGCAGCGTTATGGCCGCAACTACGTGGCCTCCTGGGAGGTGCGCAACTTGCGCATGGCGTCGAATATCCGCGAGATCATGGCGGCGCGTCCGGGCATGCGCACCCTGGTCATCGTCGGCGCATCGCACAAGGGCTACCTGGAGGCATATCTGCACCAGATGCATGATGTGCGCATCGTCAATGCGGACGAGGTCTTGCGCTAAGGAATGCTTTTGCCGCGCCAGAAGGTTGGCGCGGTTTTCTCCGCGTCTCTGGCGCGCCGATATCTTCTTGCCATTATCCTGTCCTCATAGGGAGGAGTGATGCAAATAAGGTGGAAAAAAGAAGGCCGGCAGTTGATTTCGTGAATCGCTTCGTGTTAAACTTCGCGCACGCTTTTTTGAGGGGCTAAGCAAAGCCTTCAACGAAGAGTCCGCTGAGAGTAAAGCCAGCACAGGTCCCCATCGTCTAGAGGCCTAGGACATCACCCTTTCACGGTGAGTACAGGGGTTCGAATCCCCTTGGGGACGCCAGGATTTAGTTGTAAAGTAAGAGTGCAGTGCTGAACGGGCCTGACAAGTCAGGCTTTTTTTGTTTCTGCCATATTGCTGCAGTACCGGGTCAGGATGCAAAGTAGCGCATTCAGGACAGATTTCTGTCCCCATCGTCTAGAGGCCTAGGACATCACCCTTTCACGGTGAGTACAG
>NZ_JCAQAV010000092.1:0-2566 GCF_059617925.1 Janthinobacterium sp. JF4 | reverse complement strand
CCGTCAGGGTCGCAGTGTAGGCCGCTTCCGCCGTCGGATTGGGCAAGCTGGCCGGGGTCAGGGCGAGCGTCGCCGACGCCACGGCCAAGGTATAGTTTTTCGTTGCCGTGAACTGACGTGTATCCGTCACTTTGACGCTCAGCGCAAAACTGCCGGCTGCCGTTGGCGTACCGCTCAGTATGCCGCTAGCGCTCAGCGTCATCCCGGCCGGGACGCTACCGGTGACCGCAAACGCGTATGGCCCGATACCGCCACTGGCCGTCAGTTGCTGGCTGTAAGCCGTACCAACAGTCGCGCCCGGCAAGCTGGCTGGCGTGATGTCCATCGCGGACGTCACCGTCAAGGTATAGCTTTGCGCTGCCTGGGCATTAACGCCTGCCACTGCGGCCTGCGTCGCGGTGATGCTGCTGGTACCTGCGGCCACGGGCGTGATGACGCCTGAGCTGCTGACGGTGGCCACGCCCATATTCGAACTGGTATAGCTGATGGCGCCATAACTGCCGCCCGCGAGGCTGGAAGTAGCCACGTTGGTCAAGCTATTCCCCAAGGGCACCGATGTCGCAGTCGGTGTTACAAACGTGATGACGCCGGTCGGGATATACGTAAATTGATCCGCAGCGTTGTTTGCACTGGTACCGCCAACCGTGGTGACTTTCACGTCCACCACGCCCAGGCTGCCCGATGGACTGGTGGCCGTGATCTGCGTAGCACTGTTGACTGTGAAGCTGGTGGCATTGGCGCCACCGAATCGCACCGCCGTGGCGCCGCCAAAGCCCGTGCCGGTAACGACCACGCTGGTGCCGCCGGTAATGGCGCCGGAAGCGGGCGCAATGCCGGTGACTACCGGTACCGCCACATAGGTGAACTGGTCCGCTGCCCCGGTGGCGCTGGTACCACCCGTCGTGGTGACGCGTACATCGACCGTGCCGGAACCGCTTGGCGCCGTGGCCGTGATTTGCGTGGCACTATTGACGGTGAAGCCGGTGGCTGCGGTGGCGCCAAATGTCACTGCCGTGGCGCCGCTAAAGCCGCTGCCGTTGATCGTCACGCTGGTGCCACCCGTCGTTGGACCGGCCGTGGGCGACAGGCCGCTCACCACCGGTGCGCCCACATACGTGAACTGATCCGCTGCAACCGCAGCACTGGTACCGCCAACCGTGGTGATGCGCACATCGACCGTACCAGAGCCGGCTGGCGCCGTGGCCGTTATCTGTGTGGCGCTGTTGACGGTGAAACCGGTTGCTGCGGTGGCTCCAAACGTCACGGCTGTCGTGCCACCAAAGCCCGTGCCGGTAATGGTGACCGTGGTGCCGCCTGTGGTGGGACCAGCCGCAGGCGACAGGCCCGTGACTGCCGGTGCCGCCACATACGTAAATTGATCGGCGACGCTGGTGGCGCTGGTACCGCCAATGGCGGTGACGCGCACATCCACCGTGCCAGCACTGCCGGCTGGCGCCGTCGCCGTGATCTGCGTGGCGCTGTTGACCGTAAAGCCCGTCGCCGCCGTGGCGCCGAAAGTCACCGCCGTGGCGCCGCTAAAACCGCTGCCGGTGATGGTGACCGTGGTGCCGCCGCTGGTGGGGCCTTGCGCCGGCGACAGGCCGGTAACTGTCGGTGCCAGCACGTACGTGAACTGGTCAGCGGCAATGGTCGCGCTGGTGCCGCCAATAGTGGTGATGTGAACATCGACCGTGCCGGAACCGCTTGGCGCCGTGGCCGTGATTTGCGTGGCACTATTGACGGTGAAGCCGGTGGCTGCGGTGGCGCCAAATGTCACTGCCGTGGCGCCGCTAAAGCCGCTGCCATTGATCGTGACGCTGGTGCCGCCCGTCGTTGGACCAGCCGTGGGCGACAGGCCGCTCACCACTGGTGCGCCCACGTACGTGAACTGATCCGCTGTAACCGCAACGCTGGTACCGCCAGCCGTGGTGATGCGCACATCGACCCTGCCCGAGCCGGCTGGCGCCGTGGCCGTGATCTGTGTGGCGCTGTTGACGGTGAAGCCGGTCGCTGCCGTGGCGCCGAAGGTCACCGCCGTCGCGCCGCCAAAATTCGACCCCGTGATGGTGACCGTGGTGCCGCCGCTGGTGGGGCCTTGCGCCGGCGACAGGCCGGTAACTGTCGGTGCCACCACATACGTGAACTTGTCCGCCGCGCCGGCGGCGCTGGTGCCACCAAGTGTGGTGACAGTCACGTCCACCGTGCCCGTGCCCGCTGGCGCCGTGGCCGTGATCTGCGTGGCGCTGTTGACCGTAAAGCCGGTGGCCGCCGTGACGCCAAAGGTCACGGCTGTCGCGCCGGTAAAGCCCGTGCCGGTAATGGTGACCGTGGTGCCGCCGGTGGCCAGACCTGAGGTGGGTGAAATGCTGCTAACCACCGGCTTTGCCACATAGGTAAATTGATCAGCGACGCTGGTGACGCTGGTGCCACCCGTCGTGGTGACGCGTACATCGACCGTGCCGGAACCGCTTGGCGCCGTGGCCGTGATCTGCGTGGCGCTGTTGACAGTAAAGCCCGTGGCTGCGGTGGCGCCGAAGGTCACCGCCGTCGCGCCGCCAAAATTCGA
>NZ_JCAQAV010000091.1:0-2597 GCF_059617925.1 Janthinobacterium sp. JF4 | reverse complement strand
TACCTGAGCGGCATGGCGATGCCGAACATCACCGACTGGGTGCGTCCGCTATCGATGTTCAGATTGCTGTTGTAGTCCAAGGTGATGGTCATGCCATTCGACAGCAGCAGTTTCACGCCCAGCCCAGCCGTCCAGTTGCCCGTCTGCTGCGGCACCGTGCGGATCACGTACACGGGGCCGTCGGCCACCAGGTCGGCATATGCCAGGCGCGCATCGTCGGCGCCCTGGAACTGGTGCCGGTACTCGAGCCGCGCGCGCGGGAACCACGTGCCCAGGCCGCCCACATAGATGCCCTCGGCACGCACGCCCAGCGCGCCGATGCGCGAACGCACCGTCTGCTTGAAGTAGCTCAGCGCGTTGATGCCCGCCGCCTTCTCCGTGTACGGATCGAGCCTGGCCGACATCAGTTCCACGCGGCCATACGGCGACCACATCCAGGTCTCATGGCGCATCTCCATGCCGCCCACCAGCGCGCCGAACACCTGCTTACCGTCCCGCTCGCCCGTGGCGAAACCGCTGCCATCGGACAGGTAGCGCGACGCGTCGTATTGCAAGGTACCGTAGCCGAACACGCCGTCAAGGAAGACGCCCTTGCTCGGACGCAGGCTGCCATACACGGCCGCCACGGCGCTGTCGGCCGTGCTGCGGCTGCCGTGCTGCCCCACGTCGCTGCGGTCATGGCTGAAGCCGGCGCCCACGCCCAGGGTCGCCAGGTCGCTCAGGCGGTAATCGCCGCCCACGCTCACGCCATTGGTGCGGAAACGGAAGCCCGTCTCGCGGCCATTCACATAGTGCTGGCCGAAGTCCACCGCGCCACCGAGCCACAGCGACAAGGCCTGCTTCTGCGCGTCCGGCTTTTGCGGCATGTCCGGCAAGCCATTCGTCGCCTGGCTGACATCCGCCTGCTGCCGCTCGCTGCTGAAACCAGTGTCAGGCTGGCGCAACGCCGCCTTGCGCATGAACGGTTTCACTGCCGTGCCGAACACGCGGTCCGCTTCGTCCGCCTGCCAGCGCGCCAGCGCCGCCGTCGGGTTGCCGCTGTCGTTCGGCGGCGTCAGGCTCAGGCCAAAGCTCGACCTTCCCCAGCCGTCGCCATGCAGGCTTTCCAGGCGCTGCGTGAAGTTCGACAGCTGCGCGCTGGCGAAGCGCCGCGCCGCATCGGCTTGCGCCGCCTGCAGGCCGATCACTTCCGGATCGACCGACGGGTCGCGCCGCGCCGTCACCGTCACGTTGACCAGGCCCGGTTTCGAGGTGGCATACGCATTGCTCAGGGTGTAGCTGACGACGGCTGCGCCGGCAAACTTGCCCGAGGCCGCAAAGCTCAGCTGGTACGACGGCTTGCCAGCCGTGCCCACGTCGCGCACCACCGCCTTGCCCGCCTCCGCCGGCGCTACGCTCAGTACATTGGCCGCCGTGAACAGGCCGCCCGTGGCGCCCGCCGTCAGGTCAACATTGGCCGTCAGGCCGGCCACCACCGTCACGCTCTGGCTCGTCACCTGCGGCATCGGATTGACGGCAATCGTCGACGTCACCGGCGCCGAGGTGCCGAACACGTTCGACACGGTGTAGCCGATGCTGACGTCGCCGCTGGTGTTGATGCCTGGCGTGTAGACGATGTCCATGCCATTGACGACGGCCGTGCCGCTGGCCGGTTGCGCGGTAATCGCCACCGCCGTGAACGGGCCACCGGTGGCGCCCTGCGTCACGTTCAACGTCACCGGCGTGCCGGCCAGTACCGTCGCCGTCTTGGCGACAGGCACGGGCACCGGCTGCGGCGCCACCGTCACGCTGACCGTGGCCGGCGCGGACGTGCCGCCAGGGCCCGTCGCCGTGTAGCTGAAGGCGTCCGGACCAAAATAGTTGGCATTCGGCACATACGTCACCTTGAAGCTCGCGCCCACGGCGCGCGCCATGCGTGCCGAGGCACCGCTCGACACCACCGTGACCGTCCCGTGCTGCGGCGGCGTGACGATGGTCACGCCCGTGATCGGGCTGCCATCGGTGGAGGCAATCGTCAGGCTCACTTCCTGGTTGGCCGAGGTGGTCGCCGTTTCATTCGGCACCGGTGGCGGCGCCTGGTTCACCTGCAGGGTCAACGCCAGCTGCACCGTGAACTGGTGCGCGTCCGCCGCGCTGATGGTAAATGCGAAACTGCCAAACGCGCTCGGTGTGCCGCTCAATACGCCGCTGGCCGCATCGAGCACCAGGCCGGCAGGCAAGGCGCCGCTACTCAGCGAATACGCGTACGGCGCGACGCCACCGGCCGCCGTGAAGGTCTGGCTATACGCGTCGCCGGCGCGGATGGGCGCCAGGCTGGCCGGCGTCAGGCTCAGAGCTGGCGCGGCGACGGCCAGGGTATAGCTGTTGGTGGCGCTGAACGGCGCGCCCACGCCCGTGCTGCTGTCCGTGACCTTGATGCTGAACGGGAAACTGCCCGCCACGTTCGTCGTGCCGGACAGCACGCCGGTGGAGGCGTTCAGGCTCAGGCCAGCGGGCAAGGCGCCAATCACGGCATAACTGTACGGCGCAGTGCCGCCCGCCGCCGTCAGGGTCGCAGTGTAGGCCGCTTCCGCCGTCGGATTGGGCAAGCTGGCCGG
>NZ_JCAQAV010000090.1:0-3019 GCF_059617925.1 Janthinobacterium sp. JF4 | reverse complement strand
ACGGCGGGACTTTCACCCACAGGAGTGCGCCCATGCTGGGCGCACCCATAAAAAACATTCCGCACCGGGCGGAATGTTTTGCAGCAGCGCCTAGCCGGTGCTGGCGCCGTCAGTTATCGAATTTTTCCTGTTTTTCACCGTGCATGCTCAAGGCCACCAGGCCCAACCCCACCAGCAGCAACGAGACCATGCTCGCTTCAGGCACGGGGGTCGGCACGTTCGCTTGCTGTGCGGGCGCGGCCGTCATGGGCCTGGGCGGCGCCAGGGCCGCATGACGCGCGCCGCTGATGCTCCAGTGCGGTGCCGCGGTCGCGCTGCTGCTGGCCAGCAGGCGTGCATACGGCAAGTCCGGCGTTTCCCAGCCGGGATTATTATTCAAGCTGATGCTTTCATCGATTGTCACGCGTTCGTCGGCTTCCTGCAAGTTGCCGGCCGTGGTGTCGCTGACTGCCGCTACGCTCCATGCGCTGGCTGACAGCGCCAGCAAGGCCAGGCATAACGGCTGATTGATTCCCATCTTGATCTCCCTGTCGTTCACCGCGTGGCGCAGCCGAAACCGGCTTGCGCATGGGCGGACAATTCGCCTGTACGGGGGCGTATCATGGTTTTTCCGCTGACCTCCCATTACAGCATGGATCGTGACAATTTTGATACGTTTATTTCCTGTTTATTACGAATATTTGTCATTCTGATAGCGTAAACGTGATCGCTGCCGCACACTTGGCATGAGCACGCTATCGCCGAAAAACACTGTTGTTTTTTTGTGCGAATCGCCAGCAGGAAAACAGTATATTGATTAGTATATTGTTTATCGCATGATGATCAATATGACCGCCTGTGGGAGGGCACGATGGAGACAGTCGCAACACAACACGCCGAATACAATCTCGACGCCATGCGTGGCTCAGCCTATAAGGCCAGCTCGCTGCTCAAGGCCATGGGCAATGCCGACCGGTTGATGCTGCTGTGCCAGCTATCTCAGGGCGAGCATTGCGTCAGCGACCTCGAACAAAAAGTGGGCATCGGCCAGCCGACCCTGTCGCAGCAGCTGGGCGTGCTGCGCGAAGAAATGCTGGTGGCCACGCGGCGCGACGGCAAGCAGATCTATTACCGCGTCGCCAGCGCGCCCGTGCTGGCCGTGCTGCAAGTGCTGTATGCGCAATTTTGCGCGCCGCGCGCCCCGTTCAACGACGAAGCGGATTGATCCTGCCATGAGCATAGCCTGGCAGCACTTCACGCCATGGACCTCGCTGGCCGGCGGCATGCTGATCGGCCTGGCGGCTGCGCTCTTGATTTTGTTCAATGGCCGCATCGCCGGCATCAGCGGCATCCTCGGTGGCTTGCTGCGTCCGCGCAGTGGCGACCTGGGCTGGCGCATCGCCTTTCTCGCCGGCCTGATCGGTACGCCCCTGCTGTACCAAGTGTGGCAAGCCTTGCCGCCCGTGCAGATCGATGCGGGCCCGCCCGCCCTGATCGTCGCGGGTCTGCTGGTGGGCGTAGGCGTGCGCTATGGCGCCGGCTGCACCAGCGGCCATGGCGTGTGCGGCCTGTCGCGCCTGTCCCCGCGTTCGCTGGCGGCCACCATGGCTTTCATGGCGGCCGGTTTCCTTACCGTCTATCTGTTGCGCCACCTATGAGCAAGCTGATCTTTTCCCTGTTGAGCGGCCTCGTCTTTGGCCTGGGCCTGATCGTCTCCGGCATGAGCAACCCGGCCAAGGTGCTCGCTTTCCTGGACCTGGCCGGCGCCTGGGACCCGTCGCTGGCGCTGGTGATGGGCGGCGCCATCGCCGTGGCCCTGCCTGCCTTCTGGCTGGCGCGGCGGCGCAGCACGGCGCTGCTGGGCGAGCCCATGCAATTGCCAGTATCGCGGCGCATCGACCGGCGCTTGCTGCTGGGCAGCCTGGCCTTTGGCGCGGGCTGGGGCATCGCCGGTTTCTGTCCCGGTCCCGCCCTCGTCTCCCTGCTGGCGGGCCAGCCGAAGGCCTGGCTGTTTGCCGGCGCCATGCTGGCCGGCATGGCCCTGTTTGAAGTACTGGAGCGCCGCAAGCTGCCCGCGCCGGCCTGAGACGGTACAATCTGGCGCATCGCCACTTTGGATACCGCTTACATGAAGACCGTGATTTTCCGCGCCGGCGCGCGTGCCGCCCTGCTGTGCAGCGTGCTGGCGCTGGCCGCCTGCGGCAGCTTGCTGAAAAAGGAAGCGCCGCCCGCTCCCGCGCCCGTGGCCGACACCTTGCCCAATCCGCAAGTGTTGCTGCTGGGGGAAGTGCATGACAATGCGCAAGGCCAGCGCCTGCGCGTCGAGGAATTGCGCCGCCGGCTGGCGGCCGGCTGGCGTCCCGTGATCGTCATGGCGCAGTTCGACCGGGAAAACCAGGACTTGCTGACGCGCGCCGCGCGCGATTGCGCCGACCCCGACTGCATCATCCGCGTGATGGAACAGCCGCGCTGGGACTGGAGCTTGTACCGGCCCGTGCTGGACCTCGTCATCAGCTACCAGCTGAGCCTGGTCGCCGGCAACCTGTCGCCGGCCGATGCGTCGCGCATCGTGCGTGACGGCATCCAGTGGTCGATGCCGCCCGCCATGGTGGCCACGTACCTGACAGCGCCCGTGCCGGCCGACATCCTGGACGGGCAACAGAAGGCAGTCCAGGCGGCCCGCTGCAATATGCTGCCCGACATGATGATGAAAGGTGTCGTCAACGCCCAGGTGGCGCGCGATATCTGGATGGCCAAGCTGATCCGCGACCAGGCGCCGCGCGACGTGGTGCTGATCGCCGGCAATGCGCATGTGCGCAAGGATATCGGCGTGCCCCGCTGGCTGAAGCTGGCCGATCCGCAACTGAACGTACGCAGCATCGGCTACCTGGAGCAGGGCGGCAGCGGCTACCAGGGCACGTTCGACCTGACGCAAACGATGCCGGCGCAGCCGCGCCCTGACCCGTGCGCGAAGTTCAAAAAATAAGGCTCTGTCCTCGGCAAATAGGGGAAATGCCGGAATCTTCTCTTGGCAGTGCTG
>NZ_JCAQAV010000089.1:0-3147 GCF_059617925.1 Janthinobacterium sp. JF4 | reverse complement strand
CAAACTTGAACATCGATGCCGTCAGCGTCACGAACAAGGACGGCAAGATCGAGCACGCGGGCACGGGTGCGTTGAATCTGCAGGCGGGCGTGCTGGACAACAGCAAGGGCCGCATCACCTCGGCCGCGTCGGCGGACATCGTCAGCAAGGGCGTACTGAACAATACCGACGGCGTGATGGCAGCGACTGCTGACTTGCATGTGGGCGGTGTGAATATCGACAACACGCGCGGCGTGTTGCAGGCGGACAATTTACGTCTGGACGCGGCGACCTTGCTGAACCAGCAGGGAACAGTGAGCGCCGGTACGGACCTGACGGCCAAAGTGAGCGGTGACCTGAACAACGCTGGCTTGCTGTACGCGGGCCGCCACCAGCAGCTGACGGTGGGTGGCTTGCTGAACAACACAGGGTCGATTGCCTCCGTCAACAACACCCATATTACGGCTGGCAAAGTCACCAGCAGCGGCTTGCTGGGCGCTGGCGTGAAAGCGGACGGCAGCCTGGGCACGGCGGGCGACTTGACCATCAACGCCGATGGCGTGTTGCAGGCGAGCGGCCAGAACCTGGCTGCGGGCAGCGCTCAATTGACAGGCGCATCGGTCGATTTGTCGGGTAGCCAGACGGGCGCAGCAAACATCGCCATCACGGCAAATACTGGCGATGTTGTGACGAACAAGGCGGTGATTTCCGCCAGCAACGTGCTGGCCATCACGGCCAACGCGAACAATGCCCAGTCATTGGTGAACAGCCAGGGCCAGCTGGTGGCCAGCCAGCTGCAGCTGAACGTGGCGAACCTGAACAATGCCAGCGGCGAAATCGTGCAGACGGGCACCGGCGACACTGTCATTACCACCGGCAAACTCGACAACACGGCGGGCCGCATCGCCGTCAACAGCGCGAACCTGGCCTTGAACGCCACGGTGTTGACGAACGTCAATGGCAAGCTGGAGCATGCTGGCGCGGGCGTGCTGGCCATTAACGCAGGGCAGTTCAACAACCAGTTCGGCAAGATCACGGGCAATGGCAAGCTTGATATCACAGCAGTCGCTTTCGACCACCGCAATGCAACGACGGTGGCCAATCAGTTGACGGTGAACGCCGGCACGCTGGACAACCGCAGCGGCAGCCTGGCACAGACGGGCACTGGACTGATGACGGTGAGCGCCACCGGCCAGCTGGACAACACGGGCGGCAAGATCGAGGGCAATGGCGATGCGCTGGTGAAGGCCACTACCTTGCTGAACAACACAGGCCGCATCGTGGCGGCGCAGGATGCCACATTGAACGTGAACAGCCTGGACAATATGGAAGGGACGGTGGCGGCAGGGCGTCATCTGCAACTGTCCGGTGGCGATATCGACAACACCAAGGGCCAATTGCAGGCCGTGGCCGGCAACGCCACCTTGAATGTGGAGAACTTGAACAATACCGCAGGCAACGTGTTTGCCGGCGGTAACCTGAATACCACACTCGATACCTTGAGCAATACGGGTAGCCTTTATGCGACTGGGAATCAATCCCTGACCGCAACAGGGGCCATCACGAACACAGGCGTGATCGCGGCACAGGGCAATACCAGTCTGACGGCGGCAACGCTCGACAGCAGCGCAAGCAGCTTGCTCGGCGCGGGCATGCAGGCCGATGGCAAGCTGGGCGCGGCTGGCGACTTGACCCTGAATACCACGCAATCGCTGGCTACGCATGGCCAGGTCCTGGCGGCAGGCAATGCCAAACTGACAGGCGCCACGCTCGACATCGGCGGCAGCCAGACCAGCGCCGCGAACATCGGCCTGACGGCAACCAAAGGCGATATCAGCACGAACAAGGCCGTGGTGACGACGTCGGGCACGTTGAACGTCACGACGGGCGCCTCCCTGCACAACACGGAAGGTACCTTGCAGGCGGGCCTGCTGGATCTGCTTGTGGGGAATCTGGACAACGCCAAGGGCACGGTGCTGCAAACGGGCGCGGGTAACACGGTCATCCAGACCGGTGATCTGGACAATACGGCCGGACGCATTGCCGTCAACAGCACAAACTTGAACATCGATGCCGTCAGCGTCACAAACAAGGAAGGCAAGATCGAGCACGCGGGCACGGGCATCTTGAATCTGCAGGCGGGCGTGCTGGACAACAGCAAGGGCCGCATCACCTCGGCTGCAGCGGCCGACATCGGCAGCAAAGGTGTACTGAACAATACGGACGGCGTGATGGCAGCGACTGCCGACTTGCATGTGGGCGGCGTAAATATCGACAACACGCGCGGCGTGTTACAGGCGGACAAATTGCGTCTGGATGCTGTGACCTTGCTGAACCAGCAGGGAACAGTGAGCGCCGGTACGGACCTGACGGCCAAAGTGAGCGGTGACCTGAACAACGCCGGTCTGCTGTATGCGGGTCGCAATCAGCAACTGACGGTGGGTGGCTTGTTGAACAACAGCGGCTCCATTGCCTCCGTCAACAACACCCATATTACGGCAGGCAAAGTCACCAGCAGCGGCTTGCTGGGCGCCGGCGTGAAAGCGGACGGTAGCCTGGGCACTGCGGGCGACTTGACCATCAACGCGGATGGCGTCTTGCAGGCGAGCGGGCAGAACCTCGCGGCGGGTAGCGCTCAATTGACAGGCGCATCGGTCGATTTGTCGGGTAGCCAGACGGGCGCCGCCAACATCGCTATCACCGCGCGCAGCGGCGACGTATTGACCAACAAGGCGGTGGTTTCCGCCAGCAACGTGTTGGCCATCACCGCCAACGCGAACAATGCCCAGTCTCTGGTGAACAGCCAGGGCCAGCTGGTGGCCGGCCAGTTGCAACTGAACGTGGCCAACCTGAACAACGCCAGTGGCGAGATCGTGCAGACGGGCACGGGCGATACCGCCATTACCACTGGTAAACTTGACAACACGGCCGGTCGCATCGCCGGCAACAGCGCTAACCTGGCTCTGAACGCGACGGTGTTGACGAACGTCAATGGCAAGCTGGAGCATGCGGGCGCCGGCATCCTGGCGATTAACGCAGGACAATTCAACAACCAGCACGGCAAGATCACGGGCAATGGCAAGCTCGACATCACGGCCGCCACCTTCGACCATCGCAATGCCACGACGGTGGCCAATCAGCTGACCATCAACGCCGGCAGCCTGGACA
>NZ_JCAQAV010000088.1:0-3408 GCF_059617925.1 Janthinobacterium sp. JF4 | reverse complement strand
AGGCTGCGCCCGGTGGCGGCGTGCATGCCCATCATGATTGCGGCCCGCCCGACTGGTCGCCGCCTTGCTTGACGCCGCCGTGCGGGTGTTTGGCCAGGCTGATGGCGCCGGCCAGCACGTCCTCGCTGGCTTTGACAGTGCCTTGCACGGCCATGGCCACGCCGCCAGCGGCGCCAGCCTTGGCGTTCACGCCGCCGTTCAGCGCGGTGGCGCCGTTGACGGTCGCCGCTTGCATGACGATCAGGTTTTTCATGACGGTCAGGTCACCAGTGCAAATGGTGCTCGGCGCGTTCGATGTCACCTTGTCGGCGGTGATGGTGGCCGTGCCGCCGGGGAGTAGGGCAGTCAGGGCATGGGCCGCGTGGTCGTACTGCACCACGGCGCCGTCGGGGTAATGCGTGGTGTGGATGCTGTCGCTGGTTTCGGGCGCGTCAAATGCCTGCGAGTACAGCGCTGGCACGATGATGCCGCGCGTCAGATCGCCGCCAGGGGAAAAGACGATCACCTGTTCGCCGACCGTGGGCGCCGACCAGGTGCGCGTGCTGCCGGCGCGCCGTGTGGCCCATTTCAGCCATTCCGTGGTGAGTGTCGGCCCAAGCCGTACGCGCGCCTTGGCCCCTTTGACCTCGGCGATGGTGCCCAGGCGGATCAGGTTTTGCAGCAAGCGGAGGAGGTCGGACAGGTCGGCGTTCATGCAGTGTATGTTGCCGAAGTCCGCGCAAGAAGGCACGTCGAAGAAGGTTGATATATTTGTTTGCAACCTTATTCCGTTGTCTACCTTTACCTCGACATTGATCGATTCATTTTTCCGTACGATGTAAAGTACAATGGACTTCTTCTCTATGGGGAAATAAATCCTATGAATAGCACCGAAATCTGGATCGTCATTGTGAAATTTTTAGGAGCCACATTCGCATGTGGGCTGGGAATACTTGCCTTACTTGGAAGTTTTAGAGATGCGACTGGAAAGCTAAGTAAATGGGGTGTGGCGACATTGGTTGGCTTGATATTAACGTTCATCATAAATATCATTGGGGCTATGATTGAGAATGGTAAGGCGCAGGATGATGCCAAGGAGCAGGCGGTTAGGGCAGTGAAGCTCTTGACTGAAATTAATAAAACAGTCCAGCCATTGGGTCAGATGAGTATGGATTACAGTTTTGATTTGCCTAATTCCGACCCCGTTGTTCAGCAATATATAAGCTATTTGGAGAAGGTGGTTATTGATAAGAAAGATGATTGGGATAAGGTGGTGGCACCGCAAATATCTGGACTTCTTTTTAGTCAAAAAGAAAATGGTGAGCCTTATTCTATTTATGTTTATGTGGATGGAGAGTTTTGGCCAAAAGGGGCGATGAAAGATGTTGGCAAAATGATTAAAGATTTCCGACCAACAATTAATTTTTATCGTACTCCAATTGAAAAAGATAAATTCTCACATTGGGATGAATCTTCAAAAATTTCGCCAAGCTTGACGCTTATTGGTAATTTTAAAAATGAATTGCCTAGGCTGATATATAATCGCAAAGAGAAAAAGCTAACGGTTTATGGACAGGTTAAATTTAATGATGAGCTAATGAATAGTAATGGGGAGGTTTTTTCAATTCCAGATCTATATGGTTCACAAATTATTATATCCTTGCAGTCATTGGATACTTCACGCTTTTCTGAATTGTCAGAGTTATCAAGAAAATATAAAAATTTTAATAATTCTGGATCGGTGAAAATATTAAAAGGGATAAAATTAAATAATGTTACTTTTCGGTTTGGTGGCGGAAGAAAATTTTCGTTTGAAGGGAAAGATTTTTTTGTCGTTGAAAATGGTGTTTCAATGGTTTTCGGCGCATCATTTCCTCTTGCTAAATAAGAAGCATAGAGGCATGTAATTCTATTGCGGGCGATTATTGCATATTTTTATTTTATATATTTCAATATCGCTCCGCGAATCAATGAATAGTTTTCCTCTTTCAATCCCAACAACGGGCGCGCAGGGTAATCATGATAATAGTTGCCTTTCGACGATTTTTCCTTAAGTCCAAATTGATGTACTCGCGCCACGCGCGCCACCCAGCCAAAGAACCCGACCTCGATCCGGTCGCCGGTCGCCTTCACTTTCAGATGTTTGGCGGTGCGAATCTTGGTGAACATCGCCGCCTTCTGCCGTTTGATGCGCCCATTCTTCCCCTTGAATTCCTTGCGCCGCTTGCGTGCCGGATAGGCCGCGCCGTCCGGCCCCTGTTGTGCCTTGATGCGTTGCATCTGGCTGCGGCGCAGGTCGATGGCGACCTTGTGATTGATGGCGCGGCGCTGGGCCGGTTGCAGCTTGGCCAGCAGCGCGCCGGCCCAGGCTTCCAGCACGTGTAGGTCGTCGCTCATGCTGTCGCCTCTGGCGTGCGCCATTCGGCCAGCAGGGTGTCGCCGTCATACAGCTTCCAGAACTCGTCCGCGTAGGCGGGCATGTGCTGTATCTCGGCCAGGTGCTTGATGTCCAGGCGCCCGGCCTCGCTGGCCTTGACGGCCACGCGCTCGGTCAGGTCCAGCTTGATCGAAATATCCACCGTTTCATGGTTGTTGAAGTCCACTTCGAAGGCGATGCCGTGCTTGCGGGTTTCTTCGTTGGCCATCAGGTCGAGCTGGTGGACTTTCAGCCAGGCGATCAGGGCCACCATGATGGCGTCGGCGTCGCCCGCGTAGTCGGTCACGATCAGGTTGAGCTTGAAGCGGTATTCGAAGGAGAGGGAGGCGGTGGCCGATGCCACCACGTTGCCCTCGTCGGCGAAGACCAGCAGGCGGTCGGGGTCGCGCTGCAGGTCGGGGATGGCGGCGGCCAGATGCTGGCGCAGGCTATTCGGTTTGTACATGGTAGGTGTCTCGTACTAAGTTGTAGGCGTCGATGCAGGCGTTCAGCTGGCGGGTGGCGTCGTCGCCGTCGCCGGCAATGGCGTCAAGAGCTGCCGCAGTCGCTGGGTCAAGTTCGGCGCGCGTTTCCTGCCGATGGCTTGCGGCAGCGGTGGAATCTGCAGTTGCGGCGCACTGGCCGCTGGTGACGGGGATTGACAGGCGCACAGCGCCGCTGCGCACATCAAGGCTGAAACGGTCACGTTCAGTTTTCGCATGGGTTTGCTCCTGGGTAAGGTGGTCGGCGCGCTGCGCCAGGGCGGCGGCGGCGGCGCGCTCCAAGGTAATCACGCGGGCGGTGGCCTGGGCCAGCGCGGTGGCGGCGGTGGCCGCTTGGGTTGCCACCACCCGCTGCAGGGCGGCGATGCTGGCGTCCTTGCGCCAGCCCTGCGCCGTCCAGCCCGCCAGAGCGCCGCACAGAAGAACAGCGGCCAGCGGGCGCCAGGTGGTCGTGTTCACATGGCCACCCGTTCCTTGATCCAGCCGAACAGAAAACGGCGCTGGGTCTTG
>NZ_JCAQAV010000087.1:0-4082 GCF_059617925.1 Janthinobacterium sp. JF4 | reverse complement strand
GCGCAGGGACGAGCGGATGCGTGCCGCCTTTTCGCGGTCGCGCTGATCGAGCGCCGCGCTTACCGCGCGCGCGATGGCCTGCGGATCGGTGCCAGCCTGCACGTTGAAAGTGATTTCGATCTTGTCGCCTTGAATCGTCATGCCGGAGCCGAAGCCGCCTTGTGCCAGAGGCGCGCGCGTGTCGAAGGCGCTGACGGGCAGGGCGGTTGCCGTGCCGATGGCGATGCCGGCGCCCAGTTGCGTCAGGCGCTGCGCCAGGCCCGATACCTTGGCAATCGGCGCGCTCTCGCTGCGGTCCAGGCCCACGGCCAGGCCCTGCATGGTGTAGTCGCCGAGCTGGGCAAACACGCGGCTCGGGCTGTGGATGCCCAGCTTTTCCTTGAACCAGGCAATGGTGCTGGAACCGGCATTGCCGATGGCGTCCTTGACGGCGCCCATCGAGCCGGTAATGCCGTTGACCAGGCCACGCAGGATGTTGGCGCCGAACTCGGTGAACTGGGCTGGCAGCTGGATGCCGAACCAGCTCATGACGCCCGCGAACGCCTGATAGAACACGCCGACGGGTGACCAGTTGATAATCAGGGCCGTGATGTTGCCCATGCCGCCAGCGCAGACGGTGCGCAGGCGCGACCAGATATCGGCGAAGAATGCGGCGATAGGTTGCCAGGATGCGGTAATGCGCTGCAGGATGCTGGCGCCGAAGTCGGTGAACGTGGCCGGCAGCGTGATGCCGAACCAGCCCAGCACGCCCGCGAAGGCGCGATAGAACAGGCCCAGCGGTGACCAATTGGCGATCAAGGCGCTGACGCCGCCAATGCCGCCGGCAAACGCCGTTTTGACGTGCGACCAGATGCCGGTGAAAAACGCCTTGATCGGTTCCCAGTATTTATAGATCAGATAGGCGGCGCCGGCAATGACCGTGATGGCAATGCCAATCGGGTTCATCAGAAGGGCGCGGCCCAGCCACAGCACAGCGCGTCCCGCCCACATGAAGGCGCCGCCCAGGCCACGCAAGATGGGCGTGAGCACGCCGCCCTTTACGCCCATCTTGGCGAACATGACATGCAGCATGGCATACGGGCCGATCATGGCGGCAATGCCCAGCATCAGCGGGCCGAGCACCAGCAGCAGGCCGGCCAGCACGGCAAAAGCGGTAATCATGACCTTGGCCACGGTCGGATTGCGTTCCATGAAGCCATTCAAGCGCTGCACGGCGATGATGGCCAGTTCCAGCCCCTGCGCGTACAGCGGCAGGATTTTTTCGCCCATGGTCAGTTTCAAGTTGGCCAGCTTGGACTGCGCCTCCAGTTCCTTGCCGGCCGCCGAGTCGCGCCCCAGCTTTTCCAGCCGGCCGATATCGGCGGCGCCACGGTTGAGTTTTTCATTTTTGTGGATCTGCACGCGCTGCAAGTACATCTGCGAATACAGGTTCGACGCGGTGCGGTTGGAAAAGATGCTGCCGATGGCGTCGAGCACCTGTTTCTTTTCCGTGATGCCCTTCTTGGCCAGTTGCGGCAACAGCACCTTTTCCAGCCATTCGAACTGGTTTTCTCGGAACAGTTCGGCGCCCAGCAGCGCGCCCGGATCGAGGAACGAGACTTGCCCCGCTTTGTCGTGCTTGACCTTGCTCTTGTCGCCAATCAGGCCGAACTCTTCCAGCTTCCTGGCTGAGCGCTTGGTGGTGCGGCCCTGATACAAGTTCTGGTAAGCGCTCATCAGGGACGTACCGACGCGATTGCCGCTCATTTCCTGCACCAGCGGTTCCATCTGGTAGTAAAAGGCGTCATCTTTCAAGCCTTTGGCGGCAATGCCGCCCGTCTTGATCATGTTCAGCCATTCATTCGGCCCCACGCGCCCGCCCGTGGCGGTGATAACCTGCTGCACGATATTGGCCTGGGCTTCAAACTTTTCCTTGCTCTCCAGGCCGCCGCGCAGTTCGATTACCTTGAGCATGTCCATGAACTTGCGTTCGTTGTCGGCGCCTTCTTCCTCACCAAAGAAGGCGTGATTGGCAAACTTCATCTTTGCCAGGGTAGGGGCGACCATTTCCGCATGGTGCACATCGGCAAAGGCGCTCATGCCGTCGCGCATGAGCTGCAGGTTGTCGAGCTGGCTGGTGCCGTAGGTCTTCATGTTGCGCGCGAAGGCGACGGCTTCAGCTGACACTTTGTCGCCCAGGCCCAGGGCGTTGACCCTGCCCACTTCTGTTTGATAGTGCTTGGCCTCGTTCAATCCCTTGACGACGGGTGCACCGATGACGGCGCCCGTGGCGGTCGCGCCCGCGCCGGCCATTGCCAGGTTGCCCGCCTTGTTGCGCAGCTTGTCGGCGTGCTGGGTGGCATTGGTGACGCGCTGCTGCTTGGCCGCCGCGTTGGCCAGCTTCTGCTGCTGCAGCGTCATGGTTTTGTTGGTGGCCTCGATCTCGCGGCGCAAGGTGCGCTCGTGGTTGGCCAGGTCTTTGGTGCCGATGCCGGCGCCCGCCAGGCGCTCGCGCATGACCTGCAGTTGCTGGGCCTGCTGCTGGCCTGCCGTCGTCAAGGCGCCGGCCGCTTTGACGGCGGCGTTAAATTCGCGCGTCATGGCGCGCGTGGGCGCCTCCGCCTGTTTCATCTTGACGGCCAGGCTGGCGACCTTCTGCTGGGCCGCCTCCAGCTTGGCGCGGGTGGCGTCCAGGCCGCCATGCAGCTCGCGGAATTTGCTGATGTTCTTTTGCTGGGCGTTCAAGTCGCGCAAGCGGTCGCTGGTGGCCTTCAATGCCTTGGCCGTATCGCTGGAGCCGCCCATGATCTTTTTCAGCGGGCCGGTGATTTTGTCCAGCGCTGCAAACACTACCTGTAATTTCAAATCCCGACCAGCCATCTATTCCGCTCCGCTTCGTTGTCTGGCGCGTTCGCGCCAGGCCATCAGTTCATCAATCGTAAAGCCGTCCATCGCTGCCGGCGTCCAGTGAAAGACGCCGGCAATGTCGGCCATGGCGTCTTCTACTTCGCCGGGGATACAGAAAGACGATCGGCTTTGCTCGCCAAAAAACCGGCAACCTCGGCGCCCACGGCCAGCAGGTCGGCCGGGTCCATGTTGGCGATGTCGTGCGCCGTCAAGGTTGGCTCGGTGATGCGTGGCAGCACGATTTGCAGGGCCGACACGTTCAGGTTGGCCAGCTCGATCAGGGAAATGCCGCGCAGGGCGCCCGCCTTGGGTTTACGCACGGTGAGCGAGGTGATGAAGCTGTCGCCGCGTTTGATCGGTTCATCCAGCTCGATGACGGCTTGGTTTTGGGTATCGTTGTGCATGGTGTGTTCCTTGTTGTGGTGTGATTAAAAAGGGGTTACAGGCCGATGGCCTTGCGGATGGCGGCATTCGTGTCACCGCCACCGAAGTTCTCGGTGCCGCTCATGAAGTCCAGTTCGATGACGGTGGCGCCGTCGATCATCAGCTTGTAATAGCTGCAGGCCATCGTGTATTTGTGGGTGGTGTCGTCGCCCATCTTGGCCGCGCCCATATCGATTTCCTTGTAACGGCCGCGCACGACGACTTCGACGGCGGCGACTGTGCCGTCATCGTCTTCCTGGTAGGCGCCGGCAAAGCGCAGTTGCACAGCGCCGTGCGAGTGCGCGCCGTACTGTTTCAGGGCTTCGGCGATCAGGCCGCCGCCGCTCCATTCCAGCGACAGCGCCTCATTGCCGAAGTCCACGGACACGGGGCCGCTCATGCCGCCGGCGCGGTACTCTTCCATCTTGCGGCTCAGTTTCGGCAAGGTCACTTCGGGCACCATGCCCATGAAGGAGACGCCGTTCTGGAACAAGTTAAAATTTTTCAGTTTGCGGGGCAGGCCCATATCGTTCTCCGTTGTTCAGTTGCGCCCGCGCGGGCGCGGGCAGGGTGGTGATTGGACGCTTACGCCGCGATGCGCGAGGCGAAGTCGGCCAGGTAGCGGTCGGTAATGCGCTGCTGGAACTTCAGGTTTTCCAGCGGCGGCACGGGCGTGTAGTCGTAATCGATGGCCAGCTTGCCGTCTTTCAGCGCCGTCTTGTCGTTGTATTGCTCGTCATACCAGGCGTGGCCGTCGATGATGTAGCCCTGCA
>NZ_JCAQAV010000086.1:0-4335 GCF_059617925.1 Janthinobacterium sp. JF4 | reverse complement strand
GCCGTGATCTGCGTGGCGCTGTTGACGGTAAAGCCGGTGGCTGCGGTGGCGCCGAAGGTCACCGCCGTCGTGCCGCTAAAACCCGTGCCGGTAATGGTGACGGTGGTGCCGCCAGTGGCCGGGCCGGCCGTGGGCGAAATGCTCGTCACCGTCGGTGCCGCCACATAGGTATATTGATCCGCCGCGCCGACGGTGCTGGTGCCGCCGACCGAAGTGACGCGCACGTCGATCGTGCCAGCAGCGCCCGCCGGCGCCGTGGCCGTGATCTGCGTGGCGCTGTTGACAGTAAAGCCCGTGGCTGCCGTGGCGCCGAAGGTCACCGCCGTCGCGCCGCCAAAATTCGAACCGGTGATGATGACGGTAGTGCCGCCGGTGACAGGACCTGAAGTGGGCGAAATGCTGCTCACCGACGGTGCCGCCACATAGCTATATTGATCGGCGGCGCCAGCGGCGCTGGTGCCGCCCGTCGTGGTCACGCGCACATCCACCGTGCCCGTGCCGGCGGGCGCCGTGGCCGTGATCTGCGTGGCGCTGTTGACGGTAAAGCCGGTGGCTGCCGTGGCGCCGAAGGTCACCGCCGTCGCGCCGCTAAAACCCGTGCCGGCAATGGTAACGGCCGTGCCGCCGGTCACAGGGCCGGACGCAGGCGTGACGGCGGTGATACTCGGTGGCGGCTGGGCGTTGATCGCCATCGAATAGGCTCTGGACGTGTTGTACGGTCCGTTGCCGCCCGTGACATCCGTGGATTTGATCACAAAGTTATAGGTATTGATGGCGCTGGGCGTGCCCGATAACAAACCGCTGGAGGACAAGCTCAGGCCCGGTGGCAAGGCACCCGATTCCACCACATAGGTGTAGGGCGCGCTGCCATTGGCGGTGGACATCTGCTGGCTGTAGGGCGTCGACAAGCCGCCCGCCGCCAGGACCGTGGGCGTGATGGACAGGATCGGTATGGCGACCGTCACCGAATAGTTCTTGATGACCACCTGCGGCGTGCCTGCCGTCGAATCGGTGACCCTGACGCCAAAGGCAAAGGAGCCGGTGGCCGTCACGGTGCCGGAAATGACGCCGCTCGCCGATACGCTGATGCCAGGCGGTAAAGCGCCTGACTCCAACGCATAGGTGTAGGGCGCCGCGCCACCGCTCGCCGACATGGCCTGGCTGTACGGCACGCCGATCACGGGTGCCGTCAAACTGCCTGGCGACACGGTGAAGGCAGCAGCAGCGGGCAAGACGGTCACCGTGAAGGTGATCTCTCCTTGCGACTCGTCGAGCAGCACAAACGTATCGGACAGCGCGCCATCGCCATTATTGGTGTAGGTCGCCTTGTTATCCTGATTGTTGGTAAGGCCGGTAATCGTGCCGTGCAATGCAGTGGCGGCATTATCGTTCAGGCCAAAGGTATTGCAGCTCGACAAGTCGATGAGGTACGAGGCACCCGAGGCAACTGTAAAACTCTGATTGGGAGGGCAGATAAGGCTTGGGCCTGCCGCCTGCGCGGGGGGGGCGCCGAACGCCAGCATCAGCAGGCACAGTGAAGCGAGCCCGTGCGCGAAACGGCCAGATACTGGCCGCCTGTCAGCGGCGCGATCCGCCATCCTCTGCCGTTTTCCGGCAAACAAAGCGAGCAGGAAAGAAAGCGCCGGACGACCGACGACATCGTTGCAAATACGCAACATAACATCTCCAATACCGAGTTTTTCAGACAAAAATGAATGTGATTTCAGGCCGTCAGCGATGCCCGTTCCGGGCTCTTTTACAGTGCCAACAGATGTTGACGCTTGCCATATGACAACGTATGCTAACTCGATATATCAATAAAGTAACTATAACAAAAAGGGTTTTTTAAAACGCAATATTGGTTTCAAATGGAAAATGTTTCCTGTTTGAAATTTAATTGCATTCCAACCGTGGGGAGAACAATGATGGCTGATGTGTACCTAGGACAAATCATGATGGGCGGCTTCAATTTTGTGCCGCGTGGCTTTGCAGGATGTAACGGGCAATTGCTGCCCATTGCGCAGAATCAGGCGCTGTTTGCACTGTTGGGTACCTATTATGGCGGCAATGGCAGTACCACCTTTGCCTTGCCTAACTTACAAGGCAGCACCCCTGTCGGTGCGGGCGGTTCCGTCGATGGCGCCTGGCAACCCTCCCCTTACCAGATCGGCACGCGGGCGGGGGTGGAGGCGGTCACCTTGATATCGACCCAGATGCCGGCGCATACGCATGCGGTCAATACGGTGACGACGCCCGGCACCTCGAAAAACCCCACCAACACCCTGTTTGGCGGCAGCGGCGCGGAATCCATCTATGGTTCGGCGGGCCCGCAAGTCACCCTCTCCGGCCAGACCTTGGGGTTGGCCGGCGGCAATCAGGCACATAGCAATATGCAGCCGTTCTCGGTAATCAACTTCAATATCGCCTTGAGCGGTATCTTCCCGTCGCGCAACTAACGAATCCGCCAATTTTTACGGAGCATAGTCATGACCACACCCTATGTCGGCGAAATTCGCCTGTTTTCCTTTCCCCGCATTCCCACCGGCTGGTTCGCCTGCGACGGCAGCCTGAAACCGATCGCCGAATACGAAATACTGTACGTTCTGCTGGGCACTACCTACGGCGGCGACGGCGTCAACACCTTTGCCGTGCCCGACCTGCGCGGCCAGCTTCCCCTGCATATGGGCACCGGCCCCGGCCTGACAACCCGGGTGCTCGGGCAACGAGGCGGCAGCGAATCGGCGACCTTGCTGGCAACCCAGCTACCGCAGCATACGCACCCGTTCAATGTGAACAGCACCCTGGCGACGGCAAATGTGCCGGCCGCCAACCTGCTGCTGACGGCCCCGTCGAATAACGACAAGATGTACACCAGCGATCTGACCGGCCTGACCGCCTATGCACTGGCAACCACCGCCACGGGCGCGGCAGGCGGTAACCTGCCGCACGAGAACACCATGCCTACCCTGACCGCGTCATTTTGCATCGCATGGGCAGGCATTTTCCCATCGCAGCAATAACAGCCGGCACGCAAACGCAGCCCTTAAAATCGCTCAGGAGAATCTACCGTGACAACACCATACATTGGCGAAATACAAGTCTTCGGTTTCAATTTCACCCCCTACGGGTGGGCCAGCTGTAATGGCGCCACCCTGCAAATCCAGCAACATGCCGCCCTGTTTTCCTTGATCGGCACGCAATATGGCGGCAATGGGACCACCACCTTTCAATTGCCCAACTTCACGGGACGCGCTCCCTGCAGCCAGGGCGAAGGACCCGGCCTGACGCCACGCGTGATGGGCGAGACCTTCGGCACCAACAGTGTCACGTTGAACGTCACGCAGATTCCGAATCACACCCATCAACTCACTGTGTACCGCCAGCCCACTGCCGCCCTGCAGCACAACACACCGCTTCCTGGCGATGGCTTGATTGCGCTTGGCGGCACGTCCGCATTCGTGCCGGCGACGCCAGCCAATGTCTCGCTGTCTCCGGCGGCGATCGGCGCTGCCGGTAGCGGCCAAGCACACGAAAACCGCCAGCCAATGCTGGCGGTCAATTTCTGCATCGCCCTGCAAGGTGATTTTCCGTCATTCAATTAAGAGCACCTGACATAACCTGCTGCGCGTCGCGATTTGCGGCCTGCGATGCTCACTGACTCGGCGTCCCCGTGCATGCGCACAGTTGCGCTTCCCAGGCCAACGGGGACGCCGAGCCTCACTGCCGCTCGCTACGGTTCTGTTAGGGGCTCCAAGTTTGATTCATCCAGGCAGGCGGCGCCATCGCGGCGCCCGCCCTGCCCTTCTCCCCGTACTGCCCTCAGTTAAACACTGCCTGGTACAGAAAGCCGTGGCTGTCACGCGCCACCGGCACCAAAAAGATACCCACTTCGCCAAACGCATCATGCTGCATCTGGAAAATTTTCTGGCTGAACAGGATAGGAGAGCTGTTGTGAAACAGCAGACTGAACGGCTTGCGCATCAAGCCCTCCACGGTGGCTGACGGCAGCGGGCGCACCTCCTTCAGGACAAAGGCGGCATTCGCGTCGCTGGCCGCAATAAACGTCTCGTTGACGCGCGCGGCAAAATGTTCGAGGGTCAGGACATTCATCATTCCAGGTATTCCATTCCGTAAGCAATGTGGTGAAGACGATGCCTGATTCTAATGGAATCATTGCCGCCATGGCACGGCAATGACATGAAAAACCAGGCGCCACATGCGCCGCGGGGCGGGAGCAAGCTGCTCCCGCCCCGCGGCGTCACTTCTTCGATGCGCAACGCTACCTGAGCGGCATGGCGATGCCGAACATCACCGACTGGGTGCGTCCGCTATCGA
>NZ_JCAQAV010000085.1:0-4481 GCF_059617925.1 Janthinobacterium sp. JF4 | reverse complement strand
CAGTGTGAAAGTAGGTTATCGTCAGGCTTGTTATTCGCAGTAAGAGAAAAACCCCACCAGCAATGGTGGGGTTTTTTTTCGTCTGGCGCGCGCTTTTTGTCGTCCGTACGGCGAAGTTGTGCGAAGTTGCCGGTCCTGAGCGCTTTTTTGCCGGTGATGCCAGAGCGCTTTTGATCCGTCATTCAGGTCGACGCTTGTCTCTCTTGCCCCTTCCTTGTTGTGAACGGCGGGTACCGTCATGTTCTCTTCATATTCACACTGTACGATGACTTGCATGGCTGCTGCTTTTGAGCGGCCAGTCTCTTTCATCTCATCAAGTAAATGTGTGCACCCATGTTGGCCAAGCTTAAACTCGTCAAAACTCCCAAAGGCATCGATAGCGTCTTGATGCTGTCGGCCATGCTGATACTCTGGATCGGCAATTACAGCAACCTCGATCTCATGATCGCCGACAGCATGTTCGACGGGACGCGCGGGCAATTTTCCGGTGCTGGCAGCGCGTGGGCGGGCAGTTTCCAGTTCTGCATGACCTTGCTGGCCGCGGCTGCGATAGTGCTGGCGGTCTGGGACACGCTACGTCCGCTGGCATGGTCTGCCTCACGCCGCAGCGCCTTGCGCGTCGTGGCCCTGTCGGCTATTCTGGTGCCACTAAGCATCTATTTGCTCTCTTTCTTCAGCGATGTGCCCTGCCCCACGGATTTGCTGCGCTATGGTGGAGCGGAACCGTATACGCGCTTGCTGGAAACATTGCCGGCAAGCGCGTCTGCCATGGCCTGCCTGCCCGCTACGCATGCGAACACTGCCTGGTGGATGCTGGCCTTGCCATTGTTCTGCCTGCCCGGACGGCCACGCGCGGCGCTTTTGCTCGCCGGTGTCATGTTGCTGTGCGGTTTGGCGGCAGGCTGGCAGCAGCAGTTGCAAGGTACGCAATTTTTTACGCACACCTTGTGGTCTGCCTGGATCGCTTCCTTCCTGATATATCTGCTGCATAATTTGTTCCGGGCCGAGGACGCGTTGGCCTGAAACACAAAAGTACGTCACAATCTGCCTGTCTAGTTGTCGTTTCATACAAAAACAGGAGCACCATGAAGGAGCAGATTGCGAGAGAAGTGGTATTGGTCCGTGCTATCGAGACGGCCGACCAGAAAAAAGAAGTCCTCAGCGAGGACGACCGCATGTATGCCAGTCGCAGTGCGCGTGAGCTTGCGCAGTGGCAAGCTTCGGGCAAGCAGGCCGAAGTAACAGGTGACGATTTCCTGCAGCAGCGCTCCGAGCTGATTCTCAAGCGCATCACCGAGCGCACGCCCGCCTTCGCCGCTTTCGCGAAGCGCCGTAACGGCATGAAGACCCTGGCGCTGACCTTGCCCTTGCTGGCTTTGCTGCTGGGCGCCGGGCTCGACCGCATCACGGATCCTCATCGCGTCGACTTGCTGTCGGCGCCCTTGCTGCTGATCATCGCCTGGAATGTGCTGGTCTACCTGGGTTTGCTGATCTGGCTATGCATGCCCTCGCACTCTCTCGGCTGGCCGAAAGCGGGACTGGTGCGCCACCTGAGCGTGGGCCGTCTGGCCCTGCCGCGTAAGCTGCCACATGCATTGTCCTCGGGCTTGCTCAGTTTCATGGGGGAGTGGGCGCATTTGAGCGCCAAGCTGACGGCCGCGCGCCTGAGCCGTACCATCCACCTGAGCGCCGCCATGTTTGCCATCGGCGCCGTCGCTTCGCTGTATGCGCGCGGCTTCCTGTCGCAATACGCGGCCGGCTGGGAAAGCACTTTTTTGAATGCCGGCCAGGTGCACAGCTTGCTTTCGACCCTGTTTGCGCCAGCCATTGCCCTGTTTCATTTGCAAGGCTTTTCGCTGGCGGAAATCGAAGCGCTGCGCTTCCCGCAGACAACGACCGTCGAAGGCGGCGCGCGCTGGGTGCATTTGTATGCGGCAACCATCTTCCTGCTGGTGGTCGTCCCCCGCCTGATGCTGGCACTGGTCAACAACTGGCGCGCTGCGCGCCTGGCCAGGCACTTTCCGCTGGATATCGATCAACCGTATTTCCGCAAGCTCAATGAAAGCATCGGCGTGGCCACTGGCGGCATGCTGCGCGTCTTGCCGTACAGCTTTACTGTCGATGAGGCACGCCACAAGGGCCTGGGGCAAATCGCCCTCATGCTGTTCGGCGAGCAGGGCCGCATGATGCTGCGCCCATCGACGTCGTATGGCGAAGAGCCCCAGGACGTCTTGCGCGACACGGACTTGAATGATCCGCAAGTCAATATCACGGCCGTGCTGTTCAATCTGACGGCGACGCCGGAAAAGGAAAATCATGGTGCCTTCCTCGATTATCTGATGCAATCGTCGGCACGCGGCATCGCCGTCCTGATCGATGAGTCCAGCTACTTGGAACGCGCTGGCGAGCAGGTGGATAATGCCACCCGCTTGGCCGAAAGAGTCGCCTTGTGGCAACAGTTCTGCCAGTTCCACAAAACCACGGCCACCCTGGTCAATTTGCTCAATCCTGCCCTGCACCCGCACGATGCCGGTGTCGGGCTGAAAGTATCGGCAGCAGCATGAGTGTGAATGTGAATAAAGATGTGCAGGATGATGCGGTACAGATTCAGTTCGCGCTGATTTCGCACACGAATAATGGCAAGACGACTCTGGCGCGCACTTTAGTGGGTGTGGACATTGGCGAAGTGCGCGACGCCGCCCACGTGACCGTGTTTGCGGAATCGCATACCTTGCTGGCCACGCCGCAGGGCGATGCCTTGCAATTGTGGGACACGCCCGGCTTTGGCGACTCCGTGCGCCTGCTCAAGCGCCTGGGGCAGTCGGGCAATCCCATCGGTTGGTTTCTGCGCGAAGTGCTGGACCGTTATCGCGACCGCCCGTTCTGGCTCAGCCAGCAAGCGTTGCGTACGGCCAAGGACTCTGCCGACGTGGTGCTGTACCTGGTGAATTCCTCGGAACATCCCAAAGATGCGGGCTACTTGCCGGCGGAAATGAAAATCCTCGCCTGGCTGGATAAGCCCGTGGTGGTCTTGCTCAACCAGATGGGGCCGCCGCGTCCTGGAAATGAGGAACACAGCGAGCAGGCGCGCTGGCGCGAGCATTTGCAGCAGTATCCGATTGTGCGCGACGTCTTGGCACTCGATGCCTTTGCCCGCTGCTGGGTACATGAGCGCGTCTTTTACGAAGCGGTGGGTAAGTTGTTGCCGCAGTCTCAGCAAGCCGGCTATGCGCGTCTGTTTTCTGCCTGGCAAGAGCAGAATACGGCGCGTTTCCAGCAGGCCATGCATCTGCTGGCCACGCAACTGGCGGTGGCTGGGCAGGATCGCGAGGTCATCGAGCCCGTCTCCAAGGGCTTGCTGAAATCGGCCTTGCAGGTAGTGGGTATCGGCAAGAACGCAGAGCAGCAACGCCAGGAAAAGGCCATGGCCAGCCTGGTGGCGCGGCTCAATACGCACAGCGGTATCACCACGCGTGAGTTGTTGATCCTGCACAAACTCGACCCTACCGATGCGCATAAGATTAATGCGCGGGTGCGTGATAATTTTGCCGTGCGCGCGCCGATCGACAAGGCGCAAGCAGGGCTATTGGGCGCCATGATTTCCGGTGCGGCGACGGGGCTGTCGGCCGATTTGATTTCCGGCGGCTTGACCTTGGGCACGGGGGCTTTGCTTGGCGGCGTGGTCGGTGCCCTGACGTTTGCGGGCGCCGCTTGGGGCTTTAATTCCGGCACGGACCGCAATGAGCCCACCATGCAATTTACGGATGCCTTCCTGCGTACCTTGGTGGTGGCGGGCGTGTTGCGTTACTTGGCGGTGGCGCATTTTGGCCGTGGCCGTGGCAACTTTGTGGAAGGCGAGGCGCCGGCCTTTTGGCAGGATGAGGTCGAGCAGGCGGTAGCGCGCCATGACGCTGCTTTGGTTGATGTGTGGAAAGACGTGCGACGTGAAAAATCACCCGAGCAAGCTGCCGAGCACGTTGCGCCCGTGATTGCTAACATTGCCTCCGATACCCTGGCGCGTCTGTATCCGGATGTGACGCGCCTGGTGTAGATATCTGCTGTAGCCCATCAGGCGCCGGCATGCAGGCATTGTTGCGCAAATTGCGCGCAGGCTTCAACCTTGGCCGTTGGCCGATTTCGACAGCCGTGATGTTAGTTTCCGCCTACCTATCGGCGGCCTGTTGATACGCTGGCAAAATACGCATCAGCTTGCCTTACACCAGGCCGTGTTCCATATCCCATACCGAGCGCAATAGGATAAAACGGTACCGCAGGAATCCGTGTTTACCCGCAAGGGCGTCGACCTCATCCTGAAGTATGCCTTTGAGCTGGCGCAAAGGTGGCTTAAAAAACACCTGAGCCAGTACGACCGATGTGGGCATGGCGGTGGCCGAATTGCTGAAATAAAGCTTGCCGCCTGCGGGCGGCTTTGCTATAGTTCGCCTCCCCAATGAGACGCACTAGTTTGCGGCACAAAAGGG
>NZ_JCAQAV010000084.1:0-5178 GCF_059617925.1 Janthinobacterium sp. JF4 | reverse complement strand
TCCATGTGCCTTCGGGTGTAGGGGTTCGAGTCCCTTCGTGGGCACCACCAGCAACAAGTTGTCGATTGTTGTGATCCGCAGTACAGTAGCAAGGTAATAGTAACAAGCAGCACAATGCCCACGTGGCGGAATTGGTAGACGCGCATGGTTCAGGTCCATGTGCCTTCGGGTGTAGGGGTTCGAGTCCCTTCGTGGGCACCACCAGCAACAAGTTGTCGATTGTTGTGATCCGCAGTACAGTAGCAAGGTAATAGTAACAAGCAGCACAATGCCCACGTGGCGGAATTGGTAGACGCGCATGGTTCAGGTCCATGTGCCTTCGGGTGTAGGGGTTCGAGTCCCTTCGTGGGCACCATTACCTAATTCGCAAAAAAGCCGCAAACTTTCACGAGTTTGCGGCTTTTTTCATTTCAAGATGCCGCGCTGCCGCGGCCCTTTCCCTTATTTGGCCAGCGCCGCCTTGACAGCGTCAAGCAGGCTCGTCGTCGGACGGCCAATCAGCGCGCTCAATTGCTTGCCATGGTCTTCCAGGCCGCCCTTGGCCGCGCCCGCATCGGAATCAGCCAGCAGACCGGCAAAGCCTTCCGGCACGCCCACGCTCACCAGCGCCGCCTTGAAATCTGCCTGCGGCAAATCCTTGTACACAATCGCCTTGCCCGACTGGCGCGCCACTTCGGCCGCGTACTCGGCCAGGGTAAAGCCGTGGTCGCCCGCGAGTTCGTAGATGGCTTGCGGCTGGGCCGCCGTCAGCACGGCGGCCGCGGCGGCAGCGTAATCGGCGCGCGCGGCGGACGAGAAGCGCCCGTTTTGCGCCGCGCCCAGCACCACGCCATGCTCGAGCACGGGCGCCAGGTGTTCCGTATGGTTTTCCAGGTACCAGCCGTTGCGCAGGAAAGTGTAGGGCAGATTGGCTGCGCGGATGGCCGCTTCCGTGATCACGTGCTCGGCGGCCAGGCCCAGCGGCGACGTGTCGGCGCGCAAGACACTGGTATAGGCCAGCAGAGATACGCCAGCGCGCTTGGCGGCATCGATGACGTTCTGGTGCTGCTGCACGCGCTGGCCCACTTCGCTCGATGAAATCAACAGTATCTTCGTCGCGCCCTTGAACGCCGCGTCGAGGCTGGCGCCATCGTTGTAGTCGGCCTGGCGCACTTGCACGCCCCGGGCGGCCAGGCCGGCGGCCCTGGCCGGGTTGCGCACGGCGGCGATGATGTGGGCGGCGGGGACGGTTTTCAGCAGGCTGGCGATGACGTGCTGGCCCAGATTGCCTGTGGCGCCGGTGATGACGATCATGATTTCTCCTTGGTACGTGGGTGGTAAAACCCTATAATAGGACTATTACTTACCTATTGTAAGTACGTACCTTTTGGTAAGTAGTATTGAAATCCACATTCACAAGGCCAACTATCATGTCCACAGACACTCCCGGTGCCAGCCTGCGCGCCGCCCTCGCCCGCCAGAATCAGGGGGCGCACCTGCTGGCGGCCGCCTGTCCGTCGCGCGCCGTGCTCAGCCACCTGACCAGCCGCTGGGCCGTGCTGGTGCTGGTACTGCTGTTGAGCGGCACGCGGCGCTTCAGCGAATTGCGCCGCGAAGTGGGCGGGGTCAGCGAAAAAATGCTGGCGCAAACCCTGGAAGCGCTGGCGGGCGATGGTTTCGTGCTGCGCCAGGCGTATCTGGTGATACCGCCCAAGGTGGAATACAGCCTCACGCCGCTGGGACGCGAGGCAGCCGAACGCCTGGCTGTGCTGGTCGACTGGATAGAGGATAATTATCCGCGCATCGAACAGGCGCGCGCGGCCCTGGAAGCGGCAGCGGCAGCGCAAAATGCGGCTTGAACAGATTGCTTTTGGTTACCAAGAATTATCGTTTACTCCTACTTGCCTTGATGTAATACTAGGCCCATGAACCGCGTAAGGGCGCGACACCATGAACCAGTTGATTTCTTCTATCACCGACCGCGCCAATGTGCTACTGGTCAGCAATTCGCCGAATGATGTGCGCGAACTGCTGTATGTGCTGGACCGGCATAACCTGGGCACGGGACTGGCGGGCGATATCGACGAAGGCGTGGAACTGGCGGCCGGCGGCACGGACCTGATCCTGCTCGACGCGGCCCTGGCGGGCACGAATATCGGCGCCACCTGCATGCGCCTGCGCAATGCGGGCGGACGCCACAGCGTGCCCCTGCTGCTGATGTCGGCCACCCCCAGCGCCGAGGAACAGGGCCGCAGCGTGGGCGCCGGCGCCAGCGACTACATCAAGATGCCCTTCAATGCGCGCGACGTGGCGGAAAAAATCCTCATGGAACTGGCGCTGCACAAGGCCGAGGCGCCCGCGCCGCGTGCCGTTACGCCGCCGCGCCCCCTGCATCCGCAAACGCTGGAAGTCAATTACCACTCCATCCTGGCCGGTTCGCCCGACGCCGTGCTGCTGTTCGATATCGACAACCGCCTGCTGATCGACGCCAACCACCTGGCCGAAGAATTGTTCGGCATGCCGCTGGCCGGACTGCTGCAAGGCGGCATGGAGCCGCTGTTTCCCAGGCATCAGGACGATGGCCGCGCCTCGCCGCAACTGCTGGAAGAAAAGATCCGCGATACCTTGCAAGGCAAGATCGTCGTCTTCCGCGCCAGCTGCTGCCACCGCGACGGCCACCCGATCGCCTGCGAAATCCGGCTGATGCGCCTGTCCGTGCCGGGCCGCCAGCTCGTGCATGCGCGCATCATCGACTTGACCGAACGCAACCTCGCCGAAGAGATGCGCTCGGGCCAGAGCACCTTGCTGGAAATGGTCGCCAAGGGCGCGCCCCTGATCCCCACCCTGGACCACTTGCTGCTATTGATCGAAGGCCAGTCGCGCGGCGTGCTCTGCTCCATCATGCTGCTCGATGATGACGGCGTCCACATGCACAGCGCGGCAGGTCCCAGCCTGCCGCCGGAATACATGGCCCTGCTCGAAGGCGTGGCCATCGGTCCCGGCGTGGGCTCTTGCGGCACGGCCATGTTCCTGCGCGAACTGGTGGTCGTCACCGACATCATGCACGACCCGCTGTGGGCGCCCTACCGCAAGCTGGCGGCGCCGTTCGGCTTGCGCGCCTGCTGGTCGCGCCCCATCTTCGGCCAGGATGGCGCCGTGCTCGGTTCGTTCGCCATGTACTACCGCGAAGTGCGCCAGCCCGACGCGCGCGACCTGGAACTGATCGACACGGCCACCGACCTGGCCGGCATCGCCATCGGCCGCATGCGCCACGAACGCGAACTGCAGCGCCACCGCACCCACCTGGAAGAGCTGGTGGCCGAACGCACGGCGGCCCTGACGCAGGCCAAGGAACAGTCGGAGCAAACGAATCTGGAATTGGCCGCCGCGCTGGAAAACCTGTCCATCACGCAGGAAGAACTGGTGCGCCGCGACAAGCTGGCCGCGCTCGGCGCGCTGGTGGCCGGCATCGCGCACGAACTCAATACGCCGATCGGCAACGGCCTGGTGGTGGCCACCACCATGGCCGAGCGCACACGCGAAATCCAGGCCAGCTTCCTCGATGGCTTGCGGCGCTCCGAGCTGGGCGCCTACCTGACCCAGGCCAGCGAGGCGGACGCGATCATGCTGCGCAACCTGCAGCGCGCCGCCGACCTGGTCTCGAGCTTCAAGCAGATCGCCGTCGACCGCGCCAGCTCGCAGCGCCGCCACTTCCTGCTGCGCCAGTTCATCGCCGAGCTGATGCTGCCCCTGTCCACGCCGCTCAAGGCCGCCGGCCTGAGCCTGACGCAGGATGTGCCGGACGGCCTGGCCATGGACAGCTATCCGGGTCCGCTGGGCCAGGTGCTGAGCAACCTGCTGGAAAACTGCCTGCGCCATGCCTTCGAGGATCGCAGCGGCGGCAATATCGCCATCACGGCACGCGGCAGCGACGATGGGCAGACGATCACCCTGTCCATCGCCGACACGGGCGTGGGCATCGCCGCCGACGACCTGGCGCACGTCTACGACCCCTTCTTCACGACCAAGCTCGGTTCGGGCGGTTCGGGCCTGGGCCTGCATGTGGCGCACAACATCGTCACTGGCGTGCTGGGCGGCCATATCCATGTCGCCAGCAGCACCGGCGCCGGCAGCGGCACCACCTTCACCCTGCAGCTGCCCGCCGCGGCGCCGCAAGCGCCCGCCCCCTGAATGGCAGGCGCACTACAATGCCGGCAGGCTTTTCTTTCGGAGCACCTATGAAATACCTGATCGCCACGGCCCTGCTGGCCGCCTGCGCGTTTGCCTCGGCCGGGCCTGCCCCCTGGTACAAGTGGCGCAGCAAGATCGACGGCACCCTGGCGTGCGCCCAATCGACGCTGGGTTTTGGCTGGGAACTGGCCGCAGGGCCGTACAAAGATAGCCGTTGCGAAAAACCGGCGCTTGTTAAATAATGGGGCCATGACCACACGGGGCACCGGCTTGAGATCAAGCGATGGCATTGCGGCGTCGAAAGAGTATGGAACGATAAGAACGTATCTATTCAAACCGAGGAGACCACATGTTTACGAATCCCGAACAATTCGCATCGGCCACCAAGGCCCTGTTTGAATTCCAGCTGATGACCTTCAACACCCTCACCTCCAAGGCCGTGCAAGGCGTGGAACAGGTACTGGCGCTGAACATGGCCACCGCCAAGTCCGGCATCGAGGATGGCCTTTCCGCCGGCAAGGAAATCAGCCAGGCCACGGATCCGAAGGCCGCCATGGCCGCCGCCGCTGCCCAGCTGCAACCGGGCGTGGCCGGCGCGAAAGCGTATAAACAGCAACTCGACGACATCATCAAGGAAATCCACACGGAATTCACCACGGCCGCCGAAGCCCACGTGGCCGAAGCGAAAAGCAATCTGAGCGCCCTCATCTACGACGTCACGAAAAACGTGCCGCCGGGCTCGGAAAACGCTGTCGCCATCGTCAAGGCGGCCATCGACAACGCCTTCCTCGGCTACGAGCAAGTGACCAAGGCCACGAAACAGGCCGTGAAAACCGTGGAAGATCAAATTGCCAAAGCCAGCGCACAGGTAGCGCAGGCCACGGCGGGCGCACAAGCTGCGGCTGAAAAGGCGGCGCCAGCGGCCAAGCCAAAGGCGGCTAAAAAGTAAGCGATGTAGATACTGTTATCCCCGTCAAGCGGCGTGCAAGGTCGGATCAAATATTTTTC
>NZ_JCAQAV010000083.1:0-6476 GCF_059617925.1 Janthinobacterium sp. JF4 | reverse complement strand
ATGCCGGGTGGTGTGGCAGGGGAGCGGCCCTTCAGGGCCGCCCCCTATGCCGATTATTCATTGTGGATGCATTTGTCTGACCTACTGCCATGATGCCGCGTGCTTATTTACTAGTGGTAATTCGATAGTTAAAAGACAGTTACCAAAGAAGTAAAGTTCTCAAGAAATAAATATAGTTGCCGGATGGAAATAATTAATTTATAATTTCCTTACGTAAATAATTACTTAAGGCAACATATGCACCTGCGCTTGACGCCATGGTGCGGTGTATTTTTGTTTAGCGGCACCCTGTGTGCCGCCGCGTCCGCGCAGACCCGTCCTGAAATCGCGCCGCCCCTTCCCAATCCGTCTGGCGCCAGCCAGCGCGACGATGCCAGCCAAGAATTGATACGCCAGCAAGAACGCGAGCGCCTCCTGCGCCAGCAGCAGGAACGCACGCCCGACGTGCGCCTGCTTGAAGCACCCGCGGCCGCATCCGCCAACCGCCTGCCCGCGGGCGAATCGCCGTGTTTTACCATCGATCATCTGGAGCTGCGGGGCGAAGGCGCCGCGCAGTTCCAATGGGCGCTGGCCGCCGCCAGCCGCGACGACCTGGGCGCGCCGGACGCTCCGCTGGGCCGCTGCCTGGGCACGCAGGCCATCAATGTGCTGATGGGCCGCATGCAGAACGCCATCATCGCGCGCGGCTACGTCACCACGCGCGTGCTGGCCGAGCCGCAGGACCTGAGCAAGGGTACTTTGGCTTTGAGCGTGATACCGGGGCGCATCCGTCAGATCGGCTTTGCGCCCGGCACGAATCCCCGCGCCACCTGGTGGAATGCCGTGCCGGCACGCCCGGGCGACTTGCTCAACGTGCGCGACACGGAACAGGCGCTGGAAAACTTCAAGCGCGTGCCGACGGCCGAAGCCGATATCCAGATCATGCCGGCCGAGGGCGGCAATGCGAAGCCGGGCGAGAGCGACCTGCATATCCAGTGGAAGCAGGGCTTGCCGTTCCGCCTGGCGCTGGGCCTCGACGATGGCGGCTCGCGTTCGACGGGCAAGCTGCAGGGCAGCGTGACCCTGTCGTACGACCACTGGCTGACCCTGAACGACCTGTTTTATTTAAGCCTGAACCAGAACGTCGACGGCGACCGCAACGGCCCGCGCGGCACGGGCGGCATGGTGGCCCACTATTCGATTCCCTATGCCTACTGGCTGCTGGCTTTCACCGCCAGCGACAGCCGCTACCACCAGTCCGTGGCCGGCATCAGCCAGGACTACAACTACAGCGGCGCCAGCCAGAATCGCGAAGTCAAGTTGTCGCGCCTGGTGTACCGCGACGCGTCGCGCAAGACGACGCTGTCCTTGCGCGGCTGGCAGCGTTCCGCGCAAAACTTCATCGACGACACGGAAGTGGAAGTGCAGCGCCGCCGCATGGCCGGCTGGGAAATCGGTATCGGCCACCGTGAATTCATGGGCCAGGCAACCCTGGACGTGAACCTGCAATACCGGCGCGGCACGGGCGCGATGGATGCGCTGGCCGCGCCCGAGGAAGCGTTCGGCGAGGGCACGTCGCGTTTCAAGCTGCTGCTGGCCGATGCGGCCCTGTCGGCGCCGTTCACGCTGGCTGGCCAGCCGCTGCGCTACTCGGGCAGCTGGCGCATGCAGCACAACCGCACGCCGCTGGTGCCGCAAGACCGTTTTGCGATTGGCGGGCGGTATACCGTGCGCGGCTACGACGGCGAAAGCAGCCTGTCGGCCGAACGGGGCTGGTTGCTGCGCAACGAAATGGGCATGCCGCTGGGCAGCAGCGGCCAGGAAGCGTATGCGGGACTCGACCATGGGGAAGTGGCGGGACCATCCGCTGCCTGGCTGATCGCGCGCAACCTGACGGGCGCTTTTGTCGGCCTGCGCGGCCAGTGGCTGGGCGTCCAATACGACGCCTTTGTCGGCTGGCCCGTGCGCAAACCCGAGCTGTTCCACACGGCCAGCCATACGGCCGGCTTCAGCCTGAACGCCAGCTATTAAAAAATAACGATGTGAAACGCCGCCATCCGCCAGCCGTTCTCTTCTCCCCTTATCGCATCATTTAATTGTCATTAGGACATTTCATGAACAAGAACCTGTACCGCATTATCTTCAATAAACGTCGTGGCCAGCTGATGGTGGTCGCCGAAAATGCTTCTTCGCAAGGCAAGGCGGCCAAGGGCGAGGGCAGCTTGACGAATGGCGTGTTTGAAGGCGATGGCGGTGGCGGGCTAAGTTTAAGTGTGAATGGCAAGTTACGGCCGCTGGCGCTGGCCGTGTTTGGCGCGCTGGGCATGGTGAGTTTTGTCGCCGGGCCAGCCATGGGACAGATCGTGGCCGACCCGAATGCGCCGGGCCGGCAGCGTCCGACCGTGGTGCAAAGCGCGAATGGCGTGACGCAGGTCAATATCCAGACGCCGAGCGCGGCGGGCGTGTCGCGTAATACCTACAGCCAGTTCGACGTGACGGCGAACGGCGCCATCCTGAACAACAGCCGCGGCAATGTGCAAACGCAGACGGGCGGCTGGGTGCAGGGCAACCCGTGGCTGGCGGGCGGCAGCGCGCGCGTGATCCTCAATGAAGTCAATTCGGCCAACCCGAGCCAGCTGCGCGGCTATGTCGAGGTGGCGGGCCAGCGCGCCGAAGTCGTCATCGCCAATCCGGCTGGCGTGGCCATCGACGGCGGCGGTTTCATCAACGCCAGCCGGGTCACGCTGACGACGGGCACGCCGATGCTCAATGGCGGCAACCTGGACGGCTACATGGTGCAGCGCGGCGTGGTCAGCATCAACGGCCGTGGCCTGGACACGTCGCTGAGCGACTACACGGCGATCCTGGCGCGCGCCGCGCAGATCAATGGCGGCATCTGGGCGCAGGAATTGAAAGTGGTGACGGGGGCGAACCAGATCGATGCGGCGCATGGCGTGACGGGCGGCGCGCCGGGCGTGGGTCCGGCCCCAGCCTACGCGCTGGACGTGGCGCAACTGGGCGGCATGTATGCGGGCAAGATCACCCTGATCGGCACGGAAGCGGGCCTGGGCGTGCGCAATGCGGGCGTGCTGGCGGCCACGGCGGGCAACCTGGTGCTGCAATCGAATGGCTGGCTGAGCAATAGCGGCAATATCCAGTCGGCAGGTAGCGGCAGCCAGACCAGCATCGCCGTCACGGGCGACGTGGCCAACAGCGGCACCGTGTATGCGGGCGGCGACAGCCAGGTGCAGGCGCAGGGCAACATTGCCAACAGCGGCGTGATCGGCGCGCAGAACAATGTCAGCGTGCAAGCCACGGGCGCGGCATCGCGCATCGATGCCACGGCTGGCTCGGTGCTGGCGGCTGGCTTGAATCTGGACAATACCTTGGGCGCCAGCGGCAAGCTGAGCGTTTCCGCTGGTGACACCATTGCCGCGCACGGTACGGTGGTGGCTGGCGGCGACAGCAGCCTGGCGGCACGCCAGCTGGACCTTGCTGGCGCGCAGGTTTCTGGCGCGAACGTCAGCCTGGGCGCCAGCGCCGGTGATCTCGACGCCAGCCGCGCACAGGTCAGCGCGCGCGAGCGCCTGCAGCTGGATGCCGCGCGCACCGTGCGCAGCGATGGCGGACAACTGACGGGCCAGCAATTGGGAGTGAACGCGCACGACCTGTCGAACGTGGGCGGCCAGATCACGCAGCTGGGCGGCGGCGACCTGTCTATTCAATTGCCGGGAGCGTTGGACAACACGCGCGGCGTCATCGCCACGAATAGTCAGGCCTTGCGCCTGGAGGCAGCCAGCCTGAGCAACCAGGATGGTCACATCCAGCATGCGGGCACGGGCGCGCTGGAGATTGGCGCAGCCCAAGTCAACTTGCAGCGCGGCAGCATCGTCAGCAATGGCGTCATGGCGCTGACGGGCGAGCACGTCGACCACCGCGATGCCCGCACGGTAGCTGGGCAGCTCAGCATCGACGCCGGGACCTTGGACAACCGGGGCGGCAGCCTGGCGCAGAGCGGCCAGGGAGCGACCGGCGTGCAGGCGCGCAACGGCCTGGACAACCGCAGTGGTGTGCTGGAAAGCAACGGCGCTGTGAGCGTGCAGGCGGGCAATGTACAAAATCAGAAGGGCCGTATTGTCTCGGGCACAGACCTGGCGCTAGCTACTGGCGTGCTGGACAACACCGAAGCGACCCTGGCCGCCGGCGGCAAGCTGCGCCTGGACAGTGGCGACGTGGACAATACGCGGGGCCAGATCCAGGCGCTGGCGGGTGATGCGGCCCTGACGGTCGCAAAACTGAACAATACGGCCGGCAGCGTCTTTGCCGGCGGCAACCTGACTACCCAGGCCAGCGAAGTGCTCAACAGCGGCAACCTGTATGCGGCCGGCAGCCAGGCGCTGCAGGTGAGCGGCGCGATCAGCAACAGCGGCGTCATCGCCGCGCAGGGCGATAACCGCATCGACGCTAGCCGCATCGACAGCGCGACCGGCAGCCTGCTGGGCGCCGGCATCCGCGCCGACGGCAGCCTGGCCGGCAGTGGCCAGTTGCAACTGACGGCCACGCAAGCGATCAGCGCCCATGGCCAGAATTTGGCGGCCGGCAAGACCAGCATGCACGCCACCGCCATCGATATCAGCGGCAGCCAGACGGGCGGCGCGGCGATTACCCTGGACGCCAACGCCGGCAATGTCGTGACCGATAACGCGCTGGTGACCACCACCGGCTTGCTGTCCGTGACGGCGGCCGGCAGCAGCCAGGCCCTGTCGAACGTGCACGGCACCCTGAGCGCGGGCCAGTTGGATATCAAAACTGGATCGCTCGACAACCGCGGCGGGACCGTGATCCAGACGGGCACGGGCGACACCACCTTGCAAGGCAGCACCCTGGACAACACGGGCGGGCGCATCGCCGTCAACAGCTCCAAGCTGGCGCTGACTGCGGAACAGGTGATCAACCGCGACGGCAGCATCGAACACGCGGGCACGGGCAGCTTGCACATTGAGGCAACGCGCTTCGATGACGAGCGGGGCAAGATCATGGGCAATGGCCTGGTTGATATCCAGGCGGACACGCTCGACCACCGCCATGCCATCACGTCGGGGCAGAAGGTAGCGGTGCGGGCCGGTCAGCTGGACAACAGCGACGGCACCCTGCAGCAGACAGGGCCAGGACAGATGCGCGTGGACGTGGCGCAGACGCTGGACAATACGCGTGGCAGCATCGCCGGCAATGGCAGCGTGCAGGTGCAGGCGGGCGTGCTGGATAACAGCAAGGGTCGTATTACCTCGGCCGCGTCGGCGGATATCACCAGCAAGGGCGCGCTGAAGAATACGGACGGCGTGATCGCCGCCACGCAGGCGCTGCAGTTGACGGTGGTAGGACTCGACAACACGCGCGGCGTCTTGCAGGCGGATATGTTGCGTCTGGACGCGGCGACCTTGCTGAACCAGCAGGGCACGGTCAGTGCAGGCACGGACCTGACGGCGCGCCTCAGCGCTGATTTGAATAACGCCGGTCTGCTGTACTCGGGCCGCCACCAGCAACTGACGGTGGGTGGCTTGTTGAACAACAGCGGCTCCATCGCCTCCGTTGGCAACACCAGTATTTCCGCTAATAAAGTGACCAGCAGCGGTTTGCTGGGCGCCGGCGTAAAAGCCGATGGCAGCCTGGGCACGGCAGGCGATCTGACGATCAATTCCGATCGCGTGCTGCAAGCGAGCGGACAGAACTTGGCGGCAGGCAGTGCGACGCTGACGGGTTCCAGTGTGGATCTGTCGGGTAGCCAGACGGGCGCGGCAACCATCGCCATCACGGCAAATACTGGTGATGTACTGACGAACAAAGCCGTCATCTCGGCCAGCAACGTGCTGGCCATCACGGCCAACGCGAATAACGCCCAGTCATTGGTGAACAACCAGGGCCAGCTGGTGGCCGGCCAGCTGCAGCTGAACGTGGCGAACCTGAACAACGCCAGCGGCGAGATCGTGCAGACGGGCACCGGCGACACCGTCATCGCCACAGGCAAACTCGACAACACGGCCGGCCGCATCGCCGTCAACAGCGCTAACCTGGCCCTGAACGCGACGGTGTTGACGAACGTCAATGGCAAGCTGGAGCATGCAGGCGCGGGCGTGCTGGCCATCAACGCGGGCCAGTTCAACAACCAGTACGGCAAGATAACGGGCAATGGCAAGCTGGACATTACGGCAGCCGCCTTCGACCACCGCAATGCAACGACGGTGGCCAATCAGCTGACCATCAACGCCGGCAGCCTGGACAATCGCAGCGGCAGCCTAGCGCAGACGGGTACCGGCCTGATGACGGTGGCGGCTACCGGCCAGCTGGACAATACGGGCGGCAAGATCGCAGGTAACGGCGATGCGCTGGTGAAGGCAAACACTTTGCTGAACAGCACAGGCCGCATCGTGGCGGCGCAGGACGTCACATTGAACGTGGGCAGCCTGGACAATACGGAAGGGACGGTGGCGGCAGGACGC
>NZ_JCAQAV010000082.1:0-6559 GCF_059617925.1 Janthinobacterium sp. JF4 | reverse complement strand
CTTTGGCGACGACCGCATCGAGGGCGACGCCTTGAGCGTGAGCGGCAGCGCCGCGTTTGGCAACAAGAACGCGGGTGCCGGCAAGGCCGTCAATGTCACGGACGTGGCGTTGAGCGGCGGCGACGCGGGCAACTATGTGCTGAGCAGCAATGCAGGCAGCACCACGGCCGACATCGGCGCGCGCGCGCTGAACCTGTCCGGCGTGGCGGGCAACAAGGTCTACGATGGCACGACGGGCGCGCAGCTGAGCCTGGGCGATGACCGCGTCGCCGGCGACAGCGTGACGGCGTCGGTCGTGGCCAATTTTGCGGACAAGAACGTGGGCGCGGCCAAGGCCGTGCAGGTGAGCGGCGCGGCGCTGACGGGTGCCGATGCGGGCAATTATTTTATCGTCTTGCCGACGGGCCTGCTGGCCAGCATTACGCCCGCCAGCCTGACCCTGGCAAGCCTGAGCGCCGCCGGCAAGGTCTATGACGGTACGACTTCCGCGACGGTCAGCGCCTCGGTGAGCGGCGTGCTGGGCCAGGATGTGGTCAGCGTGGTGGGTGGCAGCGGCAGCTTTGCCGACAAGAACGCGGGCGCCGGCAAGCTGGTGACGGCCAGCGGTTTCCGCCTGGCTGGCGCCGATGCGGGCAACTACGCGCTGGAAACGACGGGCGGCACGGCGCAGGCCACGATAGCGCAAAAACAATTGTCGACCTGGGTCGGCAGTGGCAGCGGCTTGTGGAGCGATGCCGCCAACTGGGACGGCGGCGTGGTGCCGGAAGGCGCGAACGTGCTGGCTGTCGACTTTGGCAACAGCAAGGGCATCGTCACCTACAGCGCGGCGGCCGGCAGCACCATCTTGAAGAACTTGAATGCGGCGACGGGCTTGCTGTTGACGGGCGGCAGCCTGACCCTCGGTGACAGTGCGCTGGATATCTCCGTGCTGGGCGGCCTGGCCGGCCTGGAAATCAACGGCGGCAGCTTGCTGCTGAACGGCAGCCTGTCGGCCGACCGTTACGCGCAAGGCGGCGGCATGCTGAGCGGCAATGGGAACTTGCTCGTCGCCAACAGTTTTAATCAGACGGCCGGCGCCATCCGTCTGGCGGGCCAACTCGCCATCACGCAAGCGGCTGGCGACTTGCGCTTCGCCAGCCTGGCGGCGAACGAAGTACGCTTGAGCGCCCTGAACGGCGCCATCGGCCAGGACGGCGCGCTGCTCGCCAGCAGCCTGGCTGCGCAAGCGCGCGATGGCATCGTGCTGGGCAATGCGGGCAACCAGGTGGGCAGTTTTACCGCCAGCAATAGTGCAGGGGGGGGCATTGCGTTGAACAATACCTCGGCGCCGGGCACCTTGACTCTGGGAACGCTGACCACGGGCGCGGGCAATATCGCCATCGACAATACGGGCGGCATCGCGGCCGGCAACATCAATGCGAATGGTGGCAACGTCAGCTTGACGGCGCACAGCCCCGTCTCCGTCAACGGCAAGATCGAGGGCAGGGACATCGCCCTCAATGCCAGCACGGACGTGCTGCTGGGCGACGGCGCACAGCTGGCGGCGGCGCGCGACATCAGCCTGGTGGCCGGCGGCGACATCCGCGTCGAAGGCAATGCCAAGGTTCTCGGCGGCGGCAATTTTGCCGCCAGCGCGGGCGCGAATGTGCGCTTTGCGGACACGGCCAGCGTCGCCTTGCCGGCAGCGGCCAGCATGAGCGTGCTGGCGACAACGGGCAGTATCACGGGTGCGCCGGGCGTGCGCGTCAACCGCCAGCGCGCCAACGTCAGCTTGCTGGCACTGAACGGTGCGGTGGCCATGCCGGACGTCATCTTCCTGCCCGCCACGACCATCGACAAGCCCGTGATCGACGCCGCCACGAGCACGGCCATCGACAACGCCTTGCGCATTATCAAGCAGGCCGACCGCGCCAACCTTGCGCTCGCTTTCACGCCGACCGCCAAGCCTGACGACAAGAAAAAAGACAGCAAGGATGGTGCCGGCGCCACAGGTAAATCAACAGGATACAAAGACAATGACTCTATTAAAAAAACGTTCTGCAACTAAGGCCATGCTGTGGCTGGCCCTGATGTGCCTGGGCGCGCACGCCTGGGCCGGACAGGTGGCCGGTACCGTCATGCAATTGAGCGGTCCGCTGATGGCCAAGAAGGCCGATGGCAAGGTGAAAATCCTCGCCATCAAGTCCGAGGTCGAGCAGGGTGACACCTTGCTGACGGAAAAGGAAACCTATGCCTTGATCAAGCTGATCGACAATAGCGAAATCACCCTGAAGCCGAATACCAGTGTCGTGATCGAGCAATTCAGCTACACGGCCGAGCAGCCCGACGGCGATCACGCCATCTTCAGCTTGCTCAAGGGGGGCTTGCGCTCCGTCACGGGGCTGCTGGGCAAGCGCAACAAGGAGCGCTTCGAGATGAAGACGCCGGCAGCCACCATCGGCATTCGCGGCACGTATTTCACTGCCGAATATATCAGCGCCGGTGGCTCCAAAGCCCCGGGGCCGCCGCTACCCAAAACGGGATCGCCGGCAGGGCCGACCCTTGCGCCAGGGCTGTACACGTCGGTGACCACCGGACAAATCGTGGTGAGCAATCCAGGCGGTACGCTCGATATCGCCGCCGGCCAGTTCGGCTTTACGCCCAACTTCAGGCAGCCGCCCGTGTTGTTGCCCGTCAATCCCGGCATCCCGTTCACGCCGCCGCCAGCATTTTCGGCGCCGCCGCCCAGCGCGGGCGCCGCTTTCGGTGCCAATGCAGCAGGCGCTGTCGATTGCATCGTGCGCTGACCTTCGTGATAGGCAAGTCCGGCGCACGCCACAAATAGGGCTTGACCTTCCCATCGTTGGATAGCAGATCCTGGCCCTATTCGTTACTCTTTCGTACAGGATCTGCCATGAACCAGACCGCACTCGCTCCCGCCAATTCCAGTCCCCCCCCTCCCGCCGCCGTGCATGCGCAGGCGCTGGCCATCGAAGGCATGAGCTGCGCCTCGTGCGTGGGCCGCGTGGAAAAGGCCCTGGCCGCCGTGCCTGGCGTGAGCCAGGCCAGCGTCAACCTCGCCACGGAAATGGCCAAAGTCACGTCCAGCACGCCGATTTCCCTGGCCGCCTTGCAGGCGGCCGTGGAAAAGGCTGGCTACACGGTAGCGCAGCGCGAGATCGACCTGAATATCGCCGGCATGACATGCGCCTCTTGCGTGGGGCGGGTGGAAAAAGCCTTGCTGAAGGTGCCGGGCGTGCTGGCCGCCAGCGTCAACCTGGCCACAGAAAGCGCGCGCATCAAGGTGACGGGCGGCCTGGAGGCGGGCACCCTGATCGCCGCCATCGACAAGGCCGGCTATGCGGCCACGGTGCCCGCCGCCAGCCAGGCCGGCGCGCCCGCTGTGGCGCCGAACCGCGACGGCATGAAAGTGGCGTTCGCGGCCGTGCTGGCCTTCCCCCTGATGCTGCCCATGCTGCTCGAGTGGGCCGGCATCCATCTGATGCTGCCAGGCTGGCTGCAATTTGCGCTGGCCACGCCCGTGCAGTTTTACTTTGGCGCACGTTTCTACAAGGCGGGCTGGAAGGCGGCCCGCGCCGGCAGCGGCAATATGGATCTGCTGGTGGCGCTGGGCACGAGCGCCGCGTACGGCTTGTCCGTCTACCAGTGGCTGGATCAGTTGTCGACCCCGGGCGCGATGCTGCCGCACCTATATTTCGAGGCGTCGGCCGTCGTCATCACCCTGGTGTTGCTGGGCAAATGGCTGGAAAGCCGCGCCAAGCGCCAGACGGCCTCGGCCATTCGCGCACTGCAAGTCTTGCGTCCGGAATCGGCGCGCGTGCGCCGCGACGGCGTCGAGCTGGACTTGCCCGTGGAACAGGTCAAAGTGGGCGACCTGGTGGTGATACGTCCCGGTGAACGGGTGGCCGTCGATGGTGTCGTGGTGGAAGGCGCCAGCCAGATCAACGAATCGCTGATCACGGGTGAAAGCTTGCCGGTCGATAAGCATCCGGGCGACAAGGTCACAGGCGGCGCCATCAATGCCGATGGCTTGTTGCTGGTGCGCACGCAGGCCGTGGGCGGCGAGACGACCTTGTCGCGCATCATCCGCCTGGTGGAAGATGCGCAGGCCGCCAAGGCGCCGATCCAGCATCTGGTCGACAAGGTCAGCGCGATCTTTGTGCCCGTGGTGCTGCTGCTGGCGCTGCTGACCATGCTGGGCTGGTGGTTCGCTACCGGCGAGCTGGAGAACGCCATCATCAATGCCGTGGCCGTGCTGGTCATCGCTTGCCCCTGTGCGCTGGGCCTGGCCACGCCGACGGCCATCATGGCCGGCACGGGCGTGGCTGCCCGCTACGGCATCCTGATCAAGGATGCGGAAGCGCTGGAGGTGGCGCACGCCGTCGATACCGTCGTGTTTGACAAGACGGGCACCCTGACGGTGGGCAAGCCTGCCCTGGCGGCTCTGCATGCGCATGGCCTCGACGACGCGCGGCTGTTGCAACTGGCGGCCAGCATCCAGCGCGGCAGCGAGCACAGCCTGGCTACGGCCGTGCTCGATGCGGCGGCCGCGCGCCACATCGAACCCTTGCCAGCCACGGGCCTGTCGGCCTTGCCGGGCCGCGGTCTGGCGGCCCACGTCGATGGCCTGGAGTTGAAACTGGGCAGCACGCGGCTGATGCAGGAGTTACAGGTGGACATGGCGCCGCTGGCCGCGCAAGCGCAGGCACTGGAAGCGACGGGCAACACGATTTCATGGCTGGCGTCGGGATCGGAACTGCTGGGTCTGTTTGCCTTCAGCGACCAGGTCAAGCCGAACGCGCAGGCGGCCATTGCCCATCTGCACAGCCTGGGCATCCACACGGTGATGTTGACGGGAGATAATCAAGGCAGCGCGGATGCCGTCGGCAAACTGCTGGGCATCGACATGGTGGCGGCGAAAATGCTGCCGGCCGATAAAACCGCTAAAATTGTCGCGCTGAAAGGCGAGGGCGCGAAGGTGGCCATGGTGGGCGACGGCATCAACGATGCGCCTGCACTGGCGGCGGCCGACGTGGGCATCGCCATGTCGACAGGCACTGACGTGGCCATGCATGCGGCAGGCATCACCCTGATGCGTGGCGATCCGGCCCTGGTGGCGGACGCCATCGATATCTCGCGCCGCACCTACAGCAAGATACGGCAGAATCTGTTCTGGGCCTTCATTTATAACCTGATCGGCATTCCGCTGGCCGCCTTCGGCCTGCTCAACCCGATGGTGGCGGGCGCGGCGATGGCCTTCAGTTCCGTCAGTGTGATCAGCAATGCCCTGTTGCTGCGGCGCTGGAAAGCCCGCAGCGCGCATACCAAGGAGTCATAGGATGAATATCGGTCAGGCGGCAAGCGAAACGGGCGTGTCGGCAAAAATGATACGCTACTACGAGAGTATTGCATTGTTAAAACCCAGCGCGCGCAGCGATGCCGGCTACCGCATCTACACGCCGAACGATTTGCACGCCTTGCGATTTATCAAGCGCGGGCGGGGGCTGGGCTTTTCGCTGGAACAGATCCGCGAGCTGCTGTCGCTGTGGCAAAACGACCAGCGCGCCAGCGCGGACGTGAAAGGCATCGCCCTGGCCCACGTCGCCGAGCTCAACAAGCGCATCGCCGAACTGACGGAAATGCGCGATACCCTGGCCCACCTGGCGCAATCGTGCCACGGCGACGACAAGCCCGATTGCCCCATCCTGCAAAGCCTGGGGCTGGCTGGTGACGCGGAAGCGAAAGCCTGTTGCCATTGAGGTAAATCAAGGGAGGTAGGGTATGGCGTATGCACTGTATTACTGGCCCACGATACAGGGGCGCGGCGAATTCATCCGGCTGGCCCTGGAAGAGGCGGGCGCCGACTACCGCGATATCGCCCGTTTGCCTGCACGCCAGGGGCAAGGCGTTCCCGCCGTGCTGGCCTGCCTCGATGGCGATAGCACGCCACAGGCCGCCTTCGCGCCGCCCGTGCTGCGCGATGGCGACGTGCTGATCGGTCAGACCACGAATATCCTGCTGTACCTGGGCCGGCGCCTGGGCCTGGCGCCGCGCGCGGAAAGCGGGCGCCTGTGGCTGAACCAGCTGCAGCTGACCATGGCTGACTGGCTGACCGAAGTGCACGACACGCACCATCCGCTGTCGATGAACCAATATTATGAAGAGCAACAGCAGGCGGCCATGCTGCGCAGCGCGGATTTCCGCGCAACGCGTTTGCCCAAATTCCTCGATTATTTCACCCAGATCTTGCTGAACAGCCGCGGCCAGTATCTGTTGGGCGCAAAGCTCACGTATGGCGACCTGTCGCTGTTCCAGATGCTGGCCGGCCTGCATTATGCGTTTCCGCAAGCCATGGCGCGCCTGGCGCCCGCCTATCCTGCCTTGTCTGACTTGCACGATACGGTGGCGGCGCGCCCGAACATTGCCCGCTACCTGAAGTCGAAGCGCAGAATCGCCTTCAATGAGGAAGGCATCTTCCGCCATTACCCCGAGCTGGACGGATAAAAAAAGGCTATGTCACCGTCAGATGTGGGAATGCTCCCAGCGTTGCTTTCAATAA
>NZ_JCAQAV010000081.1:0-6880 GCF_059617925.1 Janthinobacterium sp. JF4 | reverse complement strand
ATCGTCAGGCTTGTTATTCGAAAAACCCCCATCGGTGATCCGGTGGGGGTTTTTTACGTTTAGAGATTTGTCATGAGTTGTGCCATTGATCGGTGCTACAGTGCGCAATAGCCCCTAAAACGCATACAGATGGACTATCAACAACTTTCTACCCAGCGCCGCAACCATCCTGCCTGGCGTTTGCTCGCCGCCGATCATGCACCGATGATCGCCAGTTTCCTGCACCATCATTTTATTGCGCCCAATATCCGTACCATCGCGCGCCAGCAATTGGCATCGCATCTGGACGATCATCTGTATCATCTGCATGAACTGGCTGGCGAGGTGTTGTTTCCCAAAAGCGCGACAGCGTATCTGGACGACTGGGCTTCCGATGAACGGGGCTGGCTACGCAAATATTATCCAAGCGGGCAAGACGAACCGCACTATGATCTGACCCCGCCGACCGAACAGGCAATCGAATGGCTGCTTGGCTTGGGCCAGCGCCAATTCATCGGCACCGAATCGCGCCTGATGACGGTATTCGATTTGCTGCGGCAGATTATCGATGGCACGGAATTGAATCCCCGTACCCGTATCGCCGAACTGCAGAAACGCAAGGCGGCCATCGATGCGGAAATCGCGCAAATCGCCCAGGGCCGGCTCGACATGATGGAGCCGACCCAGATACGCGAACGCTTTCTGCAAATGTCGTCGACGGCGCGCGAACTGTTGTCGGACTTTCGCGCCGTCGAGCACAATTTTCGCAGTCTGGACCGCTCGGTGCGTGAACGTATCGCTACCTGGGAGGGCAGCAAAGGTGAATTGCTGCAGGAGATTTTCGGCAAGCGTGATGTGATCGCCGATTCCGACGAGGGGAAAAGCTTTCGCGCCTTCTGGGATCTGTTGATGTCGCCATCGCGCCAGGATGAATTGACGGCGCTGCTGAATGCGGTAATGGCACTCGATCCCGTGCGTGAACTGGCGCCCGATGGCCGTTTGCTGCGGATACATTACGATTGGCTGGAGGCGGGCGAAGTGACGCAGCGCACGGTAGCCCGTTTGTCCGAACAGCTGCGACGCTATCTGGATGACCAGGCATGGCTGGAAAATCGTCGTATCATGCAGTTGATACGCGATATAGAAAAAAAGGCGCTCGATGCGCGCGCAGTCATCGAGCATGCCGCCTTTATCGACATCGATGCCGCCGGGCCGGATGTGACGGTAGTCATGGATCGCACCTTGTTTACGCCGCCATTCAAACCAACCATCTTGCATGGCGTGCTCGATGAAATGGCGGAACCCATACCATCGGAAGCCCTCTTCGGCCAGGTCTACGTCGATCGCCTGAAACTCGCGTCGAATGTTCACCGCGCGTTGCAAGAGCGCAAGCAGATTTCACTGGCCTCGCTGATCGCCGAGTATCCGCTCGAACAGGGCTTGGCGGAACTGGCCACTTATCTGAGTCTGGCGACGCAGGAATTGCCCAGCGTGATCGACGATACGCAAGAAGAAACGATACACTGGACCGATGCTCAAGGTCGTGCGCGCATTGCCACGGTGCCTCTCCTTATTTTCAGCGCATGATGAATTCTTCCAGCGAAATGCATTACAGCCAGATCCTGATCGCCTTGATGCAAGGCGTGTTGTATCAGGAAAACGATGTCGCCTTGTGGCAGGCCCTGCTGCTGCTGCAAGCGCGCGTGCGCGATTATTGCCAGCAAATCGGCCTGGAACTGATCCTCGATGAAGCCGAGGGTTATGCCTATCTGCGCCAGCGCGCCACGCCGGAAGGGGAAGTTGCGCTGCCGCGCCTGGTGCCGCGCCGCCAGCTCAGTTATCCGGTCAGTTTGATCCTGGTGCTGTTGCGTAAAAAGCTGGCGGAGTTCGACAGCAATGCCGGTGACACGCGATTGATCGTCAGCCGTGAGCAGATTACCGAACAATTGCGCCTTTTCCTGCCCGATACCGCCAATGAAGCACGTTTGCTCGACCGCATGGAGACGCACCTGAACAAAGTGGTCGAATTGGGCTTCCTGTATCGTTTGCGTGGACAGGATCATCAATTTGAAGTGCGGCGCATTTTGAAGGCCTTTGTCGATGCGCAATGGCTCAGCGATTTCGAGCAGCGCCTGAACGATTACGCCAGCCATGGCGTGGGTTTGTCGGAGGATGCGCAATGACGGCGCGTGATCATGAGGACGGTGTAATGCCCCAGCTTGATTTCGCCGACCCGGCGGCCATGGAGCGCGCCGGCTTTCGCCTGCATCACTTCGAAGTCTTCAATTGGGGCACCTTCCATGCGCGTGTTTGGAAACTGCATCCGGGCGGCGACAATCTGCTGCTGACCGGCGACATCGGTTCTGGCAAGTCGACGCTGGTCGACGCCATCACCACCTTGCTGGTTCCCGCTCAAAAGATTTCCTATAACAAGGCCGCTGGCGCCGACGCGCATGAGCGCAGCCTGCGCACGTATGTGCTCGGCCACTACAAATCGGAACGCGGCGACACCGGCAGCACGGCGCGCGCGGTCGCCTTGCGTGACCAGAATACTTATGCCGTGATCCTCGGCGTGTTTTATAACGAGGGCTACGATCAGACAGTGACCCTGGCGCAGGTCTTCTGGCTCAAGGATGCACGCGGCCAGCCCGAGCGCTTTTATGTCGTGGCGGACAGTGCCTTGTCGATCGCAGACCAGTTTGCCGGCTTCGGCACCGATATCAATCAGTTGCGCAAGCGCCTGCGCGCCAGCAAGGGCGTCGTTCTGCACGATACCTTTCCGCCCTATGGCGCCGATTTCCGTCGCCGCTTCGGTATCGGCAATGAGCAGGCGATGGAATTGTTTCACCAGACGGTGTCGATGAAGTCGGTCGGCAACCTGACCGACTTCGTGCGTGAGCACATGCTCGAAGCGTTTCCCGTCGAAGAGCGCATCGCCGCCCTGATCGCCCATTTCGATGATCTGCATCGCGCGCACGAAGCGGTATTGAAGGCGAAACAGCAGATCGAGCAATTGTTGCCGCTGACTGCCGACTGCGCACGTCATGCCAGCTTGCAGCAGCAGGATGAGCAATTGCGCGGCTGCCGCGAAGCGCTGCGGCCGTGGTTTGCCTCCTTGAAAGGTGACTTGCTGGAAAGCCGTCTGGAACAACTGGCGTTGGAGCTGGAAAAAACCACTGCCCGCCTGCAACGGCTGCAACAGTTGCGCGGCGAGCAAAGCGTGCGCCGCGATGAAATCCGGGAAGCCATTTCTGCCAACGGCGGCAACCGTCTGGCGCAGATCGACGCCGAGATCGCGCGTCAGCAAACGTTGAAGGATGAACGCGCGCGGCGTGGCGCGCAATATGATGAATTGGCGCAAGCGCTTGGGTTGCCGGGCGCGGCTGATGACGAAGGCTTTCGTGCCAATTTGCGCGCCATCGACAGTGGCCAGGCGCAATGCATGGTGCAGCATGACGAGTGTCAGAACAGCCTGACCGAGGCGGGTGTGAAAGTACATGAACTCGGTGCCAGCCATGGCGAGCTGACGGCAGAACTTGAATCGTTACGCCAGCGCCGCTCGAATATTCCAGGCCAGATGCTGAAACTGCGCGACTTGCTGTGCGGCGCGCTGGATCTCGATGGTGACGAGCTGCCCTTTGTTGGCGAGCTGATCCAGGTACGCGACGATGCCGGCGAGTGGGAAGGCGCGGCCGAACGCCTGCTGCACAATTTCGGTCTGGCGCTGCTGGTGCCGGAAGTCCATTATGCGGCGGTGGCGGCATGGGTGGACCGTAGCCATCTTGGCGCCCGCCTGGTCTATTTTCGGGTGCGTGTAGTCAGCATGCCGGAAGCGCGGCCGCTGCATGCGGATTCGCTGGTGCGCAAGCTGTCCATCAAGCCCGATTCGGCCTTTTATCCCTGGATCACCAGTGAACTGGCACGGCGCTTCGACTATGCCTGCTGTGATTCGCTGCAACAATTTCAACGCGAAAAACTGGCCATCACGCGCAATGGCCAGATCAAGGCGGGTGGCGAGCGTCACGAAAAGGATGACCGCCATCGTCTCGATGACCGTGCGCGCTATGTGCTGGGCTGGACCAACCACTCCAAGATCGCGGCGCTGGAAAAGCAGGCGCGTGACCTGGCGCTGCGCATCACCGCCCATGGCGCACGCATCAGGGCACTGAAGCTTGAACGTCAATCACATCAGGAGCGTCTGGGCCAATGGCAGCAACTGGCGCTGTTCCAGCATTTCGGCGATCTGGACTGGAAGCCGCTGTTGCTGGCGGTCGAACAATTACTGCGTGAAAAAGAGGCGCTGGAAGCGGCGTCGGATTTGTTGCGTGAACTGCAGAGTCAGCTTGAAGCACTGACGCAAGCGCAAGCCGGCACGGACGAGGACATCAGCCGTCACACCACTGAGCATGCCCGGCTCAGCGAACGTCAGGATCAGGCGCGGCGCCAGTTGGCCGACTGCGCACAGTTGCTGGACGCCACGCCAGAGCCCGCGCGTGAGCTGTATTTTCCTCTGCTGCTGCAGTTGCAGGCGGAAGCCCTGGGCGAACACAAGCTGACGGTGGAGTCGTGCGATAACCGCGAAAAAGACATGCGCGGTTTCTTGCAAGCGCGTATTGATGCCGACAGCAAGAAAATCGCCAGTTTGCGCGACCGTATCATCAATACCATGAGCGATTACGTCACGGCCTGGCCGCTCGATACGCGTGAGGTCGATGTGAGCATCAATGCCGCTGGCGAATTCGGCAAGATGCTGGCGGCACTGCAGGCCGATGATTTGCCGCGCTTTGCGCAGCGCTTCAAGGAGCTGCTCAATGAAAACACGATCCGCGAAATTGCCGGCTTCCAGTCGCAGCTCAAGCGTGAGCGGGAAACCATCCGCGAACGCATCGATATCATCAACCGCTCGCTGCACGATATCGATTACAACCCCAACCGCTACATCGCGCTGGAAGCCGAGCCCAACCTGGACGCCGACCTGCGCGACTTCCAGGCCGACTTGCGTGCCTGCACCGAAGGCGCGCTGACCGGGTCGAGCGACGAAGAATATTCGGAAGCCAAATTTCTGCAGGTAAAAACTATCATCGAGCGTTTCCGGGGCCGCAGCGGCAGCGCCGAGGTGGACAAGCGCTGGACGCGCAAGGTGACCGATGTGCGCAACTGGTTTGTCTTTTCGGCTTCCGAGCGCTGGCGCGAAGACGACCGCGAGCATGAACATTACACCGATGCCGGCGGCAAGTCTGGCGGACAGAAGGAAAAGCTGGCCTATACCGTGCTGGCCGCCAGCCTGGCATACCAGTTCGGCTTGGAGTGGGGAGTGGTGCGCTCCCGTTCCTTCCGTTTTGTCGTGATCGATGAAGCGTTCGGCCGCGGTTCTGACGAATCCGCACGATATGGACTGGAATTGTTCAAACGCATGAATTTGCAATTGCTCATCGTCACGCCGTTACAAAAAATTCATATCATCGAACCCTATGTTGCCGGGCTGGGTTTTGTGCACAGCGAAGAAGGGCGGCAATCGATGTTGCGTTACCTGAGCATTGAGCAATATCAAGCCGAACGCAAGGCGCACCCTGTATGAGCGACATGAGCAGCAACTGGACCTCGCCATCGGCCATTCGAGCCCAGCTACTGCGCCTGTGGGACAGTGGCCGTCTGTTGGCGGCGCATGTGAATGGCAACTCGATATTTCCATGGACACTTAATTTACGCCAGCCGGGGACGGCCAGCCTGGGCGAGCAATTCGATGAAGTAAGGCGCTGGATACGGCAGCTTGACGAGAGCAGCAAGAGCCACAAGGGACACGGCTATACCATCGCATGGCGTGACATCAATCATCGTCAGCTGGGACGTAACCGTATGCCGGCCAGTGTCGTTGTGGCTGATGAAGCCGACGCATTGCGGCTGATTGGAAAAGTGGCTGAAAAACGGCGCTTCGAACAACTGTCAGCCCTGACGCTGCAGGCTTTTCCGGTTTTGGCCGGCTGGATCGCGCGCCGGCCGATGCTGTTGCTGGAACATGCGCCCGCATGGGAGCGCATCGTCTTGATCTTGCAGTGGTTTGTCGCCCACCCCCGCCCGCAACGCTATTTGCGCGAGCTCGACATTCCTGGGGTGGACAGTAAATTCATCGAAACGCGCAAGGCTTTGTTGGCGGAATTGCTGGACCAGCTCATGCCGTCGGAGGCGATTGATATGCAGGCGATCGGTGCCCGTCAATTTGAAGCGCGTTATGGATTGCTGAGCAAGCCGGCATTGATACGCTTTCGCCTGCTCGATGCGCGCCATCATATCGGTGGATTGTCTGACTTGAGCGTACCAGTCGCGCAGTTTGCTGCCTTGCGGACCACGGTAAAACGCGTCTTCATCACCGAGAATGAAATCAATGGGCTGGCATTTCCGGAGGTGGCGGACAGCATGGTGATCTTCGGTGGCGGTTATGGCGTCGACCGCTTGGGTGATGTGCCTTGGTTAGCGGATAAGGAAGTGATTTACTGGGGCGATATCGATACCCATGGTTTTGCCATTCTTGACCGCTTGCGCGAATACTTGCCCCAGGCACGTTCCATGTTGATGGATATCGCAACCCTTGAAGCGCATCGCTTGTTATGGGGCAGTGAAGAACAGCATAAACGTCATGCTGGTAATCTGACTCGCTTGACGGATGAGGAGCAAGCTTTGTTCCACATGTTACGTGACAATACCTTGGGAGAGTGCGTCCGCCTGGAGCAGGAAAGGCTGGGTTTTCACTGGGTCAGGTCGGCCATTTTAAATATTGCCTGAAAGCCTTGCTACTATCGTGGCGCTTGGCTATAATTCGCCCCCTCGCTGAACGATGCATGCAAATGCCGAGTAAAGCAGGGTGAAAAAGAAGGTTGACGAAATGCTGCAAACGCTTCATACT
>NZ_JCAQAV010000080.1:0-6942 GCF_059617925.1 Janthinobacterium sp. JF4 | reverse complement strand
AGATGGATGCCGTGACGCAGCAAAATGCAGCGCTGGTGGAAGAGTCGGCGGCGGCCGCCGAATCGATGCAGCACCAGGCGCACAACCTGGCGCAAGTGGTCAGCGTCTTTAAATTGAATGGCCAGCAGGCCGGTGTCAGCGGTTTGCAGGGCGCCAGGCGCCCGGCAGCCAAGGCGCCGCAAGAAGCGTTGCGGATTGGCCGCGCCGCTTAATTTTCCTCCACCGAGCCGGTAATCGCCAGCTGCGACAGCCGGTCCGCCTCGCCATTCCTGTGGCGCGGCAGCCAGCGCAAGCTCACATCAGTGAATTGTTCCAGCAGGGCCACTACGGTGGCCCTGTGCGTTTCCAGTCCCTTGGCGCCGACCGGCGTCGTTCCCAGCACATCGTTGATCACCACCTGGCTGTCGCCGTACAGCAGCAACTGCACGGGCGGCGGGCGCACGCCCAGCGCCGCCTGCAGCACGGCCGTCAGGGCCGCATATTCCGCGTCGCTGCTGCTGCCATAACCGGCCGCCTCGCTCACTTCGATACGCTCGCCGTTCGGTCCCAGCAGCAGGGCGCCTATGCCCAGCTTGCCCGGGTTCGGGTGGGCGGAACCGTCGAACCAGCCGCGCCAGGCCAGCGGGCCGCCATGGTCCTGGCGGCTGAGCGCCAGCTGCGTGCGGCGCGCCTGCATCTTGGCTTCCTTGCGCAGTTTGCGCGCCTCTGCTTCTTCCATCATGGCTTGAGCAGGAAGGTGTCGATGAGGCTGCCGATCCAGCACGCCACCAGCACACATACGGCCAGCGTCATGGCGAGACCGTCATGGGCGGACAGCGCATCGACTTTTTCCACGATCAGCTGTACGTCGAGGGGCAGGGCGCCGCTGTCGATCTGTGCCATCACCTGGTCCAAACGTGCCATGATCTGGCGCAATACGAGCACCAGGGCGACCAGGGCCGGCACGAGGAAGAGGCAGCCGCGCGCCTGGCGTTTTAATAGGAAATGCCCGCTGCCGGGAAAGACCAGGGCCGACAGCAGCAGGGCCTGCGTGCGTTTTGAAGAAGGGGAGCCGCTCATGCGCGCCTTGTGTAGGGGAAAGAGCGTTCCATCATACTATTGCCAGCCGAATTTGCGCAGATAGTAGCGTTTCATCAAGGTCGTCAGCAGGGTGTAGCAGACGAGGATGCCCAGCAGCCAGGGGAAGTAGCTCAAGGGCAAGGCTTGCAGCTTGAAGTAGGTCGCCAGCGGACCCATCGGCAGGAACACGCCCACGGCCATGATGGCGGTGGTGGCCACCAGCAGGGGCACGGAGGCGATGCTGTCGATGAAGGGCAGCTTGGGCGTGCGGATCAGGTGCACGATCAGTGTCTGCGTCAACAGCCCCACGACGAACCAGCCGGACTGGAACAGGGTTTGCTGTTCCGGGGTATTCGCGCCGAACACATGCCACATCAAAATAAACGTGCTGATGTCGAAGATCGAGCTGATGGGCCCGAAAAACACCATGAAGCGGCCGATGTCGCGCGGGTTCCAGTTCAAAGGCTGCTGGATCAGTTCGGCGTCGACATGGTCGAAGGGGATGGCGATCTGCGACACGTCATACAGCAGATTTTGCACCAGCAAGTGCAGCGGCAGCATGGGCAGGAACGGCAGGAAGGCGCTGGCCACCAGCACGGAAAACACATTGCCGAAGTTCGAGCTGGCCGTCATGCGGATGTATTTGAGCATGTTGCTGAAGGTGCGCCGGCCTTCCAGCACGCCTTCTTCCAGCACCATCAGGCTCTTTTCCAGCAAGATGATGTCGGCCGCCTCCTTGGCGATGTCGACGGCTGAATCGACGGAAATGCCGATATCGGCCGCGCGCAGGGCGGGCGCATCGTTGATGCCGTCGCCCATGAAGCCGACGATATGGCCATTGCCGCGCAGGGCGCGCACTAGGCGCTCCTTGTGCAGCGGACTGAGCTTGGCAAACACGGTATTCTCTTCGGTTGCCCTGGCCAGGGTGGCGTCGTCCATGTCGTCCAGTTGCGGGCCTTGCAGCACGCCATGCACGGCCAGGCCCACTTCGCGGCAAATCTTCGCCGTCACGAGGTGGTTGTCGCCCGTCAAGACTTTCACGGTCACGCCGTGTTCCGCCAGCGCGCGCAGGGCGGGCGCCGTCGATTCCTTCGGCGGATCGAGGAAAGCGACATAGCCGATCAGGGTCAGCGCCGTTTCGTCGGCCACGCCGTATACGGTCTTATGCGGCGGCACTTCCTTGACGGCCACGGCCACCACTCTTAGCCCTTCTGCGTTCAGGCCGTGCGAGGTTTCCAGCACTTTCGCCAGCAGGGCCGCATCGAGGGGAATATTCACGCCGCCCAGACGCAGCTGGCTGCAGGCGGCGAGGATTTCCTCGACGGCGCCCTTGCAGATCAATTCATGGTGGTCATTCTTTTCGGAAACGACGACGGACATGCGGCGGCGCACGAAATCGAACGGAATTTCATCGACTTTGACATAGTCACGGGCCAGCTGCATTTCCGTCTGCAATTCCACGTGGTCGAGCACGGCGCGGTCGAGCAGGTTTTTCAGGCCCGTCTGGTAGTGGCTGTTCAAATAGGCGAATTGCAGCACTTCGTCGGACGGCTGGCCGAACACGTCCGTGTGGCGCTCGAGCACGATCTTGTCCTGCGTCAAGGTGCCCGTCTTGTCCGTGCAGAGCACGTCCATGGCGCCGAAGTTCTGGATGGCGTCCAGGCGTTTCACGACGACTTTCTTTTTCGACAGTTTCACGGCTCCCTTGGCCAGGGTGCTGGTGACGATCATGGGCAGCATTTCCGGCGTCAGGCCGACCGCCACGGACAGGGCGAACAAAAACGCTTCCATCCAGTCGCCCTTGGTCCAGCCATTGATGAGGAACACCAGCGGCGCCATCACGAGGGCGAAGCGGATCAGCAGCCAGCTGACGCTGTTCACGCCCGCTTCGAAGGCCGTCGGCGTGCGCTCGGTGGCCGTCACGCGCGTGGCGATGGTGCCGAAATACGTGCGGTTGCCGGTCGCCAGGACCAGCGCCGTGGCGGCGCCCGAGATCACATTCGTGCCCATGAACAGCAAATTGGCCAGTTCCATGGGATCTTTACCATTGCTATCGGCCAGTTCGGCCATCTTTTCCACGGGTAAGGATTCGCCCGTCATGGCCGCCTGGCTGACGAACAGGTCTTTCGCGGAAAGCAGGCGGCAGTCGGCGGGGATCATGTCGCCGGCCGACAGCACGATGATGTCGCCCTGCACCAGGTGGCGTATCGGCAGCTCGATCTGCTGGCCATTGCGCAGCACGGTGGCCGTATTGCTGACCATGGCTTTCAGGCGTTCGGCGGCCCGGTTCGAGCGGCCTTCCTGCACGAAGCGCAGCAGCGTCGACAAAATCACCATGGTGCCGATGACGATGGTGGCCTTCGGGTCTTCCGTCAGGTAGGAAACGATGGCCAGCGCGGTGAGCAGCAGGTTGAACGGATTCTTGTAGCACAGCCACAGGTGCTGGTACCAGGCCAGCGGTTTTTCATGCTCGATCTCGTTCGGACCCGTTTGCGCGCCGATGACTTGCGCCTCGGCATCGCGCAAGCCTTCCAGACGCGCGTGCAGGCGGTTCAGGGCGCTATCGAGGTCTTCATGGGCGGCGGCCAGCAGCTGGCGCGCAAGATGGTCGGGCACGGGGCGCGCCGTGCTGTTTTCCAGCGGCATGGCGCGGCGGCGGAAGTGGCCGGCCGTATGGCGCTTGCGCAGGAACGATTCGAACAGGCGGGTGAAGAGATTCATGCTCTTCCTTTCATGACGAGGTGTTGACGGGCGGCGCAGCCGCAGGCAGGCTTGCGTGCCGCCAACGCGTATGACAAAGCATGGCGCTGGCGGGCAATCCGGGTCAGTAGCCGGTCGCGATCGGAAAGAGGGGGGAGAGACGCGCAGCCAGACTGGCCGCGCGAGACGCCGCACCTTGCTCAGCAAGGCACGGAGGAAACGGAATTCCGCGTTGCTTGCTGTTTAGCTGCCGAGGCAATCACCGATACAAGATCGGCTACTGTCACTAGAACAAGTACCCACGTGGGACTCCGTAAATGAATAATGAGGGCATCTTATGGATGGGCTGCAAGCGCGTCAACTGAAGAAATCTTAGGTTTCCAAAGTGTAATGTGGGTGTGGACGAAGACGAAAGTCCGATGCCGAAGAGTAAGGGTTGATACCAATAGTGCGGGCGGACATGCTCATGGGGAGCCAGAAGCGGCCATTCGCGTTGGTGTGACAATGTGTGATTCTTTCTGCTTGGAAATCCATTACGCTCGGGTAAACTGATAGGCTGGAAATAGCCATGCTAAACGCTATGCATATACAGAAAAACAAATGTCTATGGAATTGATCGTTGGGGCAATAATAGCGGGACTTGTTGTCATGTTCTTTGTCGGCAAGCACTTTTCAAAAAAACTGCCCAAAGAAACACATTTCGAATGTGCCCGTTGCGGTACGCTTGCACGCCATACCGATCGAACCATCGAAGCCTGGCGCAACAATAAAACCACATTCTTTTGCCAGTCCTGTCATATTAAATGGGTACGTGCCAGGGCGCCACGAGAGCGTGAGCGTAGCAGTTCTCCTGCAGCTTCCAGATCTGGAGCGAGATCAGGTTGCCTTGGCGTTGTTGTGCTGTTTACCGTCGTTCCGCTGGCTTTCTACTGGTGTACGCGTATGCCTGATCCATTTCTGGCGTGCTGCGCTTCGCCACAAACCTCTCATCCCTTTCCAGCTTCTACGATTTTGCTGCTCAGTATGTCTGGAAACCGGAGGGTGACATTGATCATGAACGACAAACTCGACGTTGACGCAGCCGAGAAATATTACCCAGTTGACGTGACGTCAGCGCTCGGCCGAGAGCATACGGTCGCTTTATCAACGAGAAACAGCTTACGCGCGCTCACCACGAATTCAGTTGGCCCCCGGAAGAGAGAGACCAAACTAAAGTTTCTTCATGTAAATTATTGCCGATTCTTTATGGGGATGCGGGTTTATTGGGATAATGCGGGCCCTTGGGTTATTTTGAAAGTGCGATAGTGGCTATAACGGACGTATCGACCCTATTCTTTGGCATGACACTTAACCTGTCGATCATGGCCGTGGCGCTGCCCTATTTCATGGGGCGGGTGAACCGTGCTGCGCGGTATGCGCAAGCCGGTATCATATTGCAAACGGCGGGTTGGATTTTCCTGCTGTGGTCAAGCACCTTTGAACGGGGCGGCTGGGCTGACCACCTATTGTCAACGATGGCAATGGGTAGCGTGTCGGGCGGCATGGTATTCAATGCCATGGCCTTTCAATTGTGGTACGGCCGTAAGGCGAGTGCTCGCACTCCAGCCGCCATAGCCGTAGTGATGACAGTCGGCTACTGCATCGGTTTTTCCGACTATCCGTTCCGGGTAGGCTGGGCGAATGGCCTGCTGGCATTGCAGATTGCAAGCATCATCGTTCCCCTGTGCCGCGCACCACAGCTTGCAGTGGGGCGCTGGCGCTGGTTATTAATCATATGCCTTACAGTTCAGATGGTAGTACTTGCCGGCCGCGCCGTGCTGGGTGTGTTCTACACCGCTGAGTTTCCGAATTTTTTTGGACCGTACCTGGTCAACCGAGTGTTTGCCTTGTCATCGAACTCGATGATGATGATGATGATGTCTGTTGTGGCCATTCTCCTTGCGCACCGCGACGAGGCAGCCCGGGAACTGGAACGTTTGGCTACGCTAGACGGTCTGACCGGCGCCTTGAACCGCCGCGCTTGGGTACTACAGTCCGAAATCGACCTGGCCAGAAGTTTGCGATACAAGCAGCCACTGGGCGTGTTGATGCTTGATCTCGACTATTTCAAGCAAATCAACGACAAGCACGGCCATGCAGGCGGCGACAGGGCGTTGCAAGTTTTCGTCACTGGTCTACGGGCTGTGAGCCGTGTCGGAGATATGTTCTGCCGCTACGGCGGCGAGGAATTCTGCGTGCTACTCAACTGTGCCGACTTCACCTCGATCGTAGCTTACGACGAACGCATGCGGCAGTGGCTGGCGCGGCATTCGCTCAAGGAACTGGGTTTTGAACTCTCTTACAGCGGCGGCATCGCCATGCGTATGCACAATACCGACACCATGGAGAATATGCTTCAGCGTGCCGACGTCGCCCTCTACAAAGCCAAGTCGCAGGGGCGTGGCTGTACGCTTGCCAGCGCGGAAGTCCTCTGCGCATAAATCGGTGGCTTTTTATGTATTTACGGTTTCCAGGAAGAGTGGTGAGACGCTGCTCTTCCGCTATGCTTAGGTGATGCCTTTTAGGCAGCCTCCGGCCAGAAGCGGACCTACCCGTCCAAACTACAATTCTGATGAACATAGACGAACTTACTCGACGCCGCGTTGAAACCGCTCTTCTGGACTGTGATGGTTCGTGTAGAGATATCAACTTCGCCGAGTGCATTTCGACATCTGGAGCCATTGACGTCCTAAGGGTCCTAGCATCATCTTGGACTTTGGTTGAGGCGATGACGGGTGAAGGCGAAGATATTGCAAAAGCCGAGTTGCAAGGCAATCTTCGACAGGCATCTGGCTCGCTATCCACTGTTTGGAATGGCGGCAGCAACCCAGAGCATATCCAAGCGTACTTCCACTGGGAGGAACCAGACAGCGTATTCTGTGAGATCACGTTTTTCCCCCAGGACTTTGACGGCGAAACCTTCAAACTCATAGATTTCCTGTCGATGTTAAGCAAGTTGGCCTTGGCTGCGCGCAGTGCTGAGTATTATGTGCGCTACGAAGATGCATCTTGGCGTCACGGGCAGCACGAAAAGGATAGCGTGATTCTTTCTGATAGAGTGCTATCGCTTTCACCGACCTGACGGGTGTCGGCCAAGAGCAGACGGTCGCGCCCTTTACTCCTTTTGACACAGTTGTATCCTGC
>NZ_JCAQAV010000079.1:0-7036 GCF_059617925.1 Janthinobacterium sp. JF4 | reverse complement strand
CGGCCAGAATCTCGGCGGCAGGCTGGAAGGACAGGTGATTGTCGATAAGGGACGCGGGCATGGTTCAGTCCTTGATGGCGCCGATGGCCCGCAGCACGTCAGGGGTAATGACGATCAGGAGCGACAGCAGCCAGATGCCGCAGGTTTTGGCCAGGCGCAGCATCAGCGTGCTCCTTCCTTGGCAAAATACTTGGCCCAGTAAGTCAGCGTGCGCGATGAGCTGCTGCATTGCACGACGCCCGATTCACTGGCGAACAGGTAGCGCAGCTCGATGGGCAAGCCACCTACCAGGGCGCGCTGGCTGTCTGGCAAGAAGAAGCCGCCATGCTGCAGCGCCTGCAGATCGCTGATGATGAAGGTCAGATTGGCCGCACCGTAGGCGTTATAGGTCTTGACGATCTCACGGAGATAATCGGACAGCACGGCAATGCTGTCGGGAGTTCGGGTGCGAGTTTGAGCATTGGCCAGCAACAGGAAACAGGTTGGCGCGACAGGCACGACGCATTTTTCAAGGGCCGGACGGCCCGGTTTCGGCATTGCCGGGATGTCGGCGTGACTGGTGGCGTGCAGCGTGGTTTCCATCGGTTTTCCTTATTTCAGGTTGAACGAATCCCGCACGCTCAAGAGGGAGCGCTGCAGGGCACAGCAAAAGAAGGGAGTTACGGCGGCCGGGCTATGGCGGCGCGAGGATCGGGATAGTCATCAGCAGCCCGCAGTCAGGTCAAGGGCCAGCTGGCTGGTGGCCGCCGTGCGCGCATGCTGGGACATCGGGATGCGGATATCCGGCTTGGGCATGGCGGACAGCGAGAGGGTGCGCAGTACTTCCAGGCCTGCCACGAAGGAGTGCCCACATTCGGGGTTCTGGCACATGTAGGTGATTTCCTTGAACATGGCGGACATCGTGCGGCTTTTGACGGCGCGGACGGTGTATTCGCAATGCGGGCAGGGCAGGCCGATGACTCTCATTTCAGCTTTCTTTCCACTTGGTACAGGGCGCGACCGCGACCTGTCATGTTTTTCGACTGTATGCGTAAGCGCGACTTGACGAGCCATTCAGCCGCCTGATCGATACTTGCCAGCCCCTGGCGCTGGCGCACGAGTTCCAGCACCGCGCGCTCTTCGTCATTGAGGTTAATTTGATGGTCTGGCATTTTCTGTAACTTTAGAGTTGCTCAAAAGTGACTCGGTTTAAACGCTGCGACGCTGTACGCTGTCGATAGTGGCGTCATCCAAGGCGATCACGGCCAGCGCTTCACGCATCACGATCTGGCGCACCAGCACCGCAAGCTCTTCGCCTTGGTAGTTGGCGATCGAAGAAACGAGCTGGTGCTCATAGTCATCGAGGCGCAGCATGACGCGGTGGCTGCGGATACGTTTTGCATCGGGGTACATGACGTTGTCCTTAGTGGGTGGATTTGGATGCGTGTTCGCGCTTGTAGTCGGCGAGGCCGCGCAGAATCAGGAGGCGAAGGAGCCATGCGCGTGACCGCTGTTGAGCTGCGGCAAGAGTTTCGATTTCCTTTACCTCGTCAGGCGCCAGGCGAACGCCAAGCGGTTGGGAGGTGACGCCTTTGGTAATGCGTCCGACTTTTGACAAATTATTCATAATGTTATGATCTGTAATCGCTACGGAATGGCGTAAATATATCACTCATTTGAGTGATTTGGAAAGGTATTTGTACTCAAATGAAGTATTTTTTTGATCGTCTTAAGGAAGAACGGAAGCGCCTCGGCCTCAATCAGGACGAGTTTGCTGCCCTTGGTGGGGTAAAAAAAGGGGCCCAGTTCAACTATGAAAACGGCTCTCGTACGCCAGACTCTGACTATTTGGCGGCCGTTGCTGCGGCTGGAGTGGATGTGTTGTATTTGCTGACAGGAGAGCATGCGCTTTCTGCGTTGCCTGCGGACGAGCATGAACTGTTGACTGGCTATCGAAGTATGGACGTTCGCGGGAAAGCGGGCGTACTTGGGATGATTAGCGGCATGCGCTCGCCAACGCCCCCGGCATCCCAAGCAGGGAATGCCCCACACGTTGAAACCCACGGCAAGATTGGCCAAAATTTCGTGGGGAATATCATTGGACCGCAGACTTTTAATGTGGCCGGCAGCGGACGAAAAAAGGAAAAATAGTCTGCAAATGATTTACCTTCTTATGCTTATTGTAATTGCAGGTTGTTTGGTCTGCATAATTTTCAGCAGCTGGAATCCTCGGAAGCGAGCGCTTGAAGCGGGCGAGCCGTGCGGCTCCCTATTGCATCATATTCAACGATGCGTATCTGGTGCAAAGGTGAGAAATCCTTCGTGCTCACCTGAGCGGATTGCGGCTCCGCAAACAGTGTCTTTGGTTAGCGAGAATGTTCTACAAATTAGTCCAGCCGAAGTTGAAGTGCAAGCTGCTCCTGTTCCGCCACGTACCAAGAAAAAGTCGAAGAGAGAGTGTCAAGGCGAAGCAACGGATGTTGACGAAATTCAGTTCTCCTATCCGAGTCCTCATGGCTTTGGCTATGTAACGCGGCATGTCTCGGTATGGGCAGTTGATGCGGATTATTTGGAAGGTCATTGCCATGCAAGACAGGGAAAGCGAACTTTTTCTTTACGGCGTATTCGTGGCAAGGTGACTTCACTAAGGACAGGAGAAATTCAACGAATCGGCAGGTGGGCGAGTGCAATGCGCCTCCATCCCAATAACAGATTCGTTACTGATGGTGCTCCTCATCGCCCGGTTGGGATCAAACGCTATCCAATGGATAAATCCAATCGAAAGCAATGGCAGACAGCGGCATATTTTGTAGGTTTTCGCGATACCAAACGCTGCGAATTGGAGTCAATGGCTAGGGCGGCAGGTTGGCAGGTACGCACGGAGTTTAGCTCTTCGCTGGATATTTTGATCGCTGGGCCAATGGCTGGGAGTGTACAAATGAGCAAAGCTGACTCGATCGGAATTGATGCGATTTCGGAATCCGATTTTAAAAAACGAATTGCGGCAAGCTGACAACTGAAAGAACCTAAAGAGCGTAACTGTCGATTTACTAGACTTGGCAAGGAGTTGTATTTTCTCCGACGTGAAAATGTATGTATTTACCTTTCCTGCAATTTTTTATCATGTGCGGGAAGTATTGGACAATGTGGAAAAAGAATGCTCTGGTTCATAATTGGCTGGAAATGGACTTTGTTCGTTTCGCGCGTTAAATTGCTGTGTAGTTCGTGTTAACGAGTGAATATCCCAACGGCGGGAGTTGGAAAAGTGGATAAAACTGTAAAATATATTTAGGCCGTAGCGGAAAAATATAACTCACATTGGGATATCGCAAAAGAAAAAATAATTTTGTATACCTAATAGTTGTGAAACTTGAAGAGTCTAAGAATGAAGATAGAAGAAGATAATCGATTGACTGCTTTTCGTCCATTAATGACGGATTCGGACGCGAATAATATGCTTCGTAAATTAAGATCGTCGTTAGAACCGCTTGAAGTGTCTTTATTTGGAACTGCCGGAGTTCTGTACGAATTTTTTCACTCAAATGGCTATTTGGTACGGCGCGATGAAACGATTGTTGACGCACTGGCGAACCATTATGGTTGGGTATATGCGTTTTATGGTGAGCAGGATACTCCGCTCTACGTAGGGGAGACGAGACGACCATTCACGGAGCGGTTTGGTGAGCACAATAAGAGTAACTGGTGGGGGTACTGGACTCGAGTAAGAGTGCTGCCATGTCCAGACCAGGCGTTACGGAAAATTCTTGAGTCGATTGTAGGACTTTTTGGTGGATATCAAGCCAACAAATTGCAGCCGGAACTGGGGGATAACGCATTGGACGACGTTGTTCTTTGTTTGCTAAAGCTAGGAAATGACAAAGGAACTTTGCCTAGGTTCCCGAACGATATGATTCGTGAGCACGTCAGAACGCTTTCCAGCCGATTTGGCGGCAATATATGAATTTTAGTCAAAATAAAAGCCTTGGAAAAACAGTTGAGGCAAGAGCAATAAATCGACCATTCAAAATCGTGTACTTGGTAAATTTTAAAGACGAGAATCTAAATAGTATAAATATTGATGCTGTTTTTTTCGAATCATATACGCGATGGGCTGGGGTCTATACTTTGATTATCCCAACTAAATATGACGGTTTTTTGGATGATGGATATGAGGGGTGGATTAAATGTTATGACCCAGATTTCATATACTCTTATGTTGATTTGAATGTCAATTTCATTGAAAAACTTTCTCAGCTTTGTTGCCCAATTTCTTTTTTAAAAAATCAACCGTTTAATCAGAATGAAGACCATGTAAGCTGGCGTTCCTTTCTGCCTAACTGGGATGCTTATTTGCAACCTGTTTCTTCTGTTAGTACAATTAAGAGTCCCACTAGTTATTCAAGAATTAAAAATCATAATGAGCACCAGGAGCCAATGATTTTTACTCAATTCTTAACGGAGCCAAGTTGCCGTTTTCTAGCCGATAACTTTGGTACCGGACTTCAGCTCCACCAAAGCACGCATGAAATTCCAGGCCTGTTCAGGACTCTGTGCTTAGTTCCACCCGACATTCCTCCTCACATACAGGCAGGTACTGAACGCTGTTTATCTAAGCTGGAAGCTTTTCAGGCTATAACTGATCGTAAAGCCATGCCTATTTCCAATTTGGCGATGGCAAATAGCTCCGGTATGCCTCGTGTAGAGTCAGTGATTTGGAATTCTACATTTTTGTTATTTATTGGAAATAGCCCGCTCGATCGCATTAATTTTTGGAATTCGCGCCATATTGGTAATGTTTGGAGTGACGTGCCAAATGCAATGATATTGGATTTGGAATTTTTTGATGACGATAATCTGATTTTGCAGCTGGGTAAGTATCTAAATAAGAATAATTTTATAGGAAATGGTGCTGGACCATACCTTGTAAATATATATAGTAGCAGTGTTTCAATCGAAGTTTTGACCGTTATTAAGGAAAAAGTTCAGTCGCATACCTGGAATTTGGTCGGTGTTGGTCGGGAGCCCGGTGCGCTGGCGATTCCTAGCGCAAGAGATTTGGAAGCGGTGAACAGTAGCCCATCTTCTGATTCGATAACTCTTAAACTAGATACAGAGACTAGTGAAGTAATTGCCAACGATCCCGCTCACTTTATTTATATGTCACCACAACAAGCTTGGATAAATCGCGGTCAGTGGATTGTTGAGTTAGATATCCAGCGGCATAATAATTTTTCAAAATATTCAAACGTTATTGATACGTGGAAGCTGCCACAACGTCACAGACTGGCGCGTATGTTTACGACACGGTTGGCTAGACCTACACTTGGTGGTCGCATAGCATTAGTTCCGGAAACCAGGCTACGCAATTTTGCAAATCAAGCGATTAAGACACCAAGTTTTTATGATGTAAGTCTTCCTTCAGATGAAACTTTCTTTCGGAATCTAATTTTAGAAGGTTATTTTTCATACGCCGAGGATGATTTGCGTGCGCTAGCTCCAAAGCTTGGGTACGCGGATTTGGTTGTTTCTGATAAGGGACAAAATCTACGTGGCGTGATTTCAATGTTTGATAATCTGACTACTTCTTTTGAAATTCTAACTAATAGTTTTTGGCGATCTGTTTTTACACAAGCAAGAGTGGATTCGGTGATGCCATTAACATTTGATATGAATAAACTTAATGGCCTTGTCCCAGCTGGGCGTGAAATAGTTCAGAAAGTAATGAAGGCTAATAGGTTTGCTAGTGAAAAAACGACTAAGGAATATCTTTATGACGGCTTGTTAGATTCTCTTGAGTATTTGATTAGATCGAATGTTTTTTATCAGGTTGCGCATTGGTCGTGCAGATATTGCGGACATATGAATTCTCGTAGTTTTGATAATATGAAGATAAGAAATGAGTGTGACATTTGTAAAAATAGTTACCTTGTTCCTATTGATATGGAGTGGAAGTATGAATTAAATAAGTTTGTTTATCGTTCACTTCAGAAACACTCCGGAATGCCTGTGCTTTGGTCACTCGGATTCCTTCAAAATGAATCGAGGTCAAGATCTTTTTGGTATCTACCAGAAGTGAATCTATATGAAAAGGAAGGGGATATTCAAAATCAAAATGAAATCGATATCTTATGTGTCGTGGATGGTAAATTTTATGCTGTTGAAGTAAAGCGTAGTGTTTCGATGTTCGTCAATAAAGCTGAAAATATTGAAAAATTCGTGAAAGTCATTGGCCTTCTGAGGCCAGATATCGCGTTTCTTTCTTTTGAAAGATATTGCGCGGAGGGTCAGGATGTTGAAGAAATTAGGCTAAAGCTTTCTGAAGCAGTGAAAGTAATCGAGGAAAAAATTGGACCATGGTGCAAGTTAAAGATTTGCGTTGCTCAAGACGTGCCCGATTTTGATGAGTTTTCTGGCGAATTTGGTTGGAGTGGGGAGCGGGTCCAGAAATACTTCCAATAAGCGGTCACGTCAGGGTTTGCAGTATTGCGATATGCGCAAATTTGTCTTGGAACAAATAGCCGTTTGAGATTTTGGCATTTTCATGCTGTCAAGTTGCCTTGCTGCCCCTGCGCTGGTACGTGCCTTCAAGGCTCCTCCCTATTCTCCCGAATGATCTCTCGAACCTCGTCAATATGTTTCCATGCGTGTAGGGCAGCCCGCTTCGCGCCCTGCTTGCTCTTGTAAACGTGCTCCAGCGTCTTGAGCTTGCCCGTGGCGCCGGCCTGCTCCTGCCCCGCTTTTTTCTTCTTCGCCGCCACGTCCTTCCACTGGGCCAACACGCCCGTGATGCCTTCGTCCGGGTCTTTCTCGTCCTCTCGTTCGGCCTCCACCGCTTCCGTTTTCGTTTCAAACTCCACCCGCGTGGTAAAGCCGTTGCCGCCCAGGCTGTGCGTGACCTTCACCGATAGCCATTCGGTGGCGTCGATCTCGGGCTTGAAGCCGGTCACGGTGACGGGCGATTGCGGGAACACGGCCGGGTTGCCCAGCGCCAGGCTCATTTCGAAGGTGGCCAGGCCGCGCAGGATGCGCTGCCATTCGGCCACGGCCGCCGCGCGCG
>NZ_JCAQAV010000078.1:0-7143 GCF_059617925.1 Janthinobacterium sp. JF4 | reverse complement strand
CTTCCAGCAGCTTGGTGGCCGGTTCCGATTCCAGCTCCAGCAGGGCCGTGACGGCGGCGCGCTCGGCTTCCGGCAGCAGGCCCACCAGGTGGGCTTTGCGCGTGGTGAGGATGGCTTCGAAGTCCAGCACCTCGACCACGCTGGGGGCCGGCAATTGTGTCAGGTCGATGGGCGTGCTCATACGGCGCCGCCTTGCTTGACGGGTACGGCCATGGTGATGGCCTGGCCATTCGCCGTGCCATCGAGCAGCAGCGCGATGGCGCCGTCCGTGTCGCGCGTGAGCTGTACGCTGGACAGTTGCAAACGCGGCTCCCAGCGGCGCAGGGCAAAGGCGGTGGCGGCGTAGATGCGCAACTGCGTGGCGCTGTTCAGGGGCTGGTCGATCAGCTCGGGCACTTCGGAGCCATAGCGGCGGCGCCGGATGCGCGAACCCATCGGCGTGGTGATAATGTCGGCCACGGACTGACGCAGATGGTCCAGCCCCGTCAGGCTGCGCCCGGTGGCGGCGTGCATACCCATCATGGCAGCGGCCCGCCCGACTTGTCGCCGCCTTGCTTGACGCCGCCGTGCGGATGCTTGGCCAGGCTGACGGCGCCGGCCAGCACGTCCTCGCTGGCCTTGATCGTCCCTTGCACGGCCATGGCCACGCCGCCAGCGGCGCCAGCCCTGGCATTCACGCCGCCGTTCAGCGCGGTGGCGCCGTTGACGGTGGCCGATTGCATGACGATCAGGTTTTTCATGACGGTCAGGTCGCCCGTGCAAACGGTGCTGGGCGCGTTCGATGTGACCTTGTCGGCGGTGATGGTGGCGGTGCCGCCGGGGAGTAGTGCTGTCAGGGCGTGGGCCGCATGGTCGTACTGCACCACGGCGCCGTCGGGGTAGTGCGTGGTGTGGATGTTGTCGCTGGTTTCGGGCGCGTCAAACGCCTGCGAGTACAGCGCCGGCACGATGATGCCGCGTGTCAGGTCGCCCCCAGGGGAAAAGACGATTACTTGTTCGCCGACCGTCGGCGCCGACCAAGTGCGCGTGCTGCCGGCGCGCCGGGTAGCCCATTTCAGCCATTCAGTGGTGAGTGTCGGCCCAAGTCGCACGCGCGCCTTGGCCCCTTTGACCTCGGCAATGGTGCCCAGGCGGATCAGGTTTTGCAGCAAGCGGAGGAGGTCGGACTGGTCGGCGTTCATGCAGTGCATGTTGCCGAAGTCCGCGTGCGGATGCACGCGGGGGCGGGTTGATAAGGGGGTTAATGGCCAACGAAGTCTTATCTTTCCTTCGTTTTCCTACCAATGTTAAGTGCTTATTCGTTTTTCAGAGCAGCGCAACCTAATGGGTGGCTTGTAGAGTCAAAGAAGTAGAGCTCTTTATCGGGTAGCTCAACGCTAATTCTCGATTTGAAAAGAATTATTTCCTCAGGGGATTGATGTGGCCACACGCTGATTGCGATTGAATCAAGAGGTCCATCCCGTAGCGCATCGATGAGGTGTTGGTCGTAATCGGCATGAAGTGAGTGGCCAATTACAACCATATTTCCCTTGGTTTTTTGTAATTTTTCGAAAGAAAATCTCAGGTAATCGTTTCTCTTTATTCGTGACAGTTTTCTATCTGATGATCCTTCCGAAATGAATAGAGGGAAATGTTCTGGATGTGCTAGGTCGAACAAGTTTCCAAGTTTGTCAATTCCGTTAGCTGTGAGTTTTTTTGTTGTTCCATCTGGAAGTTCTACAAGGTGAATTGCACCATGGAGGTAAGAAATTACACATCGGTCAGCAATGACATCTGTATTTTTTGGATCAAATGTCGTTCCTTGCGACCAGAATAAATCTTTGAATCGCCAAAGATCAGCAGACATGATCGACCAATAAGGAATCAGGTCATAATTTGTAGTGAATATATTTTTGAATCCACGAAATGCTTCATTTATTTTTAGAACTTCAGTTTTTTCGTGTGGTACATGTGAATAGTTCACGGCAGCAGCAAGGGAATTCTTTGTTCCGGTGTATAGCTCGTCGATATCCTTTAATTGAGGGGAGCCTAGTTGTTGATCTACAAGTCGTGCATGATATAGAACTCTCAGAATATCTTCGAAATTCGTAGAGTCGAGGTGTTCGAACAACTTTACGCTTTTTTCGTCAAGAGGGGTAGTTACGTCCGCACTTTTTGCCACATCGTAGAGACTTCCGTAACCGAATTTCCCCCAAATATTCACACTAAAGCCGTTGCCAAGAAGAGCGGCGTTCCAAGATTTTGTCTCTATTTCCGACCAATTTATTAAGTGATGATCGACCTGTAGTTCTTTCATTTTGTGGCTTCTGAAGTAAATTTTGACTTTATCATGTCCATGTCGGATTTTGTGAAATACATGAAGCTATTAATTTAGTGACGCAATGTGATGAAGAATTGATCCCCGGATTATTGCTTTGTCTAACTCGTTCCATCCTAGTAGTGGACGAGCTTGGTACTTGTATATAGATCCACTTTTCGATATGCGTTCTGGCTGTCCAAACTGATGCACTCGCGCTACCCTCGCCACCCAGCCAAAGAATCCGACCTCGATCTGGTCGCCGGTCGCCTTCACCTTCAGGTGTCTTGTGGCGCGGATCTTGGCAAACATCGCCGCCTTCTGCCGCTTGATCCTCCCATTCTTTCCCTTGAATTCCTTGCGCCGCTTGCGCGCGGGATAGGCCGCGCCGTCCGGCCCCTGCTGCGCCTTGATGCGCTGCGCCTGGCTGCGGCGCAGGTCGATGGCCACCTTGTGATTGATGGCGCGGCGCTGGGCCGGCTGCAGCTTGTCCAGCAGGGCGCCGGCCCAGGCTTCCAGCGCGTGCAGGTCGTCGCTCATGCTGTCGCCTCGGGCGTGCGCCATTCGGCCAGCAGGGTCTCGCCGTCATACAGCTTCCAGAACTCGTCCGCATAGGCGGGCGTGTGCTGTATCTCGGCCAGGTGTTTGATGTCCAGGCGGCCCGCTTCGCCTGTCTTGACGGCCACGCGTTCGGTCAGGTCCAGCTTGATCGAGATATCGACCGTTTCGTGGTTGTTGAAGTCCACTTCGAAGGCGATGCCGTGCTTGCGCGTTTCCTCGTTGGCCATCAGGTCGAGCTGGTGGACTTTGAGCCAGGCGATCAGGGCCACCATGATAGCGTCGGCGTCGCCCGCATAATCGGTGACGATCAGGTTGAGTTTGAAGCGGTATTCGAAGGAGAGGGAGGCGGTGGCCGACGCCACCACGTTACCCTCGTCGGCGAAGACCAGCAGGCGGTCGGGATCGCGCTGCAGCTGGGGAATCGCGGCGGCCAGGTGTTGGCGCAGGCTATTCGGTTTGTACATGGTAGGTTTCGCGGATCAGGTTATAGGCGTCGATGCAGGCGTTCAGCTGGCGGGTGGCGTCGTCGCCGTCGCCGGCAATGGCGTCAAGAGCTGCCGCAGTCGCCGGGTCAAGTTCGGCGCGCGCTTCACGCCGATGGCCTGCGGCAGTGGTGGAATCTGCAACTGCGGCGCACTGGCCGCTGGCGACGGGGATTGACAGGCGCACAGCGCCGCTGCGCACATCATCGTTAAAACGGTCACGCTCAGTTTTCGCATGGGTTTGCTCTTCGGTGAGTTGGTCGGCGCGCTGTGCCAGGGCGGTGCCGGCGGCGCGCTCCAGCGTCAGCACGCGGGCCGTGGCCTGGGCCAGTTCGGTGGCGGCGGTGGTTTTGTTGGTGGCGGCCGCCCGCTGCAGTTCGGCGATGCTGGCGTCCTTGCGCCAGCCCTGCGCCGTCCAGCCCGCGATGGCGCCGCACAGTAGGCAGGCGGCCAGCGGGCGCCAGTTGGTTGTGGTCACATGGCCACCCGTTCCTTGATCCAGCCGAACAGAAAACGGCGCTGGGTCTTGTTCGCTTCCGTGATTTCCAGGTAGCGCGCCGCCTGCAGGCCGTTCAGGGCACGCAGCAGCACGGTGGCGCCGTCCTGGCCGCGCCATTTCAGGAAAGCGGCCAGCGCGCCCAGCGACTGCGCGCCCAGGCGACCATCGACAAAAAGGGCGGGGTAGCGGGCGCCCGTGTCGTTGAAACCGTTCAGCCAGCGCTGCAGGAACTCGGCTGCGCGGTGCGGCCCCATGTTCACGCCCGTGTCGATCAGCTCGGCGCCGATGCCGGCATGGGTGGCCAGCACCTGGTCAAACTTGGGTTCCGTGATGTAGCGCGCCGTGTAGATGGCGCGCGCCACAGCCTCGGGCAGATCGCGCATCGGTCCCGTGTAGCCGTTGGCGCGCGCCACCGCCACGGTGATGCCGAAGTTGGTTTCGCCGCCCTTGTCTTGCGGGTCGTTCACGTAGCCGCCTTCGGCGCGCAGGATGGCGTCGATGACGCGCGCGATTACGGGATTTTCCACGGTGGCCATCAATGTTCCTTCGCGTCTTTGACCAGCTCGGCGATGTCCTTGTCGCTACGGCGCTGGAACCACAGGGCCACGGCGCGCGATACCCACCAGCCGGGCGCGCCCACGATCAGGTCGATGGCGGAAGCGTTGACCATGGCGCCAATGGCAGGGAGCTGTGCGCACAGCAGCTGATATACGGTGCCGCCCAGGAGGCACGAGAACACGCCCGCGCAGGCCAGGCGGGCGACGAACTCGCCCTTGTTGAAGGTGCCGTCGGCATTCAAGGGCGGCAGCACGATGTAGAGCATGGCCGCGCCGACCATGCCCAGCGCCGCCTTGAAGCCGTACAGTTTGACCAGGGTGGCGAAACCACCAAACGATTCTGCGGACATTGCTTGATTCTCCGGGGTGAAGTTAGATAGATTTTTCATGAGGGTAAAAATGGTGGATTGCTGCGTTAATCCCATAGCTGCACGACGTCCGCGGCCTGGCCCATGCTGGGCGCCGGCTCGGGCAGGGTGACGACCAGGCCGGCGGGCAGCACGGCGCCGTGGCGCGCCAGCGCGGGATTTATTTCCAGGGTGTGCTCGACGTATCCCGCGCCGTCGCCCAGGTAGCGCCACACCAGGGCGTCTACCGTGTCGTGCTGCTGCGTGCGCACCTGCATCAGATCAATTCCACGGTCAGGTGCGTGCGGCCGACGATATCGGCGATGGCCCATTGCGCATTGCGCCGCTGCGCGCCGGGCGCCTCGTCGAGCCACTCCATGCTTTTCTTGTCGCTGACGGAAGTGGCCGTGCTGTCGTAGTCGCGGTAACGCTCGATCAGATCGGCTTTCGCCGTGCTGTAGACGGCGCGCCGGTACTGCGCCAGCAAGCGGGATTCGCGGTTGATGCGCGTGGCCGGCACGTCCACCAGGGCAATGAATCCTGCAGCAACCTGCTTGCCCTGCCAGTCGGCCAGCTCGCGGTTGACCTGCAGGATAGCGTCCACCACGGCTTGCACCAGGCGCGCATCGGTGACGGTGCCGTCCAGGCGCATGGCGTCGCGCATATCAGCCAGCGCAATATCGGGAAACCAGCCGTCGTTCTCGATGACGCCAGGGACAGACGCTGGCGGCGCGGGGGCGGTGCCGGGCGGGATGGACGGGGGCAGGGCCATGAAGGACATACGGGGCGCTTTCAAAAGGGGGCGGTGGACGGGGTTCATCAGGTCAAAGGGTTGGCCAGAATCCCCCCGTGCCGCCGTGCTGCGGGGGATGCTCTTTACGTGGAACCGGCCGTGCGCTTGAGGCGCCGCTCCAGCCGTTCCATATCTTTCTTGACGCCGCAGGACTCGGACAGGGCGCGCGCGCGCTTCAAGTGGCCCATGGCCGTTTCCGCTTGCGCCACCAGCGCCGGGGCGATGTCGGTGTCGTCCGCTTGGTCCAGCACGGCGATCATGGCCAGGCCGATGGCCTTGTGCAGCTTGGCCCGCGCCTGGTCGGGCGCGTCGCTGGCGGCCGTCAGTTGCTCGACGGTGCCCAACACCTGGGCCGCGTGCTGCGGATCGGCGGCCAGCTTGCCGTGCAAATAGCCTTCGGCGAATTCGTCCAGCATCAGGGTGGCGATGTCGCGGCTGTAGGTGTCGGGCAAGGTGAACTTGTGTTCCAGCGCATAGGCGGCCATGACCAGGGCGCGCTCGTACTCGCCTGTGTCGATGTGCCACACCAGCAGGGTGGCAAACACGTCATCCTGGGCGCCCTTGCCGCCGGCCAGCACGCCGTCAATCCACTGCGCATAGTCGGGCAGCAAGGTGGCCTTAACCTCGATCTTGCGTTCGACGGACTGAATGGATTTCAGGCGCCGCCGGTCATCGGACAGCTTGTAGAGCATCAGGTCGTAGGCCGTGCCGGTCGTGACGCCCAGCGGCGCGGCGGCGCCGGCCGTGCGCTCGGCCAGCATGCGCGCGCGGTGGCGCAGGGCGGGGGATTGGTTCGCCATTATTTGTCTTTCAGCTCGATGTTTTCCACCAGCGCGGCCAGGCCCAGGTCTTCGATCACGTAGGCGTCGTTCGACGACTCGTAATTCTCGATGCGGTCGCGCTTGGGCACGTCCTCGACGCGGCGGCGGCGCGCGCCTTCCTGGAAGTAGATCGACAGATTGTCGAAACGCGTGATGAGAATGGCGTTGTCAGGGAAGAACGGCACGCGCGCGGCCGGCAAGCCGCCAATGCGTTTCTGGCTGATGATGATGTCGGCCGCCAGGGTTTCCGTGGGCGCCTGCTTGGTGTTGACCAGTGGGAAATACTTATCGTTCAACAGCTTGCGCCCTACGATGGCCACCAGATTGGTGTCTTCCTGATACCAAGGGTCCAGCAGATTGACGGCATCGGTGACGGCCGCGTCCAGGTTGGCATAGTCGGCGCCGTCCACGTCGCCGATGATGACCTTGCCCGGCATGCCGTTGGCCACCAGGCCCAGCACGCGCTCGGGTGCCAGCTCGCGCAGGTGCTGCAGCCAGCCCTTGTTCACGTCCTGCAGCAGCGGATTGGCGTCCAGATCGGTGTCGGCCATGGCCTTGACGCCATTGAAACCGATGACGATGCGGTCGAGCGCCTGGCGCGTCAAAATGGCATTGGCCACGCGCGACTGGAAGTCGGGGAACTTGGCCCAGGCGTCGAGCTTGGCATAGTTCAGATGCGTGTCGAAGTTGGTCTGTTCGCAGCGGTACTTGGTGCCGTCCAGGGTGGACAGATCGCGCGTCTTGCGTTCCTTGTCCTTGGTGTTGGTGCGGCCGGCAATCGGGCCGG
>NZ_JCAQAV010000077.1:0-8202 GCF_059617925.1 Janthinobacterium sp. JF4 | reverse complement strand
TCAGCTTACGGCGGGACTTTCACCCACAGGAGTGCGCCCATGCTGGGCGCACCCAAAGAAAAAGCCCGCCTTCGCAAGAAGGCGGGCTTTTTCATGCCCGCTACGCGCCGACTTATGCGCCGGCCACCCCATCGAGTTCCGGCTCCTCGGGCAGGCTGTCCGCCTGCCACAAGCTGATCAGCTGGCCGGGATAAGATTGCAGCATGATGTCGTCGTTCAGGGCCAGCAAATCCTGCTTGCGCTGCTCGGCCTGTTCCTCGGCAGTCTGGTTCGTGGCGCCCGTCTTGTAAGGCCCCAGCAGCGCCAACAGGTCGCGCTGCACCGAATGCTGGGTCGGCGTGGTCGTGTCCGATTCCAGCTTGCCCAGCACATATTTCATGACCTGCGTGGACTGGTCGCCCGCCTGCCGCAGGCTGGCCTTCACCAGTTTGCCTTCTTTATAGGCCAGTTGCACATCGCTGCTGGCCGTGTCTTCGATCTGGTGGTAAGTGTAGTTCTGTGATTCCTTCGCTTCCGTCAAGCGCAGCGGCACGCCGGGGATCAAAGTCTGGTGGAAACTGGCGCTCAGCTTCGATTGCTGCTGCTGGCGGATCGAGCGCTCGTCCTGGCTGGCGCCAGCCAAGGTCGTCTTTTGCGACAGTTCATAGTTGAAGCCATCCTTTTCCGCCGAGCGCATGGGATTGCTGAATTTCGGTGTTTGCGACACCAAAGCGCTGAAGTCCGCCATGCCCGTCAAGATCGCCTTGTCCTCGGCCGCCAGGCGCCACTTGCCCGCTTCCGGCACGCCGGGCGTACCCTGCGGCGCGGCGGCATTGCTGTGCAAGGCGCCAAACGCCTCCTTGAACATGGACATCAGTCCGGCATCGCCATGGCCGCGCGAAGCGGCCTGGCCGATCTGCTTCATATAACTGCTCATGGCCTTGGCCTGCTGTTCCTTGCTGCCCAGGGCATTGAGTTTGCTGGCGTCTACCTTCACGTCCAGCGATCCGGCCACGCCGCTGAAGCTGACCTTGCGCTGCGCGCTGTCGGCCTGGAAATCGAGCGTCTGCGTGCTTTGCGGCTCGGTGCGCACTTTCACTTCCGCATGCAAATTCACCGACGCCAGCACCTCCTGGTCGAATTGCATCAGGCCGCTCAACTGGATCTTCGGCTGCCCTTTCGCCATGCCATCGATGGCTTCCTGGAACGCGTCGGCCAGACCGCCCAGCGCATCGGCCTCGGCCTCGCTGAGTTCACCGCTCGTGCTCATGCGCACGGCCAGGCCATCGTCCTGGCTGTCGAGCGACAGCTTGACCTCGACGCCGCTCTTGGTGGTGATGCTGAGGCTGACCCTGTCTTCGCCATTGCCGTGCAGGCTGGCCGGCGGCAAGGCCCCGATTTCACTGTAGGTATTGGGCTCCATGCGCGGCGGCGATTGCTGCACCGCCTGCGACACATTGCGCACGCCCCCCTTGATCTGCTCAAGCAAGGTCGCGCCCAGGCCGCCGAAACGGCCGCCAAACGTGCGCGAAGAGAAGTTTTGCGTCATTTGCTCGCTGACGCCATCGCGCGACGGGCTTTCCCATATCTTCGGCGAAGGCACGAGATACGACACGGCCGGCGGGCCGCCGAAGGCGACGATGGTGGAAGGGGTCGGCGCCGGGGATGAGGGCATATCCGCCCTGCTTGCCGTGGCGGCAGACGAACGGGACGGGCTTGGATTCCAGCTCGGGATCGAGGAGACGGAGGCCATGGTCGTTATGCTTTGCTAAACGAGTAGTGGTGTATGGGTAAGATATTCATAACTTTCAGTTTTTGACAACAATCAACCGTCAAGCCAGCTCAGTTTCAGCCAGACGTGGGATACACGCCGCTTCAGGTGCAGGCAGACACGGCTATAACGACGTGAAATGTGAAATCATGAGCGAATGTGGCATGAAAATTTTTCATTCTTGATATAACTCATGCGCCGTCCCAGTGGCGGCGCCAGCGCGTGCGTGCCATTTAACTCACATTGGAACTGTTGCCGCATGTAAATTTATACTGTTGCTCAAATGATGAAAGTGACTATGTGTGACTTTTCGTCTACCAGCAATCACTATGATCGCTGAGTGCTTCGTAATGAATCCGCATTTGCTTATTCGGAACAGGAAGCACGGCCTTAAGGAGGCAGTATGAAATTTATGAACTTAACAATCGCCAAGCGGCTCAGTCTGGGCTTTGGCCTGGTCGCCATGTTCCTGTTGCTGGTCATCACGCTGGGACTGACCAGCATGCGTCAAATCCAGGATCGCATGGATGAAACCACCAAGGTCAACAACGTCGAAACCAGCCTGGCCCAAACCATGGATTTGACGGTCACCGAGCGCGCGCTGGCGATGCGCAATCTGATTTTGCTGAAAGAGGACAAGGAAATCCAGATCGAAGTCGCGCGCATCGCGGCGCAGGAAAAAAAATACGACGATGCCCAGCAAAAGCTGGGCAAAATGTTCGCCAGGCGGGAAGGCACTTCTAACGAAGAGAGAAACCTGCTTGAACAAATCCGCAGACAAAGCGAACTGGCCGCCCCCTTTATTCGACGGGCCGCCACGCTGGCGCTGGATCAGAAGCAGGACGATGCCTACCAGTTGCTGCGCTATGAGTTCCGCCCCGTGCAAAAGCAATGGTGGGAATTGCTGCGCACCTTGATCGCCGTCGAAGAAAAGCAGAATAACGAAGCGTCTATCAATGCCGAGGCTGCCTACAGCCAGGCGCGCCTGGTGATGCTGATCATCGGCTCGCTGGCGCTGGTCACCAGCCTGTTGGCCGCGGTGCTAATCACGCGCGGGGTGACGCGTCAACTCGGTTGCGAGCCCGGCGAAGCGGCGGCGATCGCCGGACAGATCGCCAGCGGCAACCTGGCCGTCCCCATTCACACCCGCGCCGGCGACACGCACAGCCTGCTGTTCGCCATGCAATCGATGCGCGACAGCCTGGCGCAAATCGTCCAGCAAGTTCACGCCAGCACCGAGACCATCGCCACGGCGGCGGGACAAATCGCCATGGGCAATCTGGACTTGTCTTCGCGCACGGAGCAGCAGGCCAGCACGCTGGAGCAAACCGCTTCGTCCATGGAGGAACTGACCAGCACCGTGCGCATCAACACCGACCATGCGCGCCAGGCCAACGGGCTGGCCGAATCGGCCTCCGATGTCGCCGCCAAGGGCGGCGCCGTAGTGGCGCAAGTGGTCGACACCATGGCGGCCATCGATGTCTCGGCGCGCAAGATCGTCGACATCATCGCCGTCATCGACGGCATCGCCTTCCAGACGAATATCCTGGCGCTGAACGCGGCGGTCGAGGCGGCCCGCGCCGGGGAACAGGGGCGCGGCTTTGCCGTGGTGGCCACCGAGGTGCGCAATCTGGCGCAGCGCTCGGCGGCGGCGGCCAAGGAAATCAAGGACTTGATCGGCGACTCGGTCGACAAGGTACAGGCCGGCAACCGCCTGGTCGAACAGGCTGGATCGACCATGCACGAGGTGGTTGCCAGCGTGCGGCGCGTCACCGGCATCATGTCCGAAATGATGTCCGCCAGCCAGGAACAATCGGCCGGCATCGAGCAAATCAATATGGCCGTGACGCAAATGGACAATGTGACGCAGCAAAACGCGGCCTTGGTCGAGGAAGCCGCCGCCGCCGCGCAAGCCATGCAGGAACAGGTCAACAGCCTGAACGACGTGGTCAGCGTCTTCCGCGTGGGAAATGTGGCCGGCGGCCGCGATGCGGAACTGCGCGTGGTAAGCCGTCCGCCGCCGACCCTGGCGGTGCGGCGCCCCCCCGCCACGGCGAAACCGGCGCGTCCGGCAGTGGACAAACCCCGCGAAATCGAGTGGGAACAGTTTTGAGCCGGCAACGGCGGGAGTAGCGCATGGGTAAGCTGGAACAGATAGACGCGGCGGGCGGCGTGGTGGCGACACACATCTTCCCGCATGCCGGTCATATCAGCAAGGAACAGCGGGGGCCGCTGGCCGGCCAGCAGGCCGCGACGCTGTGGCTGACCGGCTTGAGCGGCGCAGGCAAGTCGACGCTGGCGTACGCGCTGGAAAGGCGGCTGCTGGCGACGGGCCACCTGAGCTGCGTGCTCGACGGCGACAATATGCGGCATCACCTGAATGGCGACCTGGGTTTCTCTCCCCGCGACCGCCAGGAAAACATCCGCCGCAGCGCCGTCGTGGCCAGGCTGATGAACGACGCCGGCATGATGGTCATCTGCGCCTTTATCTCGCCGCTGCGCAGCGACCGCGAGATGGCCCGCCAGATCATCGGCAGCGACAATTTTATCGAAGCCTACATCAGCACGCCATGCGCGCTGTGCGAGGAACGCGACCCCAAGGGACTGTACAAAAAAGCGCGCGCCGGACTGATCCCGGGATTTACGGGCGTCTCGGCGCCCTACGAAGCACCGCTGGCGCCGGCGCTGATGCTAGACACGAGCGTGCTGTCGCTGGAACAGGCCTGCGAGCGGCTGTTCCAGCAGCTGTGCCCGCGCTTCATCTGATGCCGCGCGCCCACCTTTTTCAAGGAATGATGAGATGAGCAGCAGCCACCATCCCGGCGACGGCGCGCGCCCGCGCCCCGTCATGATGATCCCCCTGCGCCGCTGCGGTAGCCATGCCCTGCGCCTGCGCCTGAACCTGTCGCCGCAGTTTTATTCGCCATATCCGCTGCACCTGGTCGATATGATGCCGCTGCTACCGCTATACGGCGACCTGCGCGACGACCGCGCCTACTTTCGCCTGGTGGTCGACGTGGTGGGCCTGGCGGCGGCCAGCATGGTCAAGTGGCCGGGGGTCGTCTTCGATCCGGTGGAAGTGTTCGAGACGCTGCGCGGCCAGCCCCGCAGCATCCACCGCGTGGCATGGGAGCTGCTGTTGCGCGCCGGCGAACGCCACCACGCACAGGTGGTCATGGACAAGTCGCTCGACAGCGTGCATTACGCCGACGACATCGTGAAGCTGTATCCGGACATGCTGTTCCTGAATGTGGTGCGCGATCCGCGCGCGCAAGTGGCGTCGATGAACCGCGCCATCATCCACGATTTCGACACGCTGCTCAATGCCAGGACCTGGCTGGCCGCCCATGCGGCAGCCGACCATGTCGTGCAATGCTATCCGCAGCGCGTGCTGACGATACGCTATGAAGATTTCCTGTCGCGGCAACAAGCGACGCTGGAAACGGTATGTGACTTTCTCGGCATCGCCTTCCTGCCGCAAATGCTGGACGTGGCCGCTTCGGCGGAGGCGCGGCAAATCGCGCAGTTGTCGTCGCTCTGGGCGGCCAACTGCTATGCGCCGATCACCGCCAACATCGACAAATTCAGGCAGCAACTGTCGGACGATGACATCAACCTCATCGAAACGCTCACCGGCCCGTATATGGACCGCTACGGCTACACACGCCTGAGCCCCGGCGACGCCAGCATCACGCCCGCGCTGATCGAGCTGGCGGGCATGCGCTCGGCGCAAGGACGCGAACGCGCCTGGCATGCCCTGGAACAGGATAACTTCCGCGATTACGTGCTGCGCCGCTGCCGCGCCGACTATCTGGCCCAGCTGCATGTACGGCTCAGTCAGAGCAGCGGCGCGCCGGGCAACGGCACCATCGTTACGCTGGCTCAACTCGACCCGGGCGCGTTTGTCGTCAGTGATTAAGAGCCTGGCCATCAGCTGTTCCAGGCTGCGCTCCTGCGTCTGAAAAGCAACTTTTTGACCGGACGCCTCCTCGACGTGACAAGCATGAGCATGCCGCCGCCGTTGCCGGCCGGGCAAGCCGCGCCCAATAGTCACTTTTCCCTAAAAACAACAATTACAATATCAACCGGCAATGTCCACTAGAATAGTGGGCATATGAAACATATGATTAGCGCGCCGGTCGCCAGCTTCACCGATTTGCTGCTCGATGCCGTGTGCATGGTCGATGTGGAGGGGCGCTTCGTCTTCGTCAGCGCCGCCTGCGAACGCATCTTCGGCTATACGCAACAGGAAATGATCGGCAAGCGCATGCTCGACCTGGTCGCTCCTGCCGACCGCGCGCGCACCCTGGCCGCTGCGCAAGCCATCATGGATGGCCATGCGCAGACGCACTTTGAAAACCGCTACCTGCGCAAGGATGGCAGCCTGGCCCACATCATGTGGTCGGCCCGCTGGTCCGCCGCCGACCAGCTGCGCGTGGCGGTGGCGCGCGACATCACCTTGCTGAAACAGGCGCAGGCAAAGCAGGCCGCGCTGTACGCCATCTCCGAAGCCATGCAGGCGACGCAGGACTTGCCCGCCTTGCTGCACCGCATCCAGCACATCATCGGCGAACACTTGCCGGCACGTAGCCTGACCTTGCTGTTGCATGACGAACACGGCGTGCAACCTCCCATGACGTCGCATGCCGACGACAGCGCGCCCCAGCCAACGTCGTCCCTGGCCAGCCTGCTATGCGACGAAGTCCTGCGCAGCGGCCGCTCCCTGCGTCTGCAGCCGGGACAACTGGCTGGCCTGCCGGAGGCGCTGCAAACGGCGGCCTGTGCGCTGTCCTCGTGCTGGCTTGCCGTGCCGCTATATTCCTCCATGGGCAGCATCGGCGCGCTGGCCTTGCAAGGCGGCCAGGATGCCATCATTGGCACGGAGCAAGACCAGGATTTGCTGCAATTTGTCGCCAAGCAACTTGCCACCGCCATCGAGCGCCGGCAGTTGCAGACGCAAATGCAGTTCATGGCCATGCACGACGAGCTGACCCGCCTGCCGAACCGCCGCCTGTTCCACGACCGCCTGCACACGGCGTTCGCGCGCGCACACCGCCAGGAAGGCCGGCTGTCGCTGCTGTTCCTGGACCTCGACAACTTCAAGCGCGTCAACGACGAGCATGGCCATGCCTGTGGCGACTTGCTGCTGCAGACGGTAGCGAACCGCCTGCGCGATTGCATGCGCGAAACCGACACCCTGGCCAGGATGGGCGGCGATGAATTCGTCGTGCTTCTGGAAAGCAATACCACGCCGGTGGACGTCAGCCTGATCGAGCAAAAGATCCATGCTGCCCTGGCTGCGCCGCTGCACCTGGGCAACGGACAGCAACTGCAAATCGCCGTCAGCATCGGCGTGGCCCACTATCCGGACGACGGCGATACCATGCAACTGCTGCTGCGCCATGCGGACCGGGCCATGTATGCCTCGAAGATGCTGGCCGCCGCCTCGCGCTAGCGGGCACCCGCTCCTGGCGACAGTGCCCCCATGCTATACTTCCCGGCGATGCTGAGACTCTTCAAAACATGGCTGATCCTGCTGTTGATGACGGCGGTGCCGCTGCAGGCGGCCGCCGCAGGCGCCACGCGGCTGTGTGCCGCTTCGCCTGCCGTCGCAGTGGCAGCGGCCTGCCAGCATCACGCCGCGGTCCTGCAGTGCGTCGGCACGCCTGAAGAAAACACGCCCCCTGCCAAGCACCCGGCGTGCGGCACCTGTTCCATCTGTTGCCTGGGCGCGCTGATGCCGCCCTGCCTCGCCCTTCCTGCCGCTGCCTGCAGCGGTGCGCAACAAGTCACCATCGCAACGGCCACCTTGCCGACGGGATTCATTCCTGACGGCCCGCGCCGGCCCCCGCGACCGTTTTCCGCATAGATTCCAAGCTCGTCCCAAGCAAGCCACCAAGGTGGCCACCATAGCCCTATTCCGTCTGAAAGCAACACCATGATCAAACATGTCTTATTGCGCGGCGCCTTCGCCGCCATGCTGGGCTTGCCCGCATTCGCCATGGCGGCCCTGCCCGTCATTGAAGTCTACAAAAGCGCCTCGTGCGGCTGCTGTTCCGAATGGATCAGGCACCTGGAAGCGAACGGCTTTACGGTACGCGCGAAAAATGTCGAGATGCCGGCGCAATACCGCAAGCTGGCCGGCATTCCCGACGCGCTCGGTTCCTGCCACACGGGCCTCGTCAACGGCTACGCCATCGAAGGCCATGTACCGGCCAGCGAGATCAAGCGATTGCTGCGCGACAAACCCAAGGCGAAAGGCCTGGCCGTACCGGCAATGCCGATGGGCTCGCCAGGCATGGAAGGACCGCGCAACGATCCGTATGACGTCTTGCTGGTCAAGAACAATGGCAGCACCGAGGTCTACAAGCACTACAAGTAACACTGAGGGGAAATGAAAAGGCTATGTCACCGTCAGATGTGGGAACGCTCCCAGCGTTGCTTTCAATAAC
>NZ_JCAQAV010000076.1:0-8453 GCF_059617925.1 Janthinobacterium sp. JF4 | reverse complement strand
ATCAAGCGTACGTTAAATCGTACCGTGGGTTCGAATCCCACCCTCTCCGCCAGAATACATAGAAGAAGCTCCCGCAAGGGAGCTTTTTTTATTCCCGCAAGGTCAAAAAAACACCAGCGCAAAGTCCAGGTAGAAAAACCGCCCAAAGCGCGCAGCGCAAGGCGTTTTTTCCTCCATTCAGGCTTTCAAAGCCAGCCAGGCTTTGAAAGCCTGCGCCGCCACTACCGCAACAAGCTAGTGTACGAGCTTGGCCACCGCAAACGCCGCGCCCGACAAGGCAATCATCGTCCCCGCACACGACAGGATGACAGCCGACTTCGCCTCAGCCACATCTGACTTGGTCGCATAATTGGAGCGCACCACAGCGAGGTCCAGTTTCAAGCCACTGACATCCGTCTTGAGAACGCCGACATCCGTTTTCAGACCAGCCACATCCACCTTGAGGTCCGCAACATCGGTTTTCAAGTCCGCAACATCCACTTTGATGTCAGCCACATCGGTCTTTACATCCTTAACGTCCAGTTTCACACCAGCCATGTCCTTTCCCAGTGCGTTGACTTGTTCGTCCATGGCGCAATCCTCCGTGCTTTTCACTTCATGCTCCTCGCTTTTTTCACCGCTGTCAAACAGTGTCCCGAGAGTACCGTGCATGGCCCTGCTATTCCTTGCCAAGCGCTGTGCCAGCGCTATCCACGCTAGCCCTTGCCGATGCAGCCCACCTTGACCCTGCTCAGCCTATGGTAATCTACCCCCTCCCATCCTGCCCCCATACCAAAGCAAAGCAATGAGCCGATTCTGGAGCACCATCGTCAGCGAGCTGACCCCCTATATCCCCGGCGAGCAGCCAAAACTGCCCGACCTGGTCAAACTCAACACCAACGAAAACCCCTATGGCCCGTCGCCGCAGGTGCTGGCAGCGCTGCGCGAAGCCGCCAACGATACCCTGCGCCTGTACCCTGATCCGTCCGCCAGCGAACTGAAGCAAACCCTGGCCGACTACCACGGCTTGACCAGTGCGCAAGTGTTCGTCGGCAACGGTTCCGACGAAGTGCTGGCGCTGGCCTTCATGGCCTTGCTCAAGCACGATGCGCCGCTGCTGTTCCCGGACATCAGCTACAGCTTCTATCCCGTGTATTGCAAACTGTACGGCATCGATTACCGCACGGTTGCGCTCGACGAGTCCATGCGCATCCGCCCGGAAGACTATCAGGGGCCGTGCGGCGCCATCATCTTCCCGAATCCCAACGCGCCCACGGGCGTCGATTTGCCGCTGGCCGGCGTGGAAACCCTGCTGCGCGCGCATCCCGATGCCGTGGTGGTGGTCGATGAAGCATATGTGGATTTCGGTGGCGAAAGTGCCGTGGCCCTGGTCGAGCGTTATCCGAACTTGCTGGTGGTGCAGACGTTCTCGAAATCGCGCTCGCTGGCCGGCTTGCGCGTGGGCAGTGCATTCGGGCATCCGGACCTGATCGAGGCGCTCGAACGTGTGAAGAACAGTTTCAACTCGTATCCGCTGGACCGGCTGGCGCTGGCCGGCGCCGTCGCTTCGCTGCACGACGAAGCGTATTTCCAGCACACGCGCCAGGCCGTCATCGCCAGCCGCGAGCAGTTGACGGCGGATTTGACGGCGCTGGGCTTCGAGGTGCTGCCTTCCGTGGCCAATTTTGTCTTTGCCCGCCACCCGCAGCATGACGCGGCGCAGCTGGCGGCCGGCTTGCGCGCCCGTTCCGTGATCGTGCGCCACTTCAATGCGCCCCGTATCAGTCAGTATTTGCGCATCAGCATTGGCAATGTGGGTGAGTGCGCAGCCCTGATGGCGGCCTTGCGCGAGCTGTTGTCGTGATGGCAGGCCTGACACGGCTGCCGGCAGCCGTGTCAGGTGCCGGTTTGCTTACTGCTGGCTGGCCCGGCGGCGGCGCGCCATGAAGCCCAGCAAGCCCAGGCCGCCCAGCAGCATGCCGTAAGTGGCGGGCTCGGGTACGGCCGACACGGACAGGTTATTGATGGTTGGCCAGATACCGATCTGTCCCGCCGTACTGACGGCCAGGTCGGAGAAGGCGCCGGTCGACAGGAAGCCTACAAATGATGCCTGCGTCGGCAAGGTCAGCTCGTAGGTGAGCAATTCTCCCAGCGCATTGCGGGCGGTCAGGGTGACGCTCTGGCCGTTCGCATATTCACCGGCAATGTTCGAGCCGAAGAAAAATCCCCCCACACCGCGTACGGCGCTGGAAAAGTTGGAAAACAGCACGCTGTCGTCACGGTTGTTCGTACTCAGCCAGTTGTCGCTGCCCGTGCCGGCGCCATACAGGATGGGCGAGACGCCAACGCTGCTGACCGTGTAGGCATAGCTGCCGGCGTTGCGGTTCAGCGGGCCGCCGAGTGCATCGATGGGCAAATCATCAAAGGTATCGACGCCGGTATTGCCGACCGCTGCCAGATAGGCGGACTGGCTGGTAAACACCGTGATGTCTGCGTGTGCGGCGCTGGCGGCGAGCAGCAGGGCGGCGGCGCTGATGATTTTCAGGCGGGGGAATGTAGTTTGCAAGATTGACTCCTTAACAGGGATGGGGAAAAGGACAGCGGCACTGTGCATTGAAATTCCTAATGCCAAATCAATATAATATTTGCTAGAAAAAAATGCAATATAAAGTTTCTTTATGATAATTTCCGTCTTGTATGGTTGAAATGCGGATGTTCCCCAATCGCCACTGCTGCCACTAGCGGCCATTTGTGCAACAATAATCGGATTCATACCTCGACAGGACGGACAATATGGCAAAAGTGGCATTCATCGGTTTGGGCGTCATGGGTTTCCCCATGGCAGGCCATCTGGCGGCAGGCGGGCACGACGTCACCGTGTACAACCGCAATCCGGCCCGCGCGGCCGCCTGGCTGGAGCAGCACAAGGGCAGCAGCGCCGCCACGCCGGCTGCGGCCGCTGCCGGTGCCGAGTTCGTGTTTACGTGCATCGGCAACGATAATGACCTGTACCAGGTCATCCTGGAAGAGGGCGGCTTGCTGTCCGCCATGGCGCCGGGCAGCATCCTGATCGACCACACGACGGCGTCCGCCGAAGCGGCGCGCACCATCCATGCGGCGGCGAAAGAGAAGGGCGTCTTTTTCCTCGACGCGCCCGTGTCCGGCGGCCAGGCGGGCGCGGAAAACGGCAAGCTGACGGTGATGGTGGGCGGCGATGCAGAGGCGTATGCGCGGGCCGAGCCCGTCATCGCCCTGTTCTCGCGCGCCGTCACCTACATGGGCGCGTCCGGTTCCGGTCAGCTCACAAAAATGGTCAACCAGATCTGCATCGCGGGCCTGGTGCAGGCGCTCAGCGAAGGCATCGCCTTCGCGGAAAACGCGGGCCTCGATGCGGCCCTGGTCGTCGACGTGATTTCCAAGGGCGCGGCGCAGTCGTGGCAGCTGGAAAACCGCGGCAAGACCATGATAGCGCGCAAGTTCGACTTCGGTTTCGCCGTCGACCTGATGCGCAAGGACCTGGGTATCTGTCTCGCCGAAGCCAAGCGCAACGGCAGCGACCTGCCCGTGACGACCTTGACGGACCAGTTCTATGCCGAAGTGCAGCAGGCCGGTGGCAACCGTTATGACACCTCCAGCCTGATTACCCGCCTGAACAAAAAGTAATCGTTCAAACGCCAGCCACGGCGGCGCGTCCCTGCAAAGGGCCGCGCCGCTTGCCGTTTACGCCGACACAAACCTTAAAACGTCAGTTTCCGGAACATCCGGTTTCGATTTTCATGGAAAAGCATGGACTTCGCTAGCTCATCGTGTATTATTAAAAAACGAGATGAAATGTCCCAATTTTTAAAACATTATGAGCGGACCCGCATGAAAACCAACTCCTCAGCGATAACACGCGTTGTCGACAAGAACATTCCCTACCTGTCTTCCGCCGTTGCCATCTGGCGCCCCCGCGCCGTGCTGCGCAGCTGGCCCGGTGTGGCCATCGCGCTGGTGATCGCCCTGTCGGCCACCTTTATTTCCAGCAATTACGGCGGCCCGCAACTGCTGTATGCGCTGTTCTTCGGCCTGGCCTTCCACTTCCTGGCCTCGGACCCCACCTGCAAGCCCGGCATCGAGTTTTGCAGCAAGGTGTTGCTGCGCACGGGCGTGGCCCTGCTGGGCGCGCGCATCACCTTCAACCAGATCGCCTCGGTTGGCGTGACGCCCTTGCTGATTGTCGTCGGCGGCCTGGTGGCGACTTTGGGCTTCGGCTACCTGCTGGCCAGGTGGCTCAAGCGCCCCATTACGGAAGGGATTTTGTCCGGTGGCTCGGTCGCCATCTGCGGCGCGTCTGCCGCGCTGGCCATCTCGGCCGTGCTGCCGCAAACCAAGGAAAACGAAAAGTTCACGCTGCTGACGGTGGTGGGCGTGACGACCCTGTCGACCCTGGCGATGATCGTCTATCCGCTGCTGGTCAAGCTGCTGGGCTTTGACCCCACGGAAGCGGGCGTGTTCATCGGCGGCACCATCCATGACGTGGCGCAAGTGGTGGGCGCCGGCTACCTGGTCAGCAATCATACGGGCGACGTGGCCACTTTCGTCAAGCTGACGCGCGTGGCTTGCCTCGTGCCCGTCGTGCTGGGCCTGTCGATCATGTTCAAGCGCAAGGAGGGCAAGAGCGAAGTCGATGCGCCGCCGCTCGTGCCGTTCTTCCTGATCGGCTTTGTCTGGCTCGTCATTACGAATAGCCTGGGCCTGATTCCGCAGGAAGTGAATGGCTGGATCAACAATGCCTCGCGCGCCTGCCTCGTCATCGCCATTGCCGCGCTGGGCGTGAAAACCTCGTTTCAGTCGCTGGCCTCGCTGGGCTGGCGTCCCGTGATCATGCTGGTGATGGAAACCGTGTGGATCGCCGCCTTCGTCGCCATCGCCGTCCTGCTGACGCGTTAAGCGCATCGGGCCTGTCATGAAGATCCTTGTCCTCGGCGCCGGCGTGGTCGGCACGGCATCGGCCTGGTACTTGCGCCAGGCGGGCCACGACGTGCGCGTGCTCGAGCGCCAGGCGGGCGCCGCGCAGGAAACCAGTTTTGCCAACGGCGGGCAGATTTCCGTCTCGCATGCGGAACCGTGGGCCAATCCTGCCACCCTGCGCAAGGTGCTCACATGGCTGGGCAAGGACGATGCGCCGCTGCTGTTCCGTCCCCGCCTGGATGCGCTGCAATGGCAGTGGGCCTTGCACTACTTGCGCGAATGCCTGCCGGCCAGGGTGTCGCGCAATATGCGCCAGATCGTTGCCCTGGCCGAGTACAGCCGCCAGAGCCTGCAAGCCTTGCGCCGCGAGACGGGCATCGAATACGACCACCTGGAGCGCGGCATCCTGCATTTCTACACGGACCAGCAGGAGTTTGACAAACCGCAAATGGGCGCCGCGCTCTTGCGCGAACTGGGCTGTCCGCGCAACACCGTCAGCGCCGATGAAGTGATCCGGCTGGAACCGGCCCTGCGCCACGCGCGCAGCCGCATCGTCGGCGGCGATTTTACTGCCAGCGACGAGTCGGGCGACGTGCATCTGTTTACCACGGCGCTGGCGGCCTGGGCCGCCGCGGCCGGCGTGGATTTTCGCTTTGGCACGACCGTGACGCGGCTGCTGGCCGATGGCGCGCGCATCACGGGCGTGGAATGCATCGATGCGCAGGGCCGCCACCGCCTGGAATACGCGGACGCCGTGGTGGTGGCCATGGGCAGTTTTTCCGCGCCCCTGCTGCAGCCGCTGGGTATCCGCTTGATGCTGTATCCGGGCAAAGGTTATTCCGCCACCTATCCGATTCTCGACCCCGTCAGCGCGCCTTCCGTGTCGCTGACGGACGACGGCCACAAGCTCGTATTTTCGCGCCTGGGCGAGCGCCTGCGCGTGGCCGGCACGTGCGAGCTGAACGGCTACACGCGGGAACTGAACCCCGTGCGCTGCGCCGCCATCACGCGCCGCGTGCAAACGCTGTTTCCCCATGCCTGCGATTACAGCGACCCCGTCTACTGGGCCGGCTTGCGCCCCCTGACACCGTCGAACGTGCCGTATATCGGCGCCACGCGCTACCGCCAGCTCTACCTCAACACGGGCCACGGCACCCTGGGCTGGACCATGGGCTGCGGCGCGGGCAGGGCGATCGCCGACCTCGTGTCGGGACGGCGGCCGGAAGTCGATTTTGCGTTTTGCGGCGAAGCCCCCCGGCACGAGGCCGCTTTGGTTCAACTTAGGAGAGCACCACGATGAGAGACGACGCCACCCCCAGCCAAGCACCGACCGGCCTGACCCTGGCCGGCACCACCTACCAGTCGCGCCTGCTGGTGGGTACCGGTAAATACAAGGATTTCGAGGAAACGCGATTGGCCATCGAAGAAAGCGGCGCCGAGATCGTCACCGTGACGATCCGCAGGGTCAACATTGGCCAGGAGAAGGGCGAGCCGAATCTGCTCGACTTCATTCCGCCGTCGAAATACACGATCCTGCCCAACACGGGCGGCTGCTACAACGCGCGCGACGCCGTCTACACCTTGCAGCTGGCGCGCGAACTGCTGGGCGGCCACCCGCTGTGCAAGCTGGAAGTGCTGGGCGATGAAAAGACCCTGTTCCCGAACATGCCGGAAACCTTGAAAGCGGCCGGGGAGCTGGTGCGCGACGGCTTCCAGGTGATGGTGTATTGCAGCGACGACCCCATCCAGGCGCGCATGCTGGAAGACCTCGGCTGCATCGCCGTGATGCCGCTGGCGTCATTGATCGGCTCGGGCATGGGCATTTTGAATCCGTGGAACTTGTCGCTGATCATCGAGCAGGCCCGTGTTCCCGTGCTGGTCGACGCGGGCGTGGGCACGGCGTCGGACGCGGCCATTGCCATGGAGCTCGGTTGCGACGGCATCCTGATGAATACCGCCATCGCGGCGGCGCGCGAACCGATACGCATGGCGCGCGCCATGAAACTGGCAGTGCAGGGCGGACGCGAGGCTTACCTGGCCGGACGCATGCCGCGGAGAGGAGGCGTCATGAGCGCTTCGCCCTCGTCGCCGATGGCCGGGCTGATCGCCTGAGCCAAGTTTGTAGCACCGTTGTCGATTCTTGTTGGAAGCACCCATAAAAACCACAATACCTGGAGATGACATGAAACACACACTCGTAGCGGCAGCCGTCCTGGCCACACTCTTCGCCGGCAACGCCAGCGCCCAATCGTCCGTCACCGTGTACGGCTTGCTCGACGCGGGCCTGACGTCCGAACACGGCGGCGCGGACGGTTCCGTCACCAAGCTGGCCACCGGCGTGCAGTCGGGCAGCCGCATCGGCTTCAAGGGCACGGAAGACCTGGGCAACAACCTGAAGGCCAATTTCTTGCTGGAAAATGGCCTCGACCTCGATACGGGCGCCAACCGCCAGGGCGCCTTGTTCGGGCGCAAGGCCTACGTGGGCCTGTCCGGCGGCTTCGGCGCCGTGAACCTGGGCTTGCAGCACAACCCGCTGTTCACCGCGCTGGACAATATCGACCCGTTCGAGACGGGCATGACGGGCGCCTCGATCAACCTGATGAGCGTGGCCAGCCTGCGCACGAAAAATTCCATCATGTATGAAACGCCGAAGGTGAAAGGCTTGTCGGCCGCCATCATGTATGGCCTGGGCGAAAAGCCGGACAGCAACACCCTGGGCCGCACCATCGACTTTTCCATCGACTACGCCAACGGCCCGCTGGTGCTGACCCTGGCGCACGACAACCGCAAGGATACGCCGCTGAACACGGCCAAGGTCACCTTGCTGGGCGGCACCTACGACTTCGGCCCCGCCAAGCTGCACGCCGCGTATGAAACGGACAAGGATGATGCGGGCACGGATTTCCGCAACTACATGCTGGGCGCGTCGGCGCCCGTGGGCGCGGCGGGCAGCGTGATGGCGTCGTACGTCCGCAAGGATGACCGCACGAACCTGCGCCGCGGCGGGCGCCAGCTGGCCATCGGCTACACCTATGCCTTGTCCAAGCGCACGAATCTGTACACCTCGTACGGACGCATCAACAACGATGGTGCGGGCACCAATTTCGTTGGCGACGCATCGAGCGGCGGCAGCGTGCCCTTGCCTGGCCATAACTCGAGCGCCTTTACGGCCGGCATGCGTTTGAAGTTCTAAGCGCGGCGATGCAGGGAGCGATGGCGGCTTGTCTGTTGCGGATAAGCCGCCATTGTTGTTTCAGGAGTGGACCCAAGTCACGGATTCCGGATTCAGGAATGAAACAGTCCGATTTTTCATGAATTTTGATTGACAGCGCATTTCGCAACCGTTAAATTGAACACGTATTTCAAATATCGGAACAAAATATACCGATTTTTCATAAAACCGTAAGGAGACTGAGCCATGACCGATTTGTCCGACCAAAAAGCCGCCGCCGCAGCGATACCTGTGGGCCCGCAAAAGATGACGCCGTCCGAAGCGTTCGTGGAAACCCTGGCCGCCAATG
>NZ_JCAQAV010000075.1:0-8560 GCF_059617925.1 Janthinobacterium sp. JF4 | reverse complement strand
ACGTTATTGAAAGCAACGCTGGGAGCATTCCCACATCTGACGGTGACATAGCCTTCTATTAACCTCTTTATCCCCGTTGCGCGCCGTCCATATGCGGAAAATGCATATCAAACGGCGAAACGCTTCGTTCTCTTTGCGGCCATAGCGCCGTAATCTGGTGGCTCTGAAAGTTCAACCATACGGGGATCTTAGATGCTGTCGAAAAAAATCATCATTGCCGCCGCCCTCAGCGCGTTTGCCCTTCTGCAAACGGCGCAGGCCGCCGATATCACCCTGCTCAACGTGTCGTATGACCCGACGCGCGAGCTGTACCAGGATGTGAATACGGCGTTTGCCAAGGAGTGGAAAGGCAAGACGGGCGACAACGTCAAGATCAAGCAATCGCACGGCGGTTCCGGCAAGCAGGGGCGCGCCGTCATCGACGGCCTGGAAGCGGACGTGGTCACGTTGGCTCTGGCCTACGACATCGATGCGCTGGCCGAGCACAAGCTGCTGGCCGCCGGCTGGCAAAAGCGCTTGACGCACAACAGCTCGCCGTACACCTCGACCATCGTGTTCCTGGTGCGCAAAGGCAACCCGAAAGGCATCAAGGATTGGAACGACTTGATCAAGCCGGGCGTGTCCGTCATCACGCCGAATCCGAAAACCTCGGGCGGCGCCCGCTGGAACCATCTGGCCGCGTGGGGCTACGCCTTGCGCCAGCCGGGCGGCAACGAAGCGAAGGCCAAGGATTTCCTCGGCAAACTGTACAAGAACGTGCCCGTGCTCGACTCCGGCGCGCGCGGTGCCACCACCACCTTCGTCGAACGGGGTATCGGCGATGTGCTGATCGCATGGGAAAACGAAGCTTACCTGGCCGTCAAGGAGCTGGGTCCGAGCAAGTTTGACATCATCACGCCATCCGTCAGCATCCTGGCTGAGCCGCCCGTCGCCGTCGTCGACAAGTTTGCCGACAAGCACGGCACGCGCAAGGTGGCCGAGGCTTACCTGAGCTATCTGTACACGGACGAGGCGCAAGACATCATCGCGAAGAATTACTACCGTCCGGCAACGGACAAGGCGGCGAAGAAATACGCGTCCCAGTTCGCCAAGGTCAATCTGTTCACCATCGAGCAAGTGGCTGGTGGCTGGACGGCCGCACAGAAGGCGCACTTTGCCGACGGCGGCATCTTTGACCAGATTTACCAGCCGAAGTAATCTTCACCGGCAGGCGGCAACGCTTGCCGGAATCGATCACGCAAGGACACATCATGGCGCTGCGCAGCTTTTCCGATTACCGGGTACTGATCGTGCCGGGCTTGCATAACAGCGGTCCCGAGCATTGGCAGAGCCGCTGGCAGCGCCTGTATCCGCAATTCGAGCGGGTCGAGCAGGACGACTGGAACGCTCCCGACCTGGCCACCTGGTCGGCGCGCCTGGACCAGGTACGGCGGCAGGATGCGCGCCCGACCCTGATCGTCGCCCACAGCTTCGGCTGCCTGACGACGGCGCACAGCCTGGCGCGCGACCCGCACGGCGTGGCCGGCGTGCTGCTGGTGGGGCCGGCCGATCCCGACAAGTTTGGCGTGGCCAAGGCATTGCCGCAAAAGCGGCTGCCTTGCCCCGGCATCCTGATCGCCAGCCAGACGGACCCGTGGATGACGGCCGAACACGCGGCGCAGTGGGCACGGCGCTGGAATTGCAAGTATATTGATGGCGGTGCGCTGGGCCATATCAACGCCGAGTCGCGCCTTGGCGATTGGGTTTACGGCCAGGCGCAACTGCAAACGCTGTTTGATCTGGCGCAAAGCGACAAGCGCCACCGTCAGGCAGCCTGATTCGACGAACATCCCGCCACACAACCTTTCAAGGAGATCACGATGACTTTACGCCTGGGCGATGTCGCCCCTGATTTTGAACAAGACAGCTCGATCGGCCCGCTCAAGTTCCACGAGTGGGCTGGCAATTCCTGGGTGGTGCTGTTTTCCCACCCGGCCGACTTTACCCCCGTCTGCACGACGGAACTGGGCCTGACGGCCAAGCTCAAGCCGGAATTCGACAAGCGCAACGTGAAGGCCATCGCCCTGTCCGTGGACGCGGCCGAGTCGCACAAGAGCTGGATCAAGGATATCGAAGAGACGCAAAACACGGTCGTGGGTTTTCCCATCATCGCCGACGTCGACAAGAAAGTGTCGGTGCTGTACGACATGATCCACCCGGAACAGTCCGTCACGGCCACCGTGCGCTCCGTCTTCATCGTCGACCCGAACAAGAAGGTACGCCTGATCCTCACGTATCCGCTCAGCACGGGCCGTAACTTCAATGAAATCCTGCGCGTCATCGACGCCTTGCAGCTGACGGACGGCTACACGGTGGCCACGCCCGGCAACTGGCAGGATGGCGACGACGTCATCATTCCCTTGACCGTGCAAGATCCGGACGTGATCCAGCAGAAATATCCGAAGGGCTTTACGGCGGCGAAACCGTATCTGCGCCTGACGCCGCAGCCGAACAAGTAAGAACGGGGTCAGTCGCTTCGCGATTGAAATGCGTCCTACTAGGACGCATTTCCCCGTCGGGTCTGACCCCAGCATTTGTCTCGGGTATAAATATGTCTAAGAAGCAAAAACGCACCTCGCCGGTGCGTTTTTTTTCGTCCGCCGATTCTGCTGGCAAGTATGCAAAATCCGTCTAAGCAAATGAGAAATGGTTAGTTCTTTTTATAACGTTTGCATGTGATTATTGCGGCCTATAACTCAAAAATGTAATAAGAAGGAGTTTCTATGTCTGCAGCATCAGACGCACCGCTCAAGGCGCGCGGAGCGCCGTTTCGGGTCATGCCGGGGTTTAAGCTGTCACTGGGCTTCACGCTCTTTTACCTGGCCTTGATCGTCCTCATTCCGCTGTCGTCGGTGTTCCTGAAAACCTTCACCATGACATGGGACGCCTTCTTCAGCGCCGTCACGTCCGAGCGCGTGATGGCGTCGTACCGCCTGACGTTCGGTGCCTCCTTGATCGCCGCCCTGTTGAACGTGGTGTTTGGCGGCATCCTGGCCTGGGTGCTGGTGCGCTATCAATTCCCCGGCAAACGCATCATCGACGCGCTGGTCGACCTGCCGTTCGCCTTGCCGACGGCCGTGGCCGGCATCACCCTGACGGCGCTGTACTCGTCGAACGGCTGGTTCGGCCAGTTCATCGAAGGCGTGATGGGCATCAAGGTGGCGTTCACGCCGCTGGGCGTGGTGGTGGCGCTGACCTTCATCGGCTTGCCGTTTGTCGTGCGCACCGTGCAACCGGTGCTGGAAGACGCGGAAAAGGAACTGGAAGAAGCGGCCGCCAGCCTGGGCGCCAATTCCCTGCAAACGTTTATCCGCGTCATCTTCCCGACGATCTTGCCGTCCCTGCTGACGGGCTTTGCGCTGGCCTTTGCCCGTGCCACGGGCGAGTACGGTTCCGTGATCTTTATCGCCGGCAATATGCCGATGGTGTCGGAAATCACGCCGCTGTTCATCATTACCAAATTGGAACAATACGATTACGCAGGCGCCACGGCCATCGCCGTGGTGATGCTGGTGGTGTCCTTCCTGCTGTTGTTGACGATTAACCTGTTGCAAGCATGGACGCGCGGAAAGGCGAAGAAATCATGAGTACGAATACGACTGCCGTCGCTGGCGTGGACCATGCGCGCCCGACAGCGCGCCGCTTCGAGCCGAATGTCGGCCCCGTCGTGCTGGAACCCTTGTGGGTGCGCACGGTATTGATCACTATCGCCCTGCTGTTCCTGACGGCCTTCCTGATCGTGCCCCTGGTGGCCGTGTTCGCGGAAGCGTTCAAGAAGGGCTGGGAAGCGTATATCGCCGCCATCATCGACCCGGACGCGATTTCCGCCATCAAGCTGACCCTGATCACGGCGGCCATCGCCGTGCCGCTGAACCTGGTGTTCGGCGTGGCCGCGTCCTGGTGCATCGCCAAGTTCGAATTCCGCGGCAAGAGCATCCTGCTGACCCTGATCGACTTGCCGTTTTCCGTCTCGCCCGTGATTTCCGGCCTGATCTATGTGCTGATGTTCGGCGCCCAGGGCTGGTTCGGTCCGTGGCTGCAGGAACACGACATCAAGATCCTGTTTGCCGTGCCCGGCATCGTGCTGGCCACCATCTTCATCACCTTCCCGTTCGTCGCGCGCGAACTGATTCCGCTGATGCAGTCGCAGGGCAGCGAAGAGGAGGAGGCCGCCATCGTGCTGGGCGCCTCGGGCTGGAACACCTTCCGCCGAGTCACCTTGCCAAACATCAAGTGGGGTCTGCTGTATGGCGTGATCCTGTGTAACGCCCGCGCCATGGGCGAGTTCGGTGCCGTGTCCGTCGTCTCCGGCCATATCCGCGGCGAAACGAACACCATGCCGCTGCAGGTGGAGATTCTGTACAACGAGTACAACTTCGCCGCCGCGTTTGCCGTCGCCTCGCTGCTGGCCTTGCTGGCGCTGGTGACCCTGGCCCTGAAAGCCTTCATTGAGTGGCGTTTGAACGAGAGCGACGCCGACGATTCCGCCTTACGTTCTACGGAGCACTGATATGACCATCGCAGTTAACAACATCCACAAGCGTTTCGGCGATTTCGTCGCCCTCGACAATATCTCGCTGGACTTTCCCGCCGGCGAATTGACGGCCCTGCTGGGCCCGTCCGGTTGCGGCAAGACCACCTTGCTGCGCATCATCGCCGGCCTCGAACATCCGGACAGCGGCCAGGTGTTGCTGGACGCGCAAGACGCGTCGAACCGCCACGTGCGCGAGCGCCAGGTCGGTTTCGTGTTTCAGCACTATGCGCTGTTCAAGCACATGACGGTGTTCGAGAACGTGGCGTTTGGCTTGCGCGTGAAGTCGCGCAGCGAGCGCCCGTCGGAAGACCAGATCCGCCGCAAAGTGAAAGATTTGCTGGAGCTGGTGCAGCTGGACTGGCTGGCCGACCGCTATCCGCCGCAGCTGTCGGGTGGACAACGCCAGCGTATCGCCCTGGCGCGCGCGCTTGCCGTTGAGCCCCGTGTGCTGCTGCTCGACGAGCCGTTCGGCGCCCTGGATGCCAAGGTGCGCAAGGAATTGCGCCGCTGGCTGCGCCGCCTGCATGACGACTTGCATGTGACCAGTATTTTCGTCACGCATGACCAGGAAGAAGCGCTGGAAGTGGCGGACCAGGTCGTGCTGATGAACAAGGGCACCGTCGAGCAACTCGGTTCCCCAGAGCAAGTCTACAACCACCCGGCTTCACCGTTTGTCTACGGCTTCCTCGGCAACGTCAACCTGTTCCACGGCCGCGTGCATGACGGCGTGATGGCGACCGGCGACGCCAGCTTCGAGGTGCCCGATCACGCAGGCGTGAGCGACAGCAAGGGCACGGCCTATGTGCGGCCGCACGACCTGGAAATCGACCGCTACACGCAGGGTGCGGAAGGCATCGTCGTGAAACTGAGCCGCGCGCATGCCATCGGCCCGCTGGCCCAGCTGGACTTGCTGCGCGTCGATAACAGCGAACTGATCGAAGCGGTGATGTCGAACGAGCGCTTCACCCATCTGCAATTGAAGGAGGGCGAGACGCTGGTGGTTCGCCCGAAACGCCTCCACGTGTTCGTTGAACCGACAAGAACCTAAAGGCTGAAAATATATGAACTTTCAACAACTGCGTTCGATCCGCGAAGCGGCCCGCCGCGGCTATAACCTGACGGAGGTGGCCAACGCCCTGTTCACGTCGCAGCCGGGCGTGAGCCGGCAGATCCGCGAACTGGAAGACGAGCTGGGCGTGGTGATCTTCGAACGCAACGGCAAGCGCTTGACGGGCTTGACGGAGCCGGGCAAGGGCATCCTGAAGATCGTCGACCGCCTCTTGATCGAGGCGGAAAACCTGCAGCAGGCCAGCCTCGAATACAGCGGCCAGACCAGCGGCACCTTGTCGGTGGCGGCCACGCACACGCAGGCGCGCTATGCGCTGCCGAAAGTGGTGCAAAGCTTCCGCGCCGCTTTCCCCGACGTGCGCATCGCGCTGCAGCAAAGCGCGCCCGAGCACATCGCGGAATGGGTGTTGTCCGGCAAGACCGATATCGGCATCGCCACGGAAGGCCTGAGCCAGTTCCCCGACCTCGTGTCGTTCCCATGCTACCGCTGGAGCCATCTGATCGTCGTGCCGGACGGCCATCCGCTGCTCGAGCACTCGCCGATTCGCCTGGAAGACCTGGCGAAATATCCGCTGATTACTTACGACAAGGGTTTTACGGGGCGCGGTCATATCGACGCCGCCTTTGCCAAGGCCGGCGTGGCCACCGACATCATCCTGACGGCCATGGATTCCGACGTCATCAAGCAATACGTGGCGCTGGGCCTGGGCGTGGGCATCGTCGCCTCGATGGCCTTCGACCATGGCCGCGACAAGGGACTGCGGGCGGTGGAAGCGTCGCACCTGTTCGCCGCCAATACGACGCGCCTGGCTGTGCGCCGCGGCGCCTACCTGCGCGCCTATGCCTACGAGTTCATCCTGCAACTGGCGCCCGACCTGACGCGCGCAGACATCGACCGCGCCATGGCGGGAGAGGACGCCCTTTAGGCGATGGCCGCCCTTTGCGCGCGCGTCAGGCTGGCCACGGCGCGCGCGTAGCTGTCCTGTACCAGTTCGGCCAGGTAATCGGCCGGGAAGTGTGCCACGTCGACGATGGTGACCCAGTGAAAGCGCCCCATGTAGCGGGCCGGCTTGACGCCGGGCATGTCCGTCAGTTCGATAAAGCGCTCCGCGCTGACTCTCAGGCTGAAGCGCCACTGCTCGGGCGTGCTGGTTTTAAAGTATGCAAATTTCTTGCCAGCTACTTCATACACGAGGATGTTCGACGGCGCGCCGTACGGCACGGCTTGCGCGCCGGGCAGCACCGCGCAAAATTTCTTCAGTTCATCTGTCGTCATTCGTCAACCGCCATGAATTGTTGCGTGTCGTGGTCGAAGGCATAGGCTGACCCGGCCGGAGAATCCAGCAGCGCAATAAACCGGTCGTCCACGCTGAGCACGGCGCCCAGCGAGACCAGGGCCACGTTGGCGCTGTCGTTGATGTAGTCGTCGCTCTCGTCGTTGGCCGTGAAGCGCCAGCCGCTGTCGTCGGCATTGTCGGGCTCTTCGCGGTATAGATAGCCGACGGGCGTGCCATCTTCCAGCACGCGTTTGGTGACGAAGCACAGGCCCGCGTAGCGGTTGACGAGGTTATCGTCATCGTCGTGCTGCGTATTGATGATGTGGCGTGCCGCGAAGGCGATGGGGTCTTTGGCGTGCAGATCGGCGATGTAGCCGGGCATGTTGTCGAGTTTACCGGTGAAATGGCCGTTGGCGTCCACCGTATCCACCAGCACCCACATGCGCTCGGCGCCTGGCGCTTGCGGATCGTCGCTGTGGAAGGCGAAGATCAGCTTGACCACGTCGCCGGGGCGCACCTGAGCGATGGCCTCGGGTGGCGATTTATAGAAAGTGTAGGGGTGGCGCGCCGCCAGTTCGGCAGCGTCGACCAGGTGCCAACTGGGCATGCTTGCTTATCCGTGATCAAAAAGAGTAATACCCATGGTAGCCGATTGCGTGTCAGGATGACCACGCATACCTTCAGGCTTGCCATTGGTGCAGGGCTACCCTGCCGCTTTACATGTGCTGAGATACAACAATCCCGTTTCCCGGAACGGTGAGTGCTCATGGCAAGGATGGCGGCAAGCCCCGTGATAGCCGGCCTCGCCAATACATTGCTAAGACCGATTGAAATTTTCAATGGCTGAAGATGTTTCTTTTATTGCATTCTACTTTCCTGAATGATATCTTTTGTCCAATCGCAAAAAAAATATAATAAAAATACAATCAACATTGTAATTTTTGAAATTCATCAATAGGGAAAACTATGAACATGACTAAACATGCCGTGCTGGGTCTCTGCCTTGCTGTCTCGGCTTGCCTGGCGCCATTGGCCCAGGCGGCGAGTTGGGTGGAAATCACCGACCCTGCCATGAGCGGCTTCTCGGTGGGCGGCAATACCGTCACCTATGGCAGCGTGGCAGCGGACTCGGTCTGGGTCTATGACGGCGCCAATCCGTCCGGCGCGCAAAGCGCGGCCGCCATCAAGAGCTTGGTCAGCAGCAAGTTTGGCCTGCCGTCCAGCGGCGCCGGCTCATTGGTCGTTGCCGCCCAGGGCGACCTGGAAAGCGGTAAGTCCGGTTCGTTCACCGTCAGCTCCAGCTTTGACTACCTGGCCGTGCATTATGGCCGTGGCGAACTGTTGTTCCACTGGGATACGCCGCTGGCCGCCAATACGGTGTTCAGCATCGCCAACCTGCCGCGCGGCCTGAGCAATTTCCGCGCGTACAACTCCGTCTCGGCAGTGCCTGAGCCAGCGACCTACGGCATGCTGATGCTGGGCCTGGTCGGTCTTGTCGCGCGCCGCCGCCGCGCCTGAGCCTGCAGCGCCTGCGGGCGCAAGACATGAAAAAAAGCCCGGAAACGCGATGCGTTCCGGGCTTTTTGCGTGGGTGCGCCCAGCATGGGCGCACTCCTGTGGGTGAAAGTCCCGCCGTAAGCTG
>NZ_JCAQAV010000074.1:0-8605 GCF_059617925.1 Janthinobacterium sp. JF4 | reverse complement strand
TCATCTCCATGAAGTACATCGAGATCGTCGATCGTATGCATGGCGAGGTAGACAGCCGGGCCAGCAACTGCTCGCCCGGCAGGGCCGCCTGGAAGCGCTGCGCCACGCCGATCAGCACCTGGTCGCCGACGTCGTGGCCCAGCGTGTCGTTGATTTCCTTGAAGCGGTTCAGGTCTAGGAACAACAGGGCCAGGGTATCGTCGTCGCGCGCGCCATCGGCCAGGGCCTGGCGGATGTGCTGCATGAACATGCGCCGGTTGGGTAGCCCAGTCATGCTGTCGTACAGAGCCATCGTGCGGATCCACGCCTCCTGCTCCTTGCGCTGGCTGATGTCGGTGTTGATGATGAACACGGACTGGGCCCGGCCGGCGCCATCGCGCACCAGCGTGCGCTGGCTTTCGACGGTGAAGCGGCCGCCGTCGCGGCGCAGTTGCACCAGCTCGCCGCGCCAGCTGCCTTGCGCCAGCACTTGCCGCTTGATCTCCTGCAGCTCGGCCGGATCGGCGTACATCGCGGCGGCGCCGGGCGCGCCCAGCACCTCGGCGGCGCGCCAACCGTACAGGCGCTGCGCGCCCATGTTCCAGAACACCACGCGGTCGTCCATGTCGCGCACGATAATGGCGTCGGTGGCCTTGTCGAGCAACGCGGCCTGGTTGCGGTAATGCGCCGCCGGCGAACACGACTCCTGGCACTGCTCCTCGCCACGGATGCCGTCGTCCAAGCTGAGCAGCAGGCGCGCGCCGATGGCACCGATGTCGACCACGGCGAAGCTGGCGTTCAGGCAGCGCCCGCCGACGGCCACGGCCATGGCAGACGGCGCGGCACCGCCGGCCAGCAGGACCTGTGCGTGCGCGTACAGCGGTGCGCTGGGCAGCAGGGTGGCCAGCGCCAGGCCCGCCGGCTCCAGCGCGCCGGCCAGGCCGCAGATGGCGCGGGCTCGGCCGTTGATGGCCAGCACCCGCAGCGCACCGTCGGTCACGATAACGCCCACACTCAGTTGGTCGAGTATGCTCGCGGCGCAGCCGAGCCAGTCCGCAGCCGGCGTCCCCGATTGATTGATGGCGACCCTAGCGACCATGCTCGTTCCCATTGTTCCAGTTGGCCGGGCCGGCAGCGGCGCGGCGGGCGATCCGTTCAGACCAGACTCAGAATGCTTCCCACTCGTCGACGGTAGCGGCCCGGCGCAAACGGGCCTTGGCGGCGGCCGGCGCGGCCTCGGCGCCGCGGCGGCGCGCCGGAACCGGGGCTGTAACAAGGGGCGCCGGCGCACCGTCCTCGGTGCGGAACACGCCAACCGTCGCGGACAGGCCGCGCGCCTGCTGCTGCAGGCTGGCGGCGGCGGCGGCCGCTTCCTCCACCAGCGCGGCGTTCTGCTGGGTCACCGCATCCATCTGGGCGATCGCCTCGTTGACTTGGGCGATGCCGGCGCTTTGTTCGACGCCGGCGGCGCTGATCTCGCCCATGATGTCGCTGACCCGGTGCACGCTGGCCACCACCTCGGCCATGGTGCGGCCGGCGTCGCTGACCAGGCGGTTGCCGCATTCGACCTGCTCGACCGAGTCGCGGATCAGCAACTCTATCTCCTTGGCCGCCGCCGTGCTGCGCTGGGCCAGGCCGCGCACCTCCGCCGCCACCACGGCGAAGCCGCGGCCCTGTTCGCCAGCACGCGCCGCCTCGACGGCGGCGTTAAGCGCCAGAATGTTGGTCTGGAAGGCGATCGCCTCGATGACGCTGATGATGTCGACAATCTTCTGCGACGAGGCGTTGATCGAGGCCATCGTGTCGACCACCCGGGCCACCTCGGCGCCGCCCTTGCTGGCCACCGCGCTGGCGCCGGCAGCCAGCGCGCTGGCCTGGCGCGCGCTGTCGGCGTTTTGCTGCACCGTGCTGGTCAGCTGCTCCATCGCGGCGGCCGTCTCCTCCAGCGAACTGGCCTGCTGCTCGGTGCGCGCCGACAGGTCCAGGTTGCCGTCGGCGATCTCGCTGGCGGCGGCGTTGATGGTGTCGGTGCCGCTGCGCACCTGGCCGACGATGCGTTGCAGGCTGTCGTTCATTTCCTGCAGCGCCTTGAGCAGGCGCGCCGTCTCGTCGTCGCCGCTGACGCTGATGTGGCTGCGCAGGTCGCCGCCGGCGATGGCTTGGGCGACGGCCATGGCGCCGCGCAGCGGGCCGGTGATGCCGCGCGTGATCCAGACGCCCAGGCCGCAGGCCAGCAGCGTTGCCAGCGCCGCCAGGCCGAGCATCCAGTTGCGGCTGGCGTGGTAGGTCAGCACCGAGTGCTCGCCGGCCTTCTCCATCAGCTGGCCGACCAGGTTGACCAAGCCGCGCACCTCGTCGAAGTAGGCTTGCTGGTCGCGCATTACGCTCGACAGCAGCAAGGCGCCAGCCTGCGCCTTGTCGTCCGCCGCCAGCAGCGCGAGGAAGCGCTGTTGCCCGGCGGCGTAGCGGGCCCGCGCGTCGAGGATGCGCTTGAGGCTCTGGCGGCCCTGCTCGGTCGCCAGTTCCCGTTCCAGCGTGGCCAACTGGCCCGTGACCTGCTTGCGCGCCAGCGCCATCCGTTCCAGCGCTTGGGCGGCCTGCGCCTTGTCCTCGAGGATCAGCAGGTTGCGCATCTCCACCGCAGTGCTGTTGATGCCGTCGAGGACGGCGTTGGCGATCGTCACCTTGCGGTAGCGGTCATTAACGATCAATTCGCTGCTGTCGTTGACGGAACTCATGCCGGCGATCCCCTGCAGGGTGATGCCCAGCAGCAAAACAATCACCAGCAAGAAGGCGGCGCTCAGCCGGGTACCCACATTCATATTCATTCAAGCTCTCCAATTGCGGTGGGGTCCCGCCGGTTTGCCGGCGCCGACCGGTAGTCGGCGCGCGGGCGCAGCGGGAGGGAAGGCGACGCCGGCGGCCTGGACTGGCGGCGCGGGCAATACAGGTCGCGCGGGCATCACGAAATGAGGCACGGAACAACTTGATTCCCGATGGAAATATATAGCGGAGCTTGAAGCAAGTCAATCGTTTTGAGCGGTTTAATCGGTTTAATCGCTAATATCCCACCGATGCGACAGCGCGCCACCGCCGTTCAAACCAGCGCCAGCGCGACCGCCCGAAGCAGCGCGCCGCCGGAAATGGGCTTGTCGAAGCAGCGCTGGATCCCGCAGCGCGACAGCGCCGCCTCGTCTAGGCCAGCGCGCTGGCCAGTGCACAGGAAGATCGGCAGGCCGGGACGCAGGCGGTGCAGCGCGGCGGCCAGCGCCAAGCCGCCGATGCCCGGCATCGTCTGGTCGGTCAGCACCAGGTCGACCGCCATCGGCGTGGCTCGGAAGACGGCCAGCAACTGCAGCGGATCGTCGAAACGGCGCACCCGGTAGCCCCAGTCGCCCAGCAGCTCGGCGATGTAGCGGGCCACGGCCGGCGTGTCGTCGACCACCCAGATCTGCTGGCCGGCCCCGGCCACGCCGTCGAACACGGCGGCCGGCCCGGCCACGGCGGCCTCGCCGGCGGTGGCCGCCGCGACCGGAAACAACAGCTGGAAGCAGCTGCCCCGGCCGGGGGCCGTCTCGACCAGCACGTGGCCGCCTGCGCGCCGCAGTATGCTTTGCAGCATGGCCAAGCCCAGGCCGGTGCCCTTGCCCACCTCCTTGGTGGTGAAGAAGGGGTCGAACAGGCGCCCGACATGCTCGGCGGCGATGCCGCAGCCGTCGTCGCGCACCTCGATGGCCAGGTAGTCGCCGACCAGCCGGCGCCGGCTGACGGCGCACAACTGGCCGTCGAGAAGGCGGCGGCGCACCCGCACCTCGATGCGGCCGTGCTCGCCGATCGCGTCGCGCGCATTGATGATCAGGTTGACCAGCACCTGATGCAGCTCGCCGGCCGCCATCAGCACGCAGGCCGGATCGTCGACGCGGCTGTGCAGGGCGATGCCGGACGGGATGGACGGGCGCAGCATGGCCAGCACCTCGGCGATCACCCCGGCCGGCGCCAGCGGTCCGGCTGGCTCGCCCGGTTGCATGCGCGCGAAGGTCAGCATCTTAACCACCAACTCGCTGGCCCGTTCGCTGGCGCCGACGATTTCGCGCAGGTAGGGACCGAGCTTGCCGGGCTCGGCCGGCAAGCAGCGGCGCAGGGCCAGGTTGGCGTAGCCGAGGATGGCCGTCAGCGCATTGTTGAAATCATGCGCGATGCCGCCGGTCAGCTGGCCGAGCGACTGCATCTTCTGCGACTGCAGCAGTTGCCTCTCCAGGTCGTAGCGGGCGGCGGCCGCCGCCTCGTACTCGCTGCGGTCGTGCAGGAACACGAAGATGTGGCCCGTCGCGGGGTCGTGGGTGGCCGACATCTCGACGACGAACTCGTGGCCGTCGGCGTGGCGGTGGCGGCTCTGCAAGCGCAACTGCCCCTGGCTGGCGAGATGCGTCATGCGCAGCGGGATGTCGCGGGTGAAGGCGGCCGCCTCCAGCTGGTCCACGTTCATCTGCAGCAGCTGCGCCACCGTGTAGCCCGACATCTTGGCGTAACCCTGGTTGACCTCCAGCAGCCGGCCGTCCGCGCCGATGATCCAGAAGCCGTCCAAGGCAGTGTCGAGCACGCGCTTGTAGCGCTGCCGCGCCGCGATGCGCTCGGTGACGTCCTCGGCGGTGATGACCGAGCCGTACACCGCGCCCTCGTCGTTGCGCAGCGGCGTCGCCGTGCAGTCCAGGATCAGGCGCTGCCCGCCGTCCCGGCCCAGCCGCACCTGGCCGCGCCAGAGCAGGCCGTTGGCGAGCGCGGCGCGCATGCCGGCCAGCGCGGCCGGATCGCTGTCCAGCAGGGCCAACATGAACTGCTGGCGCGCGGCGCGCCCGGGGAAGGCCTGGCGCAGCAGTGCGTAGGCGGCGCGGTTACGCCATTGTACCCAGCCGGCCAGGTCGGTCACGAAGACCGGCATCGCCGTCGAGGACAAGGCCAGCGAGCGCGTGCGCAATTGGGCGTTGGTCTCGGCCAGGGCATGGGCCTGCAGCGACAACTGGTGGTAGGGCTTGCGCACGCTGGCGACGAACATGGCCTGGAACAGCAAGCCGTAGCTGAGCAGCTTGTACAGGTGGCCGAACAGATTGCGCAGGTCGGCCATGATTTCATGATTGATCAGCAGCAGCCCGCTGAGCGCCCCGGCCAACGCGGCGAGGTACAACGGCCGCAGGCTGTCGGCGTCGGCGCCGGCGCCGCGCGCCAGTCGCCGGTAGCGCCAGGCACTGGGCAGCAGCAGCGCCGCCGCCAGGCCTTCTAGGATGTTTTTCAGGCTGAAATAGTCCATCGTGCCGTCTCCGCCGGGCAGCTCGGCCTCGTGCCAGAACACGCCCCACAGCAACAGCAGGTTGAGCGCGGCGGCGCCGGCCAGCAAGCCGTAGCGGCCAAGCCGGCTGGGACGCCGCAGATGCGGATAAAAACTCACGCCGAGCAGCGTCAGCGCGACGATGAGGCGGGCTGCCAGCCAGAACGCCGTGGATTTTTTCGCCGTCGACGGCGTGATCAGGTCCGGCATGCCGCGGAACGACAGCGCATGGGCCAAGTCCAGCCAGCCGGCCGAAAACAGCGCGACGGCGATCAACAGCCAGGAAGCGGAGACGGCGTTGGACGGCGTGTACCAGAGAGTGGCGAAGACCAGGAAGGCGACGACGATGGAGGCGAACTCAAGCAGCGTATGCAGGGGCAGGTAGTGACGGAAGGTAATGTCAACCTGGCCCCAGGGCAGCAGCACCAGCAGCGCCACCAGCAGCGCCAGCGCCACGGCGAGGCCATCGTGCCGCGCCGGCGCCGGCCTGATGTGCTTAACCATGTTCTCCTATCGCGCCATTCATTGTTGCGTCTGGCCTGCCAACAGCACGGCGGGCGCCGTGCCGTGCTGGGCGGTCAGACCTCCAGGCCCATCGCCTTGAGCAAGGCCATGCCGTCTATGGGTTTGGCGACGCAGCGCTCGGCCCCGGCCGCCAACAGCTCGCTTTCGTTCTCGGCCGTCAAGTAACCGCTCATGGCGATCACGCGCACACTGTCCAGCCCCGCGCTTTGCTTGATCTGGCGGCACACCTCGGTGCCGCTCAGGCCCGGCATCATCAGGTCCAGCAACATCACGTCTGGGATGAAACTCTGCGCCAGGCAGCCGGCGTCGAAACCGTTGTGCGCCGTCTCGACCACGACGTCGTAGTCACCACCGCCGATCAGTTCGCGCAGGAAACCCACCACGCCCATGTCGTCGTCGACGATCAGTACGCGCAGCGGCCCCTTGTTGCCAGCTGGATTCCACTGACGCGCGAAGCGCTCGACTTCTTCGCGGCGGAACCGGCGGTGGCCACCCGGCGTCACCTCGGCCTGCAACAGATTGCGTTGCGCCCAGCCGCGCACGGTGACGGGCGACACCATCATCCAGTTGGCCACTTCGGTGGGGGTCAGGTAGGGTCGGTCTTTGGGATCTTTGGACATAATCACTCTGCACAATTGAGCCCTCATTTTAAGCGATTTCGCCTAGAACCCGGCGATTGCTTCCGGCGCGGGCGCACCGCCCGCGCCGGCGACGGTTTTGGCCAGGATCTATTGAACTCCGTTGAAATTGAAGAAGGCCTGATCGGCTTTCTGCCCTTATATATGCGATTCACAGACGTCATTTCAATTTTGCAGCGCTAGTGAATCGACACCAGTAGCTTAAACTCTCCTGATCCATGGTTCTTGAAAGATGAAAAACCGCTGGATCGTGTTAGGGCCCGGGTACCCTGCCAGACGCCACGTGCACGTTCTTGTAGCCGCCTGATCCAACGACGAAATCGGGGCTGCCCAGGAGATCCCCCTGCCCTGCAGCCACTTCTACCGCGCTCAAGTAAAAGCTGCTTGAGCTTCGGTGAAGTTCTCCATGCACGCTTCCGTGGCCAAACCTCTTGCAACGTTAATCCCGGGGTTCGCGGTGCGCGGCGCAATCGATTCGAGTTCTCTTTCGCATCATTTCCACTCTGCAACGATGCATTTAAGTTAAAGTGTTGCGTTGAACAATTGAGTCCACAGCCTGAAGCGGACATTGCACGACCAGTATCTATAACCCTATGACAAACGACGAACCGCTCAGCAATTCGGATCTCATTGCGTATCACAAGGCAACCGGCTGCCCCGTAATGACGGCAAAGACAGCATTATTAGCAATGGATTCCTTGTTGCGGTCGAAAGTACTTAAGGCTGCACTAAACCAATCTGGAACGAGCCAGTTGTACGACCCAATCGAAGATGAACCAGCGCTGTGGGAGAAAATTCGCGCTGCGAAGGAGGAAGCGGAAATCGTTGCTGGACCAGTAGCCAATCGTGGTCAATGTCACCGAATATGGGTTGAGCAAGAACGTATCTTGACTGCACAGGGAATAGCCTGGTTCTCTCCAGCCGTAATGAATCCCTGGATGGTCTTTGATTAAAGCCCTGGTTCGCTCGGGTATGACTGCTTTGCGGGCGGAAGCGGACGGTGCTACTGGGGCAAAACGCCATCGGTACCTTAGACTTTCCTGATCCTTGGCTCTTGAAAGATGGGGAACCAATGCATCGTGTTAGGGTCTTGGTGTCTTGGCAGACTCTTGGTGTGCGATCTCGTAGCTGCCTGATCCAACGACGAGATCGGGGCTGACCTGTCTATCACCCCTGCCCTGCACAAGCTCCTACCGCGCGCTAGCAATGGCAGGCCTTCCCTAGTCGTAATTGCCGGCGAAGGATGACATGTCCGACCGAGGTAGCAGCAGAGCGCCTGCTTTTTCGCGCGATAGCGGCACAGTTGGCTACGATAAACTAGCCCGTCATCTGCTTCGTGCGCTCGGCCAGATCGGTGGCTTGGCACGCTGGCGGTGGAGTTGCGATCACGGCCGGCGCGACACGGCACCTGACGGTGTCACGCCAAAACAGAAGCTTGCCATGGCCGCTTAACCTCTAGTTTTAGCGCGCTCTAAAGTTGGGGATTACCATTGCGCTTGCTAGGATGCACCGTACACCGTATAAGATTAGTGTTTCATTAACGATGGCACTTGTGAAAATACTTCTTATAATTCTTGTGTTGATTTTTCCACTCGTATCCAGCGCGGCCGACCGAGAAAGCTGCGCCGATAGTCTAAACAAAATGAAGCGCGTCTTACGCGACGCTAACGACAAGGCCGACGAAGCGAAGGACCAGCATAGGACCTGGAAATCATGCAAGGACTCGTTGAGCTCAGGCTACGATTCAGACGGTGACCGTTGTGAAGGGAAGGCGCGCAGGCTGCGCTCCGCCGATGGAGATTTGAACAGCGAATTGAGTACGCTTGAACGGAAGTACCGTTCTGTGAAATCGGACTGCTCCGCGCCTGACAGCCGAGCGAGCGCCAGCGCACCCAAGACTGGCGACGAACATTGTGATGTCTATCGCGCCTATCTGGGACAGATGGGATATCCAACCCTGTTGAACCTTTGCAAGCAGTACATGCCGGAGGATGAGTGCGGGAAGTGCCTAGGCTTCCGTCCCACAGAGACAGGGATAATAGTTCTGCCGCCAACCGTCCAGCCTACTGTGAAACGAAACAATAAGTGTCCAGTCCCGTTTGATCATAAACGCGCTTAACGAATAGCTCCGGTTTCTTTT
>NZ_JCAQAV010000073.1:0-8691 GCF_059617925.1 Janthinobacterium sp. JF4 | reverse complement strand
TCATCTCCATGAAGTACATCGAGATCGTCGATCGTATGCATGGCGAGGTAGACAGGGCATCCGGCGCTCAAGGCCTTGAAGCGCTGCGAGGTATGGAACCCGCTCACTGAAATGAGCGCGGGCAGTTTTTCCAGACTGTAGAAATGATTCCACTCCGCTTCACTGGCTGGATCGGCAAAGCTGCATTCGACTGTATAAATCATAAGATCATTTGTGACCGGCAGCATTGCGCGCCGGTGTTCCTTGTTGATGTTCAATCATTATGCGACCTGAATTTCGCCGTATAAATCGATTTTTTGGTATGCTTCCATGATTAAAAATCAAGGTGGGCCAATGCCTGGCTCTGTATCAGGAACTCTCATGCGCAGGAAGATCCCCAGCAACGCTGCACTGATGGCATTCGAGGCCGCCGCCCGCCATGGCAGTTTCGCCCGAGCGGCGGCGGAGTTGTCACTGACGGAAGGGGCCATCAGCCGTCAGATTGGCCGACTGGAAGCCTTTCTCGGCGTGATGTTGTTTGAGCGAGTCGGAAATCGCGTCCGGCTATTGCCCAACGGGGAGCGCTATGCGGCGCAAGTGCGCGAGTTGCTCGACCGGCTGGAACGAGACAGCCAGTACCTGATGGGCCAGCCAGTCGATGGTGCAAGCCTCGACATAGCCGTCATCCCGACTTTCGCGATGCGGTGGCTCATTCCTCGCTTGTCACAATTCCAGCAGAAGCATCCGAACATCACTGTGCATCTTGCCGAACGCATGGAACCCTTCGTACTTGCCGGCAGCGGGTTCGATGCCGCAATCCATTTCGAGCATCCGGCCTGGACGGGAATGAGGACTCACCACCTTTTGGATGAGGTGTTGGTTCCGATTTGCCATCCAGGAATTCTGACAGGAGACGAAGGTACAACCGTACTGGATAACCTACCGCGCCTGCACCGGCGACAGAACCCAGAGGCTTGGCAACGCTACTCCCAAGAGACTGGAATCCCTCTGACCAATCCAGCGATTGGTGCACGCTACGATCTTCATGCGATGTTGATCGAAGCTGCGTTGGCTGGCCTCGGTGTTGCGTTAGTACCGCGCCTCTACGTTGAAACCGAACTTGCGCAAGGACGGTTGGTCGCTCCATGGCCAGAGGGAAAAGCAATTTCCAAAACCTTCTGTCTCGTCCTTCCTGAGTCGATCGGATTGAGCGGGGAGCCAATAAAAGCGTTTGCTCAATGGATACTAGACGAAGCCAAGAAACCATCGTCGACGCGACATTGATCGCAGCACCATCGTCGACCAGGAACAATGATGACAAGCATGATACTGGGAAGTGTAAAGCCGGAGCCATCTCGAGCCTCGCCTTGATGTGCTAGATTGAATCGCCAAGCCGAACTCGATCCACATGCCTGAACACATCGAATGCCTCACATTCTGGCAGGTGCTTGACCAACCTGTTGGCATCGAACGGCAGGTACGCCAAAACCGCTTGAGCAAGATCGCCAGCGAAGGTGGCCAGATGACTACCGCTGACCTGGCTGGTTGCGCTGGCCATCGAAGGCATGGCCTTGGCGATTTGCAGCAACTGGCATTCGGCCACACGTAACTCGCCTAGGCCTCTATGACATGATCGGTAACGACTGGAAGCGGTGCTGGGATCGCTTTGACCCGGAGATCTACGGAGAATATCGTGTATTTCGCGGCGGCGGCTGGCTCGATGGCCCCAACGCCTGCCGCGCCTCATGTCGGCGCAAAAGCCATCCCACCTACCATATCGACGACCTGGGCTTTCGGATTGCAAGGAGTTCAATTCAGTGAGGTGGGATGAGACCTATCGCGAACAGGACAGCGTCGCAACCGGCAACGAAGCACTATGGACGACCTCTCACCCGCCCAGCTTCGCAACGGCCCGCAATGCTCGCCACGCTAATAATGACCCACGACGCGCCCCTGTGCCGAATAGAATGGGTTGATCCGAACAGATGCCGGTCAGCGATTGCAGATATGCCAACTCCATGCCATGATGCGGCTCGACCAGGAGCCGCCCCGCTGTCTAGTAGCAGACTATGAGCACCCAAGAAGGGCTCACGTCAGCGCTGCTTGCTTAGGGGCAGGAAGATATCGACCATCACCTGGTTTTCTTGTGCATCAGGGAAAAGCGTCACACGCTTGACGAATAGTGGGTAAGCCCTACAAGATTTTCTACGAAGCTTCGCGGCCGGTAGATACGTATGCGATGCGCCAACGGCGGGAAGTGATATCAATGATCCCACGGCGCTTGCTGCCAGCGATCGAACAGAAAATCGCTGAACGCCGTCAGCCGACGCGGCACCGGCTCTCGCCGCGCCCGAACAATGCTGATTTTCGAGAGCGAGGCTTCCCATTCCGGCAACACGCGCACCAGTCGCCCGTCGCGTAATTCCTCGTGAATGTCCCAGGTTTCGCGCAACGAGATGCCCAGCCCGGCCAGGCACCACGCATGCAGTACGTCGCCGCTGTCGCTGCACAGCGTACCGCTGACCGCGATAGGTATCTCCCGGCGGCCCTTGCGCAGCGGCCAGGTGCTTTGCAGCAGCCCCGGATAGGCGAATACCAGGCAGTTGTGCTGTTCCAGCTCTTCCGGCTGCGCGGGCTGTCCATGCGATTCTAGATAGGCAGGAGATGCCGCCAGGATGCGTCGATTGTCGGCTATGCGCCGCGCCACCAATCGAGAATCGGCCAGCTCACCCATGCGAATCGCCAGGTCCAGATCGCCGCTGTACAGATCCTGCACCTGGTCGGACAAGCGCAGGTCGAAACCGACCCGGGGATGCAGGTGGCAGAAGTCGTGGATAGCCGGCGCCACGAACTTGCGGCCGAACGGCATGGGCGCCGTCAATCGGATGATGCCATGCAGATCCTGGCTGCCGCCGGTCGCCAGTTCCTGCACCTCATCCAGCACCGCCAAGGCGACCCGCGCCCGTTCGGCGATGGCGCGTCCTTCGCCGGTGATGCGCAAGTTACGGGTATTGCGTTCGAACAGTGTGGTACCCAACGCTCGCTCCAGCCGGGCGATCTGCTTGCTGACCGTCTTGGGTGCGAGGTGCAAGTCGCGTGCGGCAGCGGAAAAACTGTGGCGTTCTACCACACGCACGAACATCGCGAGGTCATCCAGATTGCGCAAAGCCATTTGGGTCATTCTGTAGAAAGTGTTTGTCTATTTTACTCATTTCAAGGATATACCAAAATCATCACAATGACACTCCCAGCACTTCATGTCGCAATGCGCGCTCCCTCTGGAAGCCCATGACGACGTGCTCAATCCACTTGCAGGAGCCTATGATGACTCAACGTATTCTTTTCGTCCCGACCGACCACGACCGCAAAGGACCGTCCTGCGCCCCCGGCACCGCGCAGAGCAGCGTCTATCTCTCCGAAGCCACGCATCCATACCGGGTGCAGGCCCAGGCCTGCGATGCAGTCGATTTCGTCAACCCCAAGGGCGTCAACCCCGCTTCGACCAAGGGCGTGACCGGAACGACGCTATCACGGCTGGCGGCTGCCTCAACGGATTGGGCCTGAGCCATGAACGAGCGCATGCCTTTCGTCATCTATGTGTTCGCACTCTGTGCGTTTGCTCTGGGTTTCACCGAGTTCGTTACCATCGGCCTGGTGTCCACCATTTCCGCCGACCTGCATGCCAGCGTCAGCCAGGTCGGCACGGCAGTCACCGCCTATGCACTTGGCGCGGTGATCGGTGCGCCGGGTCTGACGGCACTGGCCACGCGCTGGCCGCGCAAGAAATTATTATTGCTTGCAATGGCGTTGTTTACGCTGGGCAACATGGTGGTCAGCCAATCCGATGCACTAACGCCCATGTTGATCGCTCGCTTTGCGTCGGGACTGGGGCATGGCGTGTTCCTCGCCGTGGCCTCCAGCGTTGCCACGCAACTGGCGGGCCGGCAGCGTTCCGGCGCGGCGGTTGCGGTAGTGTTCGGTGGCCTGACCCTGGCTCTGGCGCTGGGCGTTCCGCTCGGCACCTACCTGGGCAGCACGTTGAGCTGGCAGGTCATCTTCATGGCCGTGGCGGCGAGTGGTACTATCGGATTCATCGGCTTGCTAGCCCTGATGCCGACGGAACGCGACGATGGCTCGATGCAGGCCAACGCGATGGATGGCCTCAACGCCATGTTCAATCCCCGCCTGCTGGCCGGGGCTGGCATCACGGTGCTGGCCTATGCAGGGTCTTTCACGCTCTACACCTACATCTCGCCGGTCCTGCTGCAAGTCACACGGATCAGCGAAAGCAACAGCAGCCTGCTGATGCTGGGTTACGGCGTGATGGCTGCCATCGGCAACGTGTGGGGCGGGCGCTTGGCCGACCGCAGGGGCGCGGACTTTGCTGTGATGATTGTGTTGACAGGACTGACCACGGTACTGCTGCTGATCTGGTTTTCGGCGTCATCGCTGCCGTTGATGGTACTTTTGACAGGCCTGCTTGGTGCACTGACCTATGCGGCGGTGCCAGCTTTGCAAGCACGGGTAATCGGGCTGTCCCACGTCCACGCGCCACAAGCGCCGGCAGTCGCGGCTGGCCTCAATATCGCAGGCTTCAATGGCGGCATCGCGCTGGGTTCGCTGATGGGAGGCGCCAGCCTGGAAGCGATGGGCCTGACGAGTACGGCTTGGGTCGGCGCTATTGCGGTGGGTCTGGGTATCGTCTGGATGCTTTGGCAGATGCGAAAGGCATCCGCGTATCGCGTCGAATTGTCGGGGTAACCTCGCAGCCTGTCGCCTTTTGTGAAGTCTTCTGTGTGCACTACGGCCGGAGATGTAACCTTAGCGCGCTACCTCCGGCCGGTTGTGAAGAGAACGTTGCCAAGTCTGCATTGAGGTTGAGTATTCCGCTAGCCTGATTGCTGTGCGCAGATTGCCCCGCTCCCGCTGAGTTGCTTGGCTCGTTACACTGGGGGCGAAACTGCCGGCCGGAATTGCCGTGGCGTCACCCCTGTCACTTTGCGCATCAGGCGCCGCAGTGCGCTCGTATCGACATAGCCCACGCGTTCAGCCACTTGCTCGACCGTCAACTTGCTCGTTTCCAGCAGCATGCGTGCCTTGTTGAGCCGTACGCTCTGCAGCAGTGCCGACGTACTGCGCCCCGTGGCGGCGCGTACGTGCCGCGAGAGCGTCCGCTCGGACATGCAAAATTCCGCCGCCAACGCTGCAACGCCGGGCGGATCAGGCAAGGCGGACTCGAAACGTTCCACCAGTTTCGCGATCAGCGCATTGCCATTGGCGAGCATGGCAGGAACGACGAATTGTGCCTGGGATTGCCGGCCATCGATTAACAGCGCGCGCGATACGGCGTCGGCGAGCGCCGGGCCGAACTGCGTGCTCAGCAGATGCAGCATCAAGTCCGTCTGGGCGAGTGCCGCTCCGGCGGTCACGACCGCTCCATCGCGTATCACCATGCGGTCGGCATCGACCACGCAGCCCGGCTCCAGTTGCTGCAATAGCGGCGCCAGCCACCATGACGTCGTGACCCGTCGTCCCGCCAGAAGACCGGCGGACTGCAGCAGAAAAACGGCCGAGCACGACGCTGCCACGGCGCCGCCTGCTTGCGCATGCGCTTGCAGGGCCTGCACGGCGCGCAGCGCGTCGGGCTGCGCCAGGCGCTCCCTGATGGCGAGAGGACTCTCCATGCCGAGACCGGGAATGACCCACGTGGAGCCATCCGGACGGGCGGTTTTCGGCAGAATGTGGGCGTCGATGCTCATGCCGTGGCCAAGCTTGACGGCGCCCTGCGTCGTGACCACGCGCCAGCGCGGCGTGGCGCAAGCGGCGGTGCCAGCCAGCGACGCCGCAGCCGATAAAATATCCAGGGTCAACGCGACACTCGACGCAAAGGCGCCTGGCAAGACCAGAACCGTGAAATCATGCATTGGCTGAAAAAGCTCGAAATATGTCAAAACAGACACTGTAATTCTGCGTCAATCGGCGTTGTAATACAAGCTCCGATTCATACACAGAAAAGCTGACCATGCCTAACATTCTCGTCAAGATACCAAAGGGTGCATTTCCAACCGAACACCGCGCCAGCCTGGTGCAAAAGCTGAACGATGCCGCCGCCGCCGCGGAGCAAATTCCCGACGACCCGCGGAAACGGTCGATGTGCTGGGTGATCCTCGACGAAGTGGAGCCAGGATCGTGGACCTGCGGCGCAAGCGACATGAGCGCGCGGTTGCTGCCCTGCCTCGCCGTGATCTACGTTCCGGCTGGCGTCCTGGACGGTGCGTCCCAGACCATGTACGTCGACCTGGTACACGCGGCCTTCAAGCAGTCTTTGCCAGAGACCGAGCAACGCCAGTTGGCGACGTCCGTCATCCTGCATCATGTGGCCGATGGCAACTGGGGCGCCAACGGGGCCATCTGGCGGCTTCCCGACTTCGCGCAGGCAGCCGGCTTCGCGCACCTTCAGGCATTGCTTCCCCGCGCCTGACGCGCGCGGCGCGTGCCGCCTCGACTGCGCCAGACATGCAATACTACCCACCCGATCGACCACGGTTTACTCAAGATGCGTTTACTTTCCTTGTCCGGCAGCTTGCGCGCTGCGTCGTCCAACACGCACACACTCATCGCGGCTGGCCTGCTGGCACCGCCAGGCGTCGTCATCGAACATTACGATGCGATTGGCGAGCTGCCGCACTTTACTCCGGACCTCGATGCCGACCTTCCGCAGAGCATCGTTGACTTGCGCAACCGCGTGTGCCAGGCGGACGGCCTCCTGATTGCGTGTCCCGAATACGCGCGCGGCATCCCCGGCTCGTTCAAGAACATGCTCGATTGGCTGGTCGGCAGCCCGGATTTTCCGGGAAAGCCCGTCGCGCTGTTCAATACCTCGCCGAGGGCATCCGCCGCGCAGGCGGCCTTGCAACTGGTCCTGGAAACGATGTCGGCCACGATCGTCCACGATGCTTGCGCCACGCTTCACTTGCCGGGCAAGCAGGCAGACCCGCTTGCCATCGCACATGATCCCGTGAGCGGCGCAACACTGCGGCGTGCGATTCAGGCACTCGTAGAACATCTTCAGGTCGAGGCGGCGCCAACTTGTAGTCCACGGGCAGAGCAATAATACGCCACGTCAATTTTTTACTTTTGATGGGTAGATCTCATACTGCCTGCATTCACGCGTCAACTTCGTTGGCGTCCACTTCAGGTTCGACAGACGGGGGGGAACAAGTATGAAAAAGACCGAACAGCGTTCCACGATGCAGACTATCCAATATGGAGCGTCCGCCGACCAGCAAGGGGATCTGTACCTTCCCGCAACACCACGGCCGCCCGTTGTTTGCCTGCTGCACGGTGGGTTTTGGCGCATGCCTTATGGTCGTGATCAGATGAACGCCATCGCCAACGACTTGGTAGCCCACGGTCTTGCCGTCTGGAATATGGAATACCGTCGGCTGGGTGCGCCTCAGGCCGCATGGCCTGCAACAATGGACGATGTTGCCGCTGGCATCGGCCACCTGGCGGACCTTTGTACCGGAGGTATTGACGTCGATCTTGACCGCGTCATCGTGGTCGGCCACTCTGCCGGCGGCCATCTCGCATTGTGGGCGGCCGGGCGCAGTCACGCTCGAAACACCTCATTGCCAGGCGTTCATATACAGGCTGTCGTCGGGTTGGCACCTGTTGCAGACCTTGCCGAGGCATACGTCCGAAAGGTTGGAGGTCAAGTAGTGGCAGAACTGCTTGGTGGCACCCCGGGTCAGTATCCGGACCGACTTCGTGCAGCATCGCCGATGGAGATGCTCCCCTTGCGCGTCAGACAGCTCATTCTTCATGGCACTGCCGATGATGCGGTCCCCATCGAGCTTTCACGATGCTACGCAAGGGCAGCAGAGGCAGCAGGTGATACTGTAGAGCTCATTGAATTGCCGGGTACGGGTCACATGGAATACCTCGATCCAGACAGCGAGGCCCATGCGATCCTTCGTCGTTGGCTACTGGAGTCCATGAGCGAGGCCGGATCGCGGGTAAGCGCTGTCGAACAACAGCTTGCAGCGGACGGTGCCCACGCCTCCACTGAGCAGGAGCATTAGGCCTCCTCTACGGATTTCCCGCCACTCTAGATTTATCCCCTGCGCTCGGAAGGGAAACGACGCAGCTATGTGTTAGACCCTAGGACCCACAGTTTTCGTTTGACGCCGTCTCTTGTGCCAACCCGTCAAGGTGGAACTATTCGGCAAGAGGACCGTGGACGCCATATTGGCCGCCATGGTACACGCCGCGCTGCTGAGGCAACGCGATTCCTTCTCTTTGCGGCTCGCTGATCAGCGTCCGCTCGAATTCGGCGAACACCCCATATGTAAATTTAACGTACATTACAATCCGAATTCTGAGACGCGCCCTGCATAAATTGCTCGGCTAGCAGTTCTGCCGCCTCTGCAGCGAGCCTTGCAATGGACATTCCCAGTAGCCTGGAGCTAATTTACGAAAAAGAACATAGTAGGTTCATCAAAGGGGCATCGCACGCAACGTTAGCGAATGGCCCCAACTGGCTCAAAGAATGGGCACGAGCCCGAGATGCCTTGTTTCTCGGTGATGCCGGGCTTGCACTCGCGCACTTCAATACTGCACTCGATCAGGCAAAGTACGTGGCGGGGCCATTATTTATGGCTATGTCACCGTCAGATGTGGGAACGCTCCCAGCGTTGCTTTCAATAACGT
>NZ_JCAQAV010000072.1:0-9226 GCF_059617925.1 Janthinobacterium sp. JF4 | reverse complement strand
TCATGTGCACGCGCGAGCTGGGCGACCCGTTCCGCCGCGATGCGCTGAGCAAGCCTGTGCGGCATCTGGACAAGTACAAAGATTACGTCTGATGTGGCGGGTGTTGTTGGATTACGCCCTGGCGGGCTAATCCAACCTACCCAACCTACGTGACTGTGTAGGTCGGATTAGCCGGGCCTCGGCCCGGCGTAATCCGACACCAACCTGCCCGATCCTTGTATGACCCCGGCAATCGCGCCGGGTTTTATGTGCCGGAATCATCTTCATGCTTCCATGGTTCCGGCACTTTTTTTACCGAATTGGAGTCGCCATGAAAGCCCTGCACCGCATCATCGCGCAAGCCCGCGCCGTGCCGAAAAACATCGTCTTGTGCGAGGGCGGCGATGCGCGCGTGCTGCAGGCGGCCGCGCGGGCGGCAAGCGAAGGCCTGGCGCATATCACCCTCGTCGGCAAGCCGGCCGCCATCCTGGCGCTGGCGCGCGAACACGCGCTGGACCTCGATGCCGTGCGCCTGGTCGACCCGGCCACTTCCGAGGAGTCGGAACACTATGCCCAGCAATTGTTTGTGCTGCGTCAAGCCAAGGGCATGACGGTGGAGCAGGCGAGGATCGCCGTGCAAGAGCCACTGTGCTACGCCAATCTGATGGTGCGCCTGGGCGACGCCGACGGCTGCGTGGCGGGGGCCGTGCACACGACGGCCGACGTGGTGCGCAGCGCCATCCAGATCATCGGCGTCGACCCGGCCTTCAAGCTCGTGTCCAGCTTTTTCCTGATGATGCTGTGCGAACCTTTCCACAGCCTCAAGGGCGGTTTCATCTTTTCCGACTGCGCCCTCGTGGTCGACCCGAAAGCCGATGAATTGGCCGACATTGCCATGGCCGCCGCCGACAGCGCGCAAGCCTTGCTGATGGAAGAACCGCGGGTCGCCATGCTGTCGTTTTCCACCAGCGGCAGCGCTCACCACGCGGCCGTCGACAAGGTGCATGCTGCCACGGACCGGGTCAAGGCCCAGCGTCCACAGCTGGCCATCGATGGCGACGTGCAGCTCGATGCGGCCATCGTGGCCGAGATTTCCCAGCGCAAGGTCAAGGATTCCGTCGTCAACGGCCGCGCCAACGTGCTGGTGTTCCCGAACCTCGATGCGGGCAATATCGGCTATAAATTGGCCGAACGCATGGGCGGCGCCGTCGCCATCGGCCCGCTGCTGCAAGGCTTGAAGAAGCCCGCCAACGACTTGTCGCGCGGTTGCAGCGCCGACGATGTGTACAACGTGATTGCTGTCACGTCCGTGCAGGCCCAGGGTGGGCGCTGAGTTGTTCAGCCTGCCCGTGCTGGCGCTGCTGGGCATGGTGGCGGCGGGCACGTATTTCCAGACCGTCACGGGATTTGGCCTGGGCATGATCGTCATGGGCGTGGCCAGCGGACTGGGCCTGGCGCCCGTGCCCGCGCTGGCGGCCCTCGTCAGCTTGCTGTCGCTGGCCAATTGCCTCGTCGCTTTGCCGGGCGCTATGCACCACCTGGACTGGCGCGCCATCCGCGCCGCCAGCATCGGCTTGCTGCCGGCCATGGCGGCCGGCGTGTTGTTATTGGGATATCTGGACCAGGCGTATGCGCCCTTGCTGAAGCTCTTGCTGGGCGCGGCCATCGTGTATGGCGGCGTCAGCATTTTGCTGCAGGCGCCGCCGGGACCGGGCGCGGCCGGCAAGCGCAGCTTCTTCATCAGCGGCGTGTGCGGCGGCCTGTTCTCGGGCCTGTTTTCGCTGGCCGGGCCACCGCTCGTGTACCAGTTTTATCGCCAGGAAATGAGTTTAAAGACCATCCGCTACAGCCTGATCTTCCTGTTCGCCATCAGTGCGGGCGGACGCTCGCTGATGGCGGGCAGCCAGGGCCAGCTCGATGCGAAAGTCTTGCTGCTGTGCGCGCTGGCCTTGCCTGTGGGCGTGCTGGCCACCATGGCCGGCAAGCGCTACCCGCCGCCGATCGCCCAGCGCGGCATGCGCCGCATCGCGTTTGCCGTGCTGACCCTGATCGGTCTCTCCCTGATGGCGGCCGCCGTGCCGCAACTGCTGGGATAGACTCCAAGCGTGCGGCGCTTGCAAAATAATCAAACTGCCGTTATATTCCCCGTTCTTTCTCGAACCTCTTCCTTATTGGAGCCAAAAGTGCCTCGCTTCTTCGCCATCACCTGCTAACGCTGACGAAATGCTCTTTGCAGCATCGTTCGGCGCGTTGACGCCCTCCGATTGCTGCGGCACTGCTCCATCCGCACACGTATCCAGGACCACCGTCCTGATCGTCCACGCCCGAACACGTCGTCAGCACCCCTGACCCTGTATGGACACGCCCCGGTGAACGCGGCGTGGGACGCTATGTTTTTACAATCTTTGCCCTTATTCAAATACCCGCGCACGCCGCACCTAGAAGGCTCGCGCCTGCAGGATGGCGACGACGGTTCCGACCAGATGCCCTTGAAAAAACTGGCCGGCCAATACGTCGTCATCGAGGAAAAAATCGATGGCGCCAACTCTGCCGTGTCGTTCAGCGATGCGGGCGAGGTGTTGCTGCAGTCGCGCGGCCACTACCTGGCGGGCGGCGGCAGCGAACGCCAGTTCAACCTGTTGAAACCGTGGGCCCACGCGCATGAACACGCCTTGCTGCATCTGCTGGAAGATCAATTTGTGCTGTTCGGCGAATGGTCTTACAGCAAGCATTCCGTGTTTTACGACCGGCTGCCCCATTACTTCAACGAGTTCGACGTGTATTGCCGCCGCAGCCAGATGTTTTTGTCGACGGCGCGCCGCCACGCCATGCTGGCCGGCTCGCCCGTGCTCTCCGTGCCCGTGCTGTATGCGGGCGCCATGCCCGCGTCGCCCAAGCAGTTGTGGCAGCTGCTGCGCCATTCGCTGGCCAAGTCCCGCCTGTGGCGCGACGCCTTCGAAGGCGTCGTGGCGCGCGAACGCCTGCCGCTGGACCTGTGCTGGAAGCAGACGGACAAATCCGACCACGCGGAAGGCCTGTATCTGAAAGTGGAAGACGAGGAGCAGGTGCTGGCCCGCTACAAGCTGGTGCGGCATGACTTTACGCAAACCATCCTCGACAGCGGTTCGCACCACAGCACGCGGCCCTTGATCCCGAACCAGCTGGCGGACGGCGTGGACCTGTACGCGCCGCAGCCGCTCGTCACATGGGAAAGCCTGGGCTTGCACACTTGCCAGTCGCTCGACGAATTGGCAGCCTTATCGAGGAGTACAAAATGATGCACTGGAAAACCCTGCAACAACTGGTGCCGCCAGCGGGCCGCTCGCCCGATTTCAATGCTTGCCTGGCCGCCTTCCCGCAACTGGAACTGGCGAAAACGACGCCGCAAAACCCCGTGTATCACGCGGAAGGCGATGTGTGGACGCACACGATGATGGTGGTCGAATCGCTGCTGGCCATGCCTGACTACCAGCAAGCGACGCGGGCGGAACAGGAAATCGTTTTCCTGGCCGCCTTGCTGCACGACGTGGCCAAGTGCAGCACCACGGTGATCGACCCGGTGACGGGCGCCATCGGCCAGCCCGGCCACTCGCGCAAGGGCGCGCTCGATGCGCGCATCGCCCTGTGGGATTATGCGGTGCCGTTTGCCGCGCGCGAGGAAATCTGCCGCCTGATTAATGTCCATCAAGTGCCCTTCTTTGCGCTGGAATCGTCGCGGCGCGGCGTCACGCCCGAGTTCACCGTGCGCGAACTGTCGTGGCAGGTCGATATCCGCCTGCTGGCCATGCTGGCAGAAGCCGATATCCGCGGCCGCATCTGTCCCGATCCGCAGCGCATCCTCGATGCCATCGAGCTGTTCCGCGAACTGGCGCGCGAGGAGGGCTGCTATGGACAGCGCCGGGTCTTTGTCGACGATCACACGCGCGTCAAATATTTTCGCGGCGCCGAGGCGCATCCTGACTATCCCCTGTTCCAGGAGCCGGGCTCGCACGTGATCGTCATGTCGGGCTTGCCTGCGTCGGGCAAGAATACGTGGGTGGACAAGCACCATCCGCGCCTGCCCGTCGTCTCCTTCGACGATGCGCGGACGGCCTTGGGCTTGAAGCACGGTAAGAACGAAGGGCAGGTGGGTGATTATGCGGAAGAGCGGGCGCGCGAGCTGTTGCGCCGTGGCGAACCGTTCGTGTGGAACGCCACGCATCTGTCCAAGCTGATGCGCGAAAAGACGCTCAACCTGCTGTATAAATACCATGCGCAGGTGGAGCTCGTGTACCTGGAGCAGCCGCGTAAGGAATTACTTAGGCGCAACGGCCAGCGCGACACGTCGCTCAGCAACAAGAAGCTGCAATCGATGCTGTGGAACTGGGAAATCCCGCTGCCGATGGAAGCGCATGCCGTGCGCTACTGCGTCGATTGAGGCACTGCGAAGGCGGCTTGCTCGTCATTTCTTGTGCGCATGTATGCAATTAAAATAACAATAGTTATTTTTAAAATTGCAACAAACTGAGTATATTGCGACTCTTTCATTTATTACAATGGATTGCCCGGATCGCTGAATGGCCGGGCTGTGGCGCGAGGAACCTTCCTCGCGTTTCTTGTGTGGATCATTGCGTGATCTACTCGTCCCCGTTGAATGAACAGGAGTCATCGATGCAAAAATCTCTCACCGCACTGGCCGCCGCCGCCTTGCTTGGCCTCGCCGCCGCATCTTCCGCCCAGGCTGCCACCCAGACCATTACCTTCAGCGCCGACCGCGCGCTGGGCGCCACCAACTGGGTCGACACCCTGGGATTGGGCAAGTTTGACAGCAACCTGGGCACATTGACGTCGATCAAGTTTCACCTGGAAGGCGCCGTAGAGGGCAGTGGCAAGGCGGAAAGTCTCGATGCCAGCGCTTCCGACGTGACCCTGAGCCTGGCTTCGCTGCTGACCTTGTACCGTCCCGATAATTCCACCTTGCTGGTAGCCAACCCGCTGTTCGCCCAGACGTTCGCCTTGAGCGCCTTCGATGGCAGCATCGACTTTGCCGGCACCTCGGGCGCCAATACGGGACCCCGGTCGAGCACGGGCGCCAACAGCTACACGAGCGGCAGTGCCAGCGACTTCGCCCTGTTTTCCTCGGCGGGTGGTGGCTTGATCCAGCTTGGCCTGAACGCCATCGGTTCCTCGACGGGCAGCGGTTCCGGTAATTTGCTGACCCAATTCCAGACGGCCGCTTCCGGCCGCGTGGCAGTGACGTATGAATATGTCAGCGCCGTGCCGGAACCGGAAACCTATGTCATGCTGCTGACGGGCCTGGCGCTGGCAGGCGTGATGGCGCGCCGCCGCAAACCGCGGGCATAGCTACCGTTTTCCCCGCCCGCCGATCAGCTGGGCGATCTCGCTGAACAGCTCATTGTTCAGTGAGGCGGGCAGGGTGGTGGCCAGGCTGCGGCTGTAGTAGGCGCCCAGGTCCAGCCCCAGCCCCAGCCCGCAAAGTTCCACGGCGCCCTGCGCTTCGCGGCGCGCCACCACTTGCTTCAGATGTTGCGCCAGGTAAAACTCGTCGTTGGCCAGATTCGTGGCCGTATCCATCGGGCAACCGTCGGAGACGACGAGCAGGATGCGCCGCCGTTCCGGGCGCGCCAGCATGCGGCTGCACGCCCAATCCACGGCTTCGCCATCGACGCCTTCGCGGTACAGGTCCGCTTTCAGCAGCGCCGCGATGTCGGGCCGCGCGCGGCGCCAGCTCGTGTCGCCATCCTTGAAGACCATGTGCACGAGTTCGTTCAAGCGGCCCGGGTTGGCGGGCGAGCGGGCGCGCATCCAGTCGCGTTTCACGCGGCCCCCATTCCAGGCACCCGTCGTGAAGCCCAGCAACTCCGTCTTGATGCCGGCCTGGTCGAGTGCGCGCAATACAATATCGAGCAGCACGGCCACGGATTCCGCATGCGTCTTCATGGAGCCGGAACAATCGACGAGGAAGGTGACGAGGCAATCGGCTTGCGGCAAAAATTGTTCCTTGCGGAATAGCCGGCGTTCGGACGGGGAACTGATCAGCTGCGCCAGGCGCCGGCCGTCGATGTATCCCTCTTCCTCGCCGAAGGACCAGCCATCGCGCCGGGGCACGGCCAGCAATTGCGTGAAGCGCCGCGCCAGGCGGGCCGTGTTGACGCCCAGGCTGGCGATGCGCGCATCCATGCGTTCGCGGTAGTCGAGCAGCAGGGCGCGGCGCACGAGATCACCTGCTTTTTCCTCGCGGTCGTAGATCGTGGAGTAAGTTTGATAGCCGCCCTGGCCATCGCTGAAGGCGCGGCTCTCGCCCAGCGGGGCCGCATCGGGAAGATGGTCGTTGTCGCTGTCGAAATCGAGCAGCAGCTTGAACGCTGCCTGCGCTTTCGCGTCATCGGCCGCGCTTTGCTGGTCATCCTGCGCCGCCTGCGCCTCTTTCAGCATGGCATCGACAGCGTGGGCGATGGCCAGCGCGTGGCGCGCAAAGGCGGCCTGGTCCGCTCGGTGGCGGCGCAATCCCGCCAGGTCGCCGCTCAATTGTGACGAGACTGACCAGCGCGTCGCTTCGATGAAATCTTCCGTCTTTTCCAGTACGGGCCGGGCCGTCAGGCGCGACCAGCACATCTGGAACACTGTATACAAGAGCAAGCCCGAAGCGCCTTCGGCCAGGCCGGAATCGTAGAACGCGTGCGACCATGCCGTGAAACGGTGGCGCAGGTTGGCGATCACGCCAGCGTGCTGATCTGGCGCAAGCGTTTCCACTCTGAGCTGTTCCAGCAATTCGAAGACGAGGCGCGCCACGGGCTCCACAGGGCACAGCGACTTGTGCAAGACCGCATCCGTATGCAGCAGGCGCAGCGCCACGCTGTCGGCCGCGCCGCGCAGCGCCGGCAAATCCTGCAGCGCCGCATCGGGCTGCAGATGGGCCGCATGGATGGGCAGGGGACGGTGGCCGTCGTGCAGGCGCCGGCCCCGGTAGCGTATCGATGCAGAACCGCTGAGCGCGCGGATGACGCCTGCGCACAGTTCATCCGTTTCCTGCTGCTCGCGCGTGTAGGCGGCAGGCGCGGTCGCGTCCGTACTCATGCCTGGCTCGCCAGCAATTCCTCATTGAAACAGCGCTGGTAATACTCGGCCACCATGGGCCGTTCGGCCTCGTCGCATTTGTTGAGGAAGGACAGGCGGAAGGCCAGCGCCGGGTCGCGGAAGATCTGGCAATTTTCCGCCCAGGTAATCACCGTGCGTGGCGACATCAGACACGCCAGGTCGCCCGCCGCATAGCCGTGGCGCGTGAGGCTGGCCACGGCCACCATGCTGCTCGCCAACTGGCGGCCCGATTCGTCATTCATGGCCGGGACTCTGGCCAGCACGATTTCCGTCTCCTCCGCCTGCGGCAGATAGTTCAACGTTGCAACGATGTTCCAGCGGTCGATCTGCGCGTGGTTCAGTACTTGCGTGCCGTGGTACATGCCGTTCAGATTGCCCAATCCCACCGTATTCGAGGTGGCGAACAAACGGAAGTGGGGGTGGGGCGTGATGACCCGGTTCTGGTCGAGCAGGGTGAACTTGCCGTCGCGCTCGAGGATGCGCTGGATGACGAACATCACGTCGGGGCGGCCCGCGTCGTACTCGTCGAAGATCAGGGCCACGGGGCGCTGCAGCGACCAGGGCACGATGCCTTCCTGGAATTCCGTCACCTGCTGCTGTTCGCGCAGCACGATGGCGTCCTTGCCGACCAGATCCAGGCGGCTGATGTGGCCGTCGAGGTTGACGCGCACGCAAGGCCAGTTCAGGCGCGCCGCCACCTGCTCGATATGCGTGGACTTGCCCGTGCCGTGCAAGCCTTGCAGCATCACGCGGCGGTTGTGGGTGAAGCCGGCCAGTATCGCCAGGGTCACGTCCTGGTTGAAGCGGTAGGCGGGGTCGATGTCGGGCACGTGCGGGTCGCGCTCGGTAAACACGGGCACGAGCAGGTCGCTGTCGATATGGAACAGGCTGCGCACGGACTGCAAGGTTTGCGCCGCTGCGGCGGGGGGATGTTGGCGTGAATCTGGCACCTTGTTCTCCTGTGAAACCGCAGCATGGGCGCTGCGGCGGTTATGAATGACCGGTTTGCAATGCGTCGTCGTCCCCGCCCGTCGTCGGCATGGTTTCCGATTCGATGGCGGCCAGGGCTTGCGCGGCGCGTTGCAATGCTGGCAAGAAATGTAAAGCCTTGTCGTGCGTCAAACGGATGATGGGCGCCTGGATCGCCACGGCCAGGTTCGAGCGGCCGTTCGGGTTGGGCACCAGCACGGCCACGCACAGCAGGCCGGGCAGGAATTCCTCGTCGTCCAGCGCATAGCCGTTGCGGCGCACCAGTTCCAGTTCGCGTTCCAGCTTGACGGGGTCCGTTTCCGTCTTGTCCGTAAAGCGCGTCAATTCCATGTGGCCCAGCAGGCGGCGCCGCTGCACGGGCGTCATTTGCGCCAGGAACAGCTTGCCGCTGGACGAGCAGTGGGCGGGCACCCTCGAACCTGGGTGCAGGTAGAAGCGCAGCGGGGCCGCCGTTTCCACCCGGTCCAGGTACACCACTTCACTGCCGCTGAAGGCTGTCAGGTTGCAGCTTTCGCCCACTTCCTCGACCAGCTGGCGCAAGACCATGCGGCGGGCGCCATGGAAGGTGTTGTTAATCAGTAGGTTCGACGCCAGGCGGCGCAGGCGCACGCCCGTGCTGTAGTGGCGGCCGTCGCTCTCGCGCTGCAGCACGCCCACGCTTTCCAGCTGTTGCAGCATGCGGTGCAGGGTGGGCTTCGGCAGCCCTGTCTCTTCCACCAGCGCTTGCAGCGACAGCAACTGGTCTTTTTCGGCAATCACTTCCAGCAAGGCAAACAAACGCATCGTGGGCGTGTCGCCTTCCAGTTTTTCCGGCTCAAGTTTTGGGGATGAAATCATGTCCATGGTGGCCTCGGTTGGGTAGCTATGAGTGTTACTTCAGCTTATTTCATTTTCGAACTCAAATTGTACCGTTTCCTCGAAATTCTGTTTGACTTTTGATTCTCGAACGCTTAAATTGAATTGTATATCAAATTTCGGAACAAAATATACCGATTTTTGATAAATAAGTTGATAACTTCACTGCAGTTCATTACAACAGACCAGGAGACACCCATGAATGACATGACCGAGCAAAAAGCCGCCGCCGCAGCGGCCATCCCCACCGGCCCGCAAAAGATGACGCCGTCCGAAGCGTTCGTGGAAACCCTGGCCGCCAATG
>NZ_JCAQAV010000071.1:0-9524 GCF_059617925.1 Janthinobacterium sp. JF4 | reverse complement strand
CCTGGTCCGCCTTGGCGCGGCGCTTGTTGAACAGCTCGCCCGTCCAGAACGGGTAAGCCTGGTGCGTGGTCGATGATGGCGTTGAAAAATACGTCTTGCGCCACTTCTTGTGGATGGCCATGCCCGAGGCCACCTTGTTGAGTTCCTGGAAATTCTGCGTCCAGAAAAATTCGTCAAAGTAAAAATTGCCGTGGTAGCCCTGCGCCGTGCGCGCATTGGTGCCCAGGAAGTACAGGTGCGCGCCGTTCGGCAGCACGATGGGGTCGCCCGTCAACTCGATGCCCGCTGCCTCGCGGGCGAATTGCACGATGTATTGCTTGAAGACGTGGGCTTGCGACTTGGAGGCGGACAGGAAGATTTGATTGCGCCCCGTTTCCATGGCGTCGGCCAGCGCCTCGCGCGCGAAGTACCAGGTGGCGCCGATCTGGCGCGACTTCAAAATGGCGCGCGTGCGCTGGTCGCCGTTGCGATACCAGACCTTTTGATAGTCGAAAAGCGAGTCCTGGAAGGCGTCGAGCAGCTGGATTTTCTGTTCTTCGCTGAAGTCGTTGCGGGTCGGCTTCTTCTTCGGGCCGGCATTGCGGTTCGCCAGCTTGGGATTGAGGTCCACCTCGTTGCCGCCCGGCTGCTCGTAGCGGCGTACGCGCGCCGCCTGCACGATAGCGCGCATCAGCAGATCGATTTCCTTGTAGTCGCTGCCGCTCTTGACCTCTTTTTCGATCAGTTTCACCAGGCGCAGCTCGGCCGCTGCCTCGACGTGCTCGATGGCCTGCGCCTTGTCCCATTCGTCGCGCAGCTTCCAGCTGTTGATGGTGCTGCGCTTGATCCCCAAGTGGCGCGCAATGGACGAAATGCGCCAGCCCTTCCAGTACAGGGCGCGCGCGGCGCGGCGTGGCTCGGATTCGGGCACGGCCAGTTCGGCGATTTTCTCGTCGGTGGTTTGTTCGCTAGTTTTCTCGATTGTCAGCATGCCGCCAGCGTAGGCCGCGCGCGCGCGGAGCGGGGAAAGGCAAAAGTCGCTATGGCCCATAGCAACCCGCACCGCATTGAATCGCAGCGCCAAGACGTTGACCATGGCGTTATCCGATCAACCGAGACACGCCACCATGCCTAAATCCCAATTCTTCCGCGTCGCCACCGAAGGCGCCACCACGGACGGCCGCAACATCGACCGCGCCACCATCGAGCAGATCGCCGCCACCTACAACCCGAAAACCTACGGCGCCCGCATCTGGCTGGAACACATCCGGGGCATCCTGCCCGACAGCCAGTTCAAAGCCTACGGCGACGTGATCGCCGTGAAGGCCGAGGAAGTGGATACCGACAGCGGCAAGAAACTGGCCCTGTTCGCGCAGATCGAACCCACGCCGGAGCTGGTGGCCATCAACAAGGCGAAACAGAAGCTGTACACCAGTCTGGAAATTCAGCCCGACTTTGCCGACTCGTCGCAGCCCTACCTGGTCGGCCTGGGCGTCACCGACAGCCCCGCCAGCCTGGGCACCGATGCTCTGAAATTCTCCGCCAGCCGCAAGCAGCAAAGCGCCAACCTGTTCACGTCCGCCGTCGAGGTGACGCTGGAATTTGAAGAGCCGCAGGGCACCAAGCTGGCCGACGCCGTGAAAAACCTGCTGTCGCGCTTCTCCAATAAATCCGGCGCCGACGCCGCGCAGTTCGCCGACATCAGCGAAGCCGTGCAGGCGCTGGCCGGCCACGTCGTCACCGCCAACGATAACTACGCGGACGCCATGACGCGCCTGGAGAAAACCGAAAAGGCATTGAAGGCCACGCAGGACGAGCTGGCCGCCTTCAAGGCGCAGATGGACGAAGCGCCCGGCAACGGCCCGCGCCGCCCGGCCGCTACCGGCAACGACGGCGCCGTGCAGACCGAGTTTTAAGCGCCCGCGCCATCCACGACACCCCATTCAACAACGGAGCACCAATACATGAAAAAGCAAACGCGCCAGGTCTTTGGCCAATATGAAACCCGCCTGGGCCAACTGAACGACACGGACAACGTGGCCAAGACGTTCAGCGTCACGCCCAGCGTGCAGCAAAAGCTGGAAACGAAGATGCAGGAATCGAGCGAGTTCCTGTCGAAAGTGAACATCATCGGCGTGACCGAACAGGAAGGCGAAAAGCTGGGCCTGGGCGTATCCGGCCCGATTGCCGGCCGCACCAACACCAAGGACAAGGAACGCAAGACGCGCGACCTGTCCACCCTGGACGGCACCAAATACCGCTGCGAGCAAACGAACTTCGACACGCATTTGAACTATGCCAAGCTGGATGCCTGGGCAAAGTTCCCCGATTTTCAATCGCGCGTGGCCAATGCCATTTTGACGCGCCAGGCGCTGGACCGCATCGTCATCGGTTTTAACGGCGTGAAAGCCATGGCCGACACCGATCTAGATGCCAATCCGCTGCTGCAGGACGTCAACAAGGGCTGGCTGCAGCACCTGCGCGAGCTGGCGCCCGAGCGCGTGCTGGGCCTGGTGGCCAGCGGCATGCCGGGCAAGGTCATCATCGGCGACGCGGCCGATGCGGACTATGCCAACCTCGACGCGGCCGTCACCGATGCCGTCAACCTGCTGGACCCGTGGTATCAGGAAGACACCAACCTGGTGGCCATCGTCGGGCGCAAGCTGCTGAACGATAAATACTTCCCGCTGGTGAACACCAAGCAGGCGCCGACGGAAACCCTGGCGGCCGACATCATCATCAGCCAGAAACGCATCGGCGGCTTGCCGGCGGCGCGCGTGCCTTACTTTCCGGACAACGCCATCCTCATCACGCGTTTCGACAATCTGTCGATCTACTTCCAGGAAGGCGCGCGCCGCCGCCGCGTCGAGGACGTGCCCAAGCGCGACCGCATCGAGAATTACGAGTCGTCGAACGACGCCTACGTGATCGAAGACCTGGGCCTGGCCGCGCTGGTGGAAAACATCGAGCTGAAAGACAAATAATGGCGAACCAATCCCCCGCCCTGCGCCACCGCGCGCGCATGCTGGCCGAGCGCACGGCCGGCGCCGCCGAGCCGCAGGGCGTCACCACCGGCACGGCCTACGAAATGATGCTCTACAAGCTGTCCGATGACCGCCGGCGCCTGAAGTCCATTCAGTCGGTGGAACGCAAGATCGAGGTCAAGGCCACCATGCTGCCCGACTATGCGCAATGGATCGACGGCGTGCTGGCTGGCGGCAAGGGCGCACAGGATGACGTATTCGCCACCCTGCTGGTGTGGCACATCGACACGGGCGAGTACGAGCGCGCCCTGGTCATGGCCGCCTACGCCCTGGCGCACAAGTTCACCCTGCCCGAGACTTACAGCCGCGACATTGCCACGCTGATGCTGGACGAGTTTGCCGAAGGCTACTTGCACGGCAAGCTGGCCAGCGATCCGCAGCACGCCGCCCAAGTGCTGGGCCAGGTGGAACAGTTGACGGCCGCCAGCGATGCACCCGACCAGGCGCGCGCCAAGCTGCACAAGGCCATCGGCCTAGCCATGATCGCCGTGCTCGATCAGGCGGACGACACGGATATCGCCCCGGCGCTGCTGGCGCAAGCGGAAAACGCCATGGGTCATTTAAAGCGCGCCCGCGCCCTGTCGGAAGCGTGCGGCGTCAAGAAAGATATGGAACGGCTGGAACGGCGCATCAAGCGCGCGGCCGACGCCAAGTAAAGAGCATCCCCCGCAGCACGGCGGCACGGGGGGATTCTGGCCAACCCTTTGACCTGATGAACCCCGTCCACCGCCCATTTTTGAAAGCGCCCCGTATGTCCTTCATGGCCCTGCCCCCGTCAAGCCCGCCCGGCACCGCCCCCGCGCCGCCAGCGTCTGTCCCTGGCATCATCGAGAACGACGGCTGGTTTCCCGACATAGCCCTGGCAGATATGCGCGACGCCATGCGCCTGGATGGCACCGTCACCGACGCGCGCCTGGTGCAAGCCGTGGTCGATGCCATCCTGCACGTCAACCGCGAGCTGGCCGACTGGCAGGGCAAGCAGGCCGCAGCCGGTATTGCCGCCCTGGTCGACGTGCCGGCCACGCGCATCAACCGCGAGTCCCGCTTGCTGGCGCAGTACCGGCGTGCCGTCTACAGCACGGCGAAAGCCGATCTGATCGAGCGTTACCGCGACTACGACAGCACGGCCACTTCCGTCAGCGACAAGAAAAGCATGGAGTGGCTCGACGAGGCGCCCGGCGCGCAGCGGCGCAATGCGCAATGGGCCATCGCCGATATCGTCGGCCGCACGCACCTGACCGTGGAATTGATCTGATGCAGGTGCGCACGCAGCAGCACGACACGGTAGACGCCCTGGTGTGGCGCTACCTGGGCGACGGCGCGGGATACGTCGAGCAAACCCTGGAAATGAATCCAGCGCTGGCGCGCCACGGCGCCGTGCTGCCGGCCGGCCTGGTCGTCACCCTGCCCGAGCCGGCGCCCAGCACGGGCCAGGCCACGGACATCGTGCAGCTATGGGATTAACTTTTTTAACAACACATCTACTTAGCCTCATCATGGAGAAACAAGCAATGTCCGCAGAATCGTTTGGTGGTTTCGCCACTCTGGTCAAACTGTACGGCTTCAAGGCGGCGCTGGGCATGGTCGGCGCGGCCATGCTGTACATCGTGCTGCCGCCCTTGAATGCTGACGGCACATTCAACAAGGGCGAATTCGTCGCCCGCCTGGCCTGCGCGGGCGTGTTCTCGTGCCTGCTGGGCGGCACGGTGTATCAACTGTTGTGCGCCCAGCTCCCTGCCATCGGCGCCATGGTCAACGCCTCCGCCATCGACCTGATCGTCGGCGCCCCCGGCTGGTGGGTATCGCGCGCGGTGGCCCTGTGGTTCCAGCGCCGCAGCGACAAGGACATCGCCGAGTTGGTCAAAGACGCGAAGGAACACTGATGGCCAGCACCGACAATCCACTGATCGCACGCGTCATCGACGCCATCCTGCGCGCCGAAGGCGGCTATGTGAACGACCCGCAAGACAAAGGCGGCGAAACCAATTTCGGCGTCACCGTGGCCGTGGCCCGCGCCAACGGCTACACGGGGCCGATGCGTGAACTGCCCGTGACGGTGGCCCGCGCCATCTACACGGCCCGCTACATCACGGAACCGAAGTTCGACCAGGTGCTGGCCATCCATGCCGGCATCGGCGCCGAAGTGATCGACACGGGCGTAAACATGGGACCGCACCGCGCGGCCGAATTCCTGCAGCGCTGGCTAAACGGTTTCAACGACACGGGTGCGCGCTACCCCGCCCTGTTCGTCGACGGCCGCCTGGGCGCGCAGTCGCTGGGCGCGCTCGCCGCCTTCCTGACATGGCGCGGCCAGGATGGCGCCGCCGTGCTACTGCGCGCCCTGAACGGCCTGCAGGCGGCGCGCTACCTGGACATCACCGAAGCCAACAAGACCCAGCGCCGTTTTCTGTTCGGCTGGATCAAGGAACGGGTGGCCATGTGACCGTGACCACCTGGCGCCCGCTGGCCGCTGTTCTCCTGTGCGGCGCCATCGCGGGCTGGACCGCGCAGGGCTGGCGCAAGGATGCCGCCATCGCCGAGCTGCAGCGGCAGGCGGCCACCAGCAAGACCAGCGCCGCCACCGCACTGGCCCAGACCACCGCCCGCGTGCTCACCCTGGAGCGCGCGGCCGGCGCCGCCCTAATGCTGCGCGCCGACCACCTCACCCAGGAGCAATCCCATGCGAAAACTGAACGCGACCGTTTCAGCCTTGATGTGCGCAGCGGCGCTGTGCGCCTGTCAATCCCCGTTGCCAGCGGCCAGTGCGCCGCCACTGCAGATACCACCGCTGCCGCAGGCCATCAGCACGAAGCGCGCGCCGAACTTGACCCAGCGACTGCGGCAGCTCTTAACGCCATTGCCGGCGACGGCGACGACGCCACCCGCCAGCTGAATGCCTGCATCGACACCTACAACACCGTGCGAGACACCTACCATGTACAAACCGAATAGCCTGCGCCAGCACCTGGCCGCCGCCATCCCCGATCTGCAGCGCGACCCCGACCGCCTGCTGGTCTTCGCCGACGAGGGCAACGTGGTGGCATCGGCCACCGCCTCCCTCTCCTTCGAATACCGCTTCAAGCTCAACCTGATCGTGACCGACTACGCGGGCGACGCCGACGCCATCATGGTGGCCCTGATCGCCTGGCTGAAAGTGCACCAGCTCGACCTGATGGCCAACGAGGAAACGCGCAAGCATGGCATCGCCTTCGAGGTGGATTTTAATAACCATGAAACGGTCGACATTTCGATCAAGCTGGACCTGACCGAGCGCGTGGCCGTCAAGGCCGGCGAGGCGGGCCGCCTCGATATCAAGCACCTGGCCGAGATACAGCACATGCCCGCCTACGCAGACGAGTTCTGGAAGCTGTATGACGGCGACACCCTGCTGGCCGAATGGCGCACGCCCGAGGCGACAGCATGAGTGACGACCTGCAAGCGTTGGAAGCCTGGGCCGGCGCCCTGCTGGCCAAGCTGCAGCCGGCCCAGCGCCGCACTATCAATCACAAAGTGGCCATCGACCTGCGCCGCAGCCAGGCGCAGCGCATCAAGGTGCAGCAGGGACCGGATGGCGCGGCCTATCCAGCGCGCAAGCGACGCAAGGAATTCAAGGGGAAGAATGGGCGCATCAAGCGGCAGAAGGCGGCCATGTTCGCAAAGATTCGTACTGCAAAACACCTAAAGGTGAAGGCGACCGGCGACCAGATCGAGGTCGGGTTCTTTGGATGGGTGGCGCGCGTGGCGCATGTGCATCAGTTTGGCCGGCAAGAACGCGTAACCCAAAAAGGCCCCGCCTACAAGTACCCAGAACGGCCGCTATTAGGCTTAAGTGAGCCGGATCGGACGTTAATATGTGAATCCTTGCTGAAACACATAGGGGCAGGGTAACACGCTAAAAACTACATCAATCCATATGAGAGTGAAGATCGAATACGTTACAATTTAAACCCACATAGAAAAATCACTATAGAGACTCAAAAAAATGGATCCGATTTCCCTTCTCCCTAGATTGATAGCCCCAATTAAAGATGCATTTCTGTTCTTCAAAAAAAAATGGTGGCCACCAAAATTTGGATATGAATTGGCGCACTCAAATATTTTGGAAATAATAGGTCCCTATGTTCCCAAAGAGAAAGTAATTGAACTCCTAGGACACCCACATAGGATTGAGCAAGAGAGTGCCGCCTACCGTTTTGAGAACGTTCTGCTACAAGTCAATTACAATAATGAAATCATAGAAAGTGTCGCAATAGTATCCCTAAAGATGCGATGGCCTAACCGTCTGAAAATATTTCCATTTGACTTAACGTTAGGATCATCAACATTTGAGGATGTACGTGAAAATGGAGAAATAAATTCACCAATAGAAATGAATAAGGATTTCAGTTCGAAATTCTACTGCTTATCCTACGAGCGCTTCTTCGGCCATCCTGGTCGATACTTTTACTACAATTTCGCTCTATTTTCTGGCGCAACTTTTCCGCCAGTAGAAATGCCAGATGCAAAACATGAATATGTTGACGAAAATGAAATGTATGGGCCGGAAAATCTCCTAACTACTGACGTAAAATTTAACGGGGTTTGCATATCCACAAAAGAAAAAGAGGGATTCAACTTCAGCTTTCAACTCTTTAATTAGATATTAACTTCCATTTTTGCGTTGTAGCTGCAGTGCTGTACATAGTCATTAACTTGCTTATCAACCCGCTCCCGCGTGCATCCGCACGCGGACTTCGGCAACATGCACTGCATGAACGCCGACCTGTCCGACCTCCTCCGCTTGCTGCAAAACCTGATCCGCCTGGGCACCATCGCCGAGGTCAACGGGGCCAAGGCGCGCGTCAAGCTCGGGCCGACACTCACCACCGAATGGCTGAAATGGGCCACGTGCCGCGCAGGCAGCACGCGCACCTGGTCTGCGCCCACCGTGGGCGAGCAGGTGATTGTCTTTTCCCCGGGCGGCGACCTAACGCGCGGCATCATCCTGCCGGCGCTGTACTCGCAGGCGTTTGACGCGCCCGAGTCCAGCGACAGCATCCACACCACGCATTACCCCGACGGCGCCGTGGTGCAATACGACCATGCGGCCCATACCCTGACGGCCACCCTACCCGGCGGCACCGCCACCATCACCGCCGACAAGGTCACGTCGAACGCGCCCAGCACTATCTGCACGGGCGACCTGACCGTCATGAAAAACCTGATCGTCATGCAAGCGGCCACCGTGAACGGCGCAACCGCGCTGAACGGCGGCGTGAACGCCAAGGCCGGCGCCGCTGGCGGCGTGGCCATGGCCGTGCAAGGCACTGTCAAGGCCAGCGACGACGTGCAGGCCGGCGCCATCAGCTTGCTCAAGCACCCGCACGGCGGCGTCAAGGCCGGTGGCGATCAGTCGGGCGGGCCGCAATCATGATGGGCATGCACGCCGCCACCGGGCGCAGCCTGACGGGCCTGGGCCACCTGCGCCAGTCCGTGACCGACATTCTCACCACGCCCATCGGCTCGCGCATCCGTCGCCGGCGCTATGGCTCCGAAGTGCCCGAACTGATCGACCAGCCCCTGAACAGCGCCACGCAGTTGCGCATCTACGCGGCCACCGCCTTTGCCTTGCGCCGCTGGGAACCGCGTTTGCAGCTCGCCAGCGTACAGCTCACGCGCGACACAGACGACGCCATCGCGCTGCTGCTCGATGGCACGGCCAATGGCCAGGGCATCACCCTGTCCGTGCCCGTCAAGCAAGGCGGCGCCGTATGAGCACGCCCATCGACCTGACCCAGTTGCCGGCACCGAGCGTGGTGGAAGTGCTAGACTTCGAAACCATTCTCGCCACACGCAAGGCGCACCTGGTCAGCCTGCTGCCGGAAGCCGAGCGCGCGGCCGTCACGGCCCTGCTGGAGCTGGAATCGGAACCGGCCACCAAGCTGCTGGAAGAGAACAGCTATCAAGAAACCATCCTGCGCAACCGCGTCAACGAGGCCGGCAAGGCCGTCATGCTGGCGTTCGCCCTCGATGGCGACCTCGATCAACTGGGCGCCAACGTCAACGTGGCGCGCCTGGTCATCACGCCGGCCAATCCGAACGCCCTGCCGCCCGTGGCCGCTGTCATGGAAGACAACGACGCCTACCGCCTGCGCATCCAGGAAGCGCCCGATGGCCTGTCCGTCGCCGGCCCGAAAGCGTCGTATGAATTCCACGCCCGCAGCAGCGACGGCCGCGTCAAGGACGCGAGCGCCACCAGCCCCGCGCCGGCGCACATCATCGTCACGGTGCTGGCCAACAATGACACCGGCATCGCCGACGCCGCGCTGCTGGCCACCGTGGCGCGCGCGCTCAACGCCGAGGACGTGCGCCCCCTGGGCGACCGCTTGAGCGTGCAGGCCGCCCAGGTCATCGATTACCAGATCGAGGCCACCTTGTTTATCGGCGTCGGCCCGGAAGTGCCGATCCTTCTGGACGCCGCGCGCGCCAACGCCGTGCGCGTGTCGCAGCCGCGCCGCCCGC
>NZ_JCAQAV010000070.1:0-10169 GCF_059617925.1 Janthinobacterium sp. JF4 | reverse complement strand
TACGTTTTTCATAATGTTATGATGTGTAATCGCTACAGGATGGCGTAACTATAGTATGTAAAAACATACTTGTCAACATAGATGTATGGATAAAAATATTTTTGGTGATAGATTAAGGCAGGAGCGAACACGCCTGGGCCTTACACAAGAAGCGTTCGCGGCAATTGGTGGCGTGAAAAAACTCGCTCAGATTAATTATGAGCAAGGGAAGACCTTGCCTGACGCCGGCTACCTAGTTGCATTGTCAGGCGTGGGTGTCGATATCTCATATGTGATGCTTGGAGTTCCAACAAGCAATTCGTTGACAGATGACGAGAACGAGTTGTTGGTGGGATATCGGCGGTTAGATCTGCGCGGAAAGGCTCGCGTGCTGGGAGTTGTCGAAGGTATTTCTGATATGCCAGCCAGTCCAGTTGCCAAGTCTACAGAACGGCACACTCAAGTTATCGTTCATGGTGAGATTGGTCAACAGATACATGGGAACATAACCGCACCTCAAACTATCCACGTTGGCCGTAAAAAAAAATGAGAGACAAACGTTGCCGAGAATCGGTAAGTTCTCACGGCAAAGGCTCGTAATAAAGTGGAATTTTATTTACCTCATCATGTGCGCATTTGTATTGGGCTGGCCGCTTTACAAATGTGACGCTAACGTCGACTCGTTTCTCGGGGTTTTGAGAAATACATGCTTTTACGATGGTCACGCATACACTGCTGGAAGTGTCATTAAAACGGCGCCTGGTATCAGGTGTGAGTGCTCTTCTGTTAGTGATTCTGCTGCGAGGTGGATTGAGGTACGCCTAAGCTAACACGTGCTAGGCATACCTCATATGAATCTTGCTATCAGATGAAGGCGTACGCTGTGGCTTCGCTAGGCCCGCCTTTGCGGTCTTTATTCGTTGGTGTCCGGACTAGCGTCTGCTCATGTTTTGTTGGTCCGATAAGGTGCTCGCTGAAACTGACCGCAATGGAGAAATGCGTTTTACGGGTAGTTAATCAAAAGTCGAGATGTTTTCCACAGTGCCCAATGACTATTGCACTATCAGCCGCTACCCAGGCGAAATGCACCCGAAGCGTTTCAGCGACGCTGTCTTTAACCCCGATCTTGAGGTGTTTCTCCATTAAGATGTCCTGCCCTTTGTACTCAAAGGTACGACGACGTTTCCCATCATTACTCAATGCGCTTCCCTCATTCTGGGCAAACCCGCTCTTCCCGAAGACCTTCCGCCCTTCAGCATCACCCCCGCCCTCTGAAAGCTCAGTCCAGTAGTCATTTGCAAGTTTCCAGAGCATAGTAAAAGCTTTGCTACCATGATGAAATATCTCAGATTCGCACGCAGAGGAAAGCGCAGATTCCAGCACCACAATGCGATCCGGAAAAAGAGTACGGATAATGCTTAGAGACTGCTCTGGAGTCGGACTGCCATCCACCAGGCTACTAACTGCATCACGAAGAGGTTGAATGACCTCCAGCCCCTCATCATCGGCTGCTACTGCAGATTGGCGAATTCCCGTTAACGAATGTTTCAAGCTTTGCACATTCGCCTCTAAAGCATTAACGCGGTCATCCCGTTCTTGCAATTCAGCGTGAAGTTCGTTGATTGAAATGTCTTTGGCCGTCATCTGATTCATCGCATCTTCCAGCAGCACGATATACTCAGCACCTTCATCTGTCTGTTTTGCTCTCTCGACAGCGTTTGCCAAATCCATATGCAAAACGGCCTGATCAACAACGTTCAGCGAGATGTGGCGCCATGAAGTCGGCACGTTAGTCTGATGCGTAACTGTCGCGAGTATCTCAGACTCAAGGTTGACACCCGCCTCTAAGAGATCGTTCAACCTGTCTGGACGATACAACGAGTTGTCGCAGTAGACCCCGTCACGCCCGGCCTTTGATCTGTACAGCACATTGAGAGCACCACCCCAAGCGCCATATTTCTTTCCAAGCAATTTTTCGATCTCGAATGTATTGGCGCTAGCTGTGACTTCAACAACATCTGCAATACCGACGAGCAACGAACGGATACGCTCTGGTTGAACCATATAGGTGCCATCACGTCGTGCACTGATGACGACAATTGGGTGGGTCCTATTCGCACGCTCTACCTCCGCTAGAAAAGCCTCAGCGCTACTCTCGTTCAATTGCTTGACAGTAAGTCCGGGCGTTGCTGCAGCTGGCTGGCACTGAGCTACGACATCCAGTACGATGCGGGGACGCGTGACTTGGATGGGGGCAGACACCCTCGTACTGGCTTCATCCGACTTGAGTAGGAAGGTGCATTCCACAGGCCCGCCTTGGGTCAATTGACGGAGTCCAATTCCAGTAGTCCAAAGGCGCCCAGGCACCTGATCGTCGCGATGCGACAACTCCGAGCTGAAGATAAATGGGAAGTCTGATAAGGCAGAGTTAACTTGAGTCGTATGAGAAGTGACAGTGCTTCCATCCTTCAAGCGCTTCCGCTTCACTCCTCGCGCCAGTTCTTGGGCGGTTATGGCTCCCCCGGCTCGCTTACGCATCCAGCGTACGATCAATTCAACGATCTGCTGTGGACCATCTTTTGGATTCAACATAAAGCTACTGCTATAAACAAGCATTCAAAATCCTCTCACAGTTGTTATTAGATCAACGCAATGAAACGTTGAACACTTCTATCGAGCTATCGCCATTTGATTGGCGATGGAGAAGGTCCCCCGTCGTCGCAGCTCTTGGAATTGCTAAAGGTGTTCAGTGGAATGGTTTTTCGCAGAATCGGCGTCCGTCGTCCCCATATCTCTGCTGCCAAATCAATTTACGTCAGTCACGTATTGTTGTCGATGTATATAGAATATTAAATGTATTGCAAGATTCTTTCTGGCAATAATTTTACATTAAAATACACACCTCATGATAAGTATTCTTGATCGACCACAACAAGACTGGCTGGCTCTTATACATATCATTGGCGTCACTGAAAAGCCTGAAGTTCAGATAATTGATGTTACCGTTTAAACGATTGATCGCTTTTGGACGAAGCGGATGTTCAATATGGAAGTATGTTCAGGCGGTCTTTTTGCCGTTGCCGCCCACCAATTGAGTAGGCATCCAAGGTTCCTCACTGTTTTCGCGGATGATATCCCGCACTTCCTCAATATGTTTCCATGCATGCAGCGCCGCCCGTTTCGCGGCTTGTTTGCTCTTGTAAAGATGCTCCAGCGTCTTGAGTGTGCCAGTCGTCCCGGCCTGCTCCTGCCCCGCCTTTTTCTTCTTCGCTGCCACGTCCTTCCACTTGGCCGCCACGCCCGTGATGCCTTCGTCGGGGTCTTTCTCTTCCTCGCGCTCGGCTTCGACCGCTTCCGTCTTCGTTTCAAACTCCACGCGTGTGGTAAAGCCGTTGCCGCCCAGGCTGTGCGTGACCTTGACCGATAGCCATTCGGTGGCGTCGATCTCGGGCTTGAAGCCTGTCACCGTCACGGGCGATTGCGGGAACACGGCCGGGTTGCCCAGGGCCAGGTTCATTTCAAAGGTGGCCAGGCCGCGCAGGATGCGCTGCCATTCGGCCACGGCCGCCGCGCGCGCGTCGGTTTCGTTGGCGAAAGTGGTGCGCAGGCGCTTGCTGTTGCCGGGCACGCCGGCCACCACGCTGCGGCGGCGCGCGTAGCGCTCGTCATGCCAGAAGGCGCGCACGCCCGTGTAGGCGTCGCTTTCGGCGCTGTGGTAGCGGTGGCCGTCGCCCAGGGCGCGCGTGATGGGAATGACGGGCAGCGCCTTGCCGCTGGCGGTGCGACTCTGGTTGATGGGGATGAATAGTAGGATGTCATTCTTGACGGTGGCCACCGCGTCGTATTTCCTGCCCAGCCGGCGCAGGAAGGCCGCATCGCTTTCGTGGGTCTGGTCGATGTGCTCGATTGCCGTGTCGCGCAGGTGCGCCGACACGCCCGACGCCAGCTCGTTGCGGAAGGCAATCGCCTCGATGATGGCGCCCAGGGTGGTCTTGTGAAAGCTGTGTTCCTGCTGCTGCTTGAAGGTGTCGATCAGGTTGGCCGACCTGGCGCGCAGGGTGATGGTGTCGGGCGCGCCGCTGTGCTCCACCTCGTCCACGGTGAACTTTCCCATATCCACCAGGCCGGACGCTTGCCAGCCCAGCGCCAGGGCGATCTGCGCGCCGCGCGGTGGCAGGGCCAGCTTGCCGTCGCTGTCATCGAGCGAGATATCGAGCTGGTCGCTCTCGTCGCCACGGCACAGGGTCAATGTCAAATTGATTAGCCGCGGTGAAACGATGGCCGTCAAATCCTTATCCTCGATGCTGACCTTGAAGGCGGGGATATGCTCGCTCATTTGAACTTGTCCGCCGCGCTGCCGATGGCGCCGCTGATGCTGCCGCCGATCTTGTCTTTCATTTCGCTGACGACGCCGCCGTATTTCGAGGTGATGCCGCCGACCACATTGCCCACCACGCTGCCCACGGCATTCTTGGCCGCGCCGGCAATGCTGCTGGTCATGCCGTCGATGCTGAGCATGTTTTTCAGGTCGCCGATGTCGCCCAGGCCAAGCATGGCCAGCACGCCGTCGTCGTCGCGCTTGAGCGCAATCGAGAACTCGACGCGCCGCGCGCCGCCGCTGCCGTCGAGGATGGTGCGGCCCTCCGTCATGCTCGTGATGCGGTACGAGCCGAGAATGCGGCCCGTGCCCTGGATCAGAATCCACGATTTACCGGTGTCGGCCATCATGCGCAGCGCATCGAGCGAGTACAGGGAGCCGGTCAGTTCCGGCGCCACCCAGCCCGACAGGGTAATCGTGTCGTCACCTGGCCCCACGTACTGGTGCGCGTCGCGCAGGCCGACGCGTGCCGTGCTGGCGTGCTTCCATTCCGTTTGCCGCTGCAGCTCGTGATAAGCCAAGGTCGGCAGGCTGAACACGAACATTCCTAAAATCATCATCATGGTGTGCTTTTCTTTCTTAATCGTGGTCGCGCAGGGACGAGCGGATGCGTGCCGCCTTTTCGCGGTCGCGCTGATCGAGCGCCACGCTGACAGCGCGGGCGATGGCCTGGGGATCGGTGCCCGCCTGCACGTGGAAGGTGATTTCGATCTTGTCGCCCTGAATCGTCATGCCGGCGCCGAACCCGCCTTGTGCCAGCGGCGCGCGCGTGTCGAAGGCGCTGGCGGGCAGGGCGGTGGCCGTGCCGATGGCGATGCCGGCGCCCAATTGCGTCAGGCGCTGCGCCAGGCCTGATACCTTGGCAATCGGCGCGCCATCGCTGCGGTCCAGGCCCACGGCCAAGCCTTGCATGGTGTAGTCGCCTAGCTGGGCAAACACGCGGCTTGGACTGTGGATGCCCAACTTTTCCTTAAACCAGGTAATGGTGCTGGAACCGGCATTGCTGATGGCGTCCTTGACGGCGCCCATGGAACCGGTGATGCCGTTGACCAGGCCGCGCAGGATGTTGGCGCCAAACTCCGTGAACTGCGCAGGCAGCTTGATGCCGAACCAGCTCATGACGCCAGCGAAGGCCTGGTAAAACACGCCGACCGGCGACCAGTTGATAATCAGGGCAGTGATGCTGCCCATGCCGCCGGCACAAACGGTGCGCAGGCGTGACCAGATATCGGCAAAGAAAGCGGCGATAGGTTGCCAGGATGCGGTAATGCGCTGCAGGATGCTGGCGCCGAAGTCGGTGAATTTGGCCGGCAACGCGATGCCGAACCAGCCCAGCACGCCCGCGAAGGCGCGATAGAACAGGCCCAGCGGCGACCAGTTGGCGATAAGGGTGCTGACGCCGCCGATGCCGCCGGCAAACGCTGTTTTGACGTGCGACCAGATGCCGGTAAAGAAACCCTTGATCGGCTCCCAGTATTTGTAGATCAGGTAGGCGGCGCCGGCGATGGCCGTCACGGCCAGGCCGATGGGCGTCATCAAGAGGGCACGCCCCAGCCACAGCACGGCGCGGCTCGCCCACATGAAGGCGCCACCCAGGCCGCGCAAGATCGGCGTGAGCACGCCGCCCGTCACGCCCATCTTGGCGAACATGACGTGCAGCATGGCATACGGGCCGATCAGGGCGGCGATGCCGAGCATCAGCGGGCCGAGCACCAGCAGGACGCCGGCAAGGACAGCAAAACCGGCGATCATGACTTTGGCCACGGTCGGGTTGCGTTCCATGAAACCATTCAGGCGCGTCATGGCGGCAATCGCCATTTCCAGCCCCTGCGTGTACATAGGCAGGATTTTTTCACCCATGACTAGCTTGAGGTCGGAAACCTTGGCCAGCGTCTCCCGCTCCGCTCCGGCCCCAAGGCCACGCGCGCGCACGTGCAGGCTGTCCATGCCTTCCGAATTCTGATTGAGGCGTTCGCTCTTGCGGATCTGTGCGCGCTGGTCGACCATGCGCATCAGGAAGGCGGCGCCGTTGCTGTTCGAAACCAGGGCGCCGATTTTGCTGTTGATCTCGTCCTTGTCGGTGATGCCCTTGGCCGCCAGCTTGGGCAGGAATACTTTTTCAATCCAGTCGAGCGGGCTTTTCTGGAACATTTCCCCTTCCAGCAGCGCGCCGGCCTGGATGTACTTGATCTGCCCCACCTTGTCATACTTGATGTGCTTGCCGCTCAGCAGGCCCAGGCTTTGCATTTCCCTGGCCGCGCGCTGCGTGCCCTTGCCCTGGTAAATGTTGTTGTACAGGGAACGCCAGCCCACGCCCGCAGTCGAGCCGCCCAGTTCCTGCAACATGGGTTCCATCTGGTTGAAGAAGGCATTGTCGTTCAGGCCTTTGCCGGCCACGCCGCTGCGGATCGTAAATTGCCGCCAGTCTTCGCCACCGACCCGGCCACCCGTCGCCGCGATCACCTTTTGCACGCGGTCCGCGTCGCTCTTGAAGGCTTCGACGGAACCGGCGTTGCCGCGCAGCTCTATGACCTTTTGCATGGCGAACAGTTGCGCGTTGCGCTCGCCGGCCGATTCCGGGTAGAGCGTATCGTTGATGAATTTCATCTTCGACATAGTGGGCAGGGCCATTTCGGCGTGGTGGCCATCGGCGAAGATCGAAATGGAATCGCGGATCATTTCCGTTTTTTCCAGCTGGCTGACGCCATACGTTTTGAGCTGCTTGGCAAACTCGATGGCGTGTTCTTTTTCCTGGCCCGTGCGCGTGCCCAGCGCACGGATGCGCGCTGTTTCGATTTCGTAGTGTTTCGCTTCGTGCAATCCCTTGACCACAGGGGCGCCTATTGCCGCTCCCGCCACGGTGGCGCCCACGCCCGCGCTGGCCACGCCGCCGGCGATGGCCCTGGCTTTTGCCGCGCCGTGCTGTGCGGTGGCCACGCGATCCTGGCGCGCCTTGAGGGTGGCCAGCTTCTTCTGCTGGATTTCCAACTGCGTGTTGGCTGCAGCGATGTCGGTGGCCAGCGTCCGTTCATGCTGGCGCATTTTTGACGTACTGGTGCCGGCGGCATCCATCTTTTGCCGCACGAGGGTCAAGTTTTGAGCCAGCTTGAGCTTGCTTGCGCTGATCCTGGTCACTGCCGCATCGGCCTGGCCGAGAGTCGTTTTCAGGCTGCGCAGCTTTTCCTGCGACTGACTGTATTTCAGTTCCAGCCTGGTGAGGTTGTCGCGCGCCAGCGCAAAGCTGGCCGAAAGTTTGCCGCTGGGTTCCCGCGTGCGCATCAGTTCAAGCTGCAGGCCTTTGAATTCGGTGCGCGCTGCCCGAGTCTCGCTTGCCAGCTTGTGCTGTGCCAGGCGCTGATTGTCGAACGCGACACGCGTGTCATTCAGGGCCAGCTTGCTCTTTTTCAGTTCGCTCGATGTGGTGCGAAATTCTTCCTGTAGCTTGCGCAGGTACTTGGTTTCCTTGAGCTTGTCATTCAAGCCTTTCAGGCGCTGGCTGACCTCCTGCAGCGTCTTGCTGGTCGGGGCAGCTGCTGCGCGTATTTTTTTGAGGGGCGCCGTGATCCTGTCCAGCGCCGAAAACACTACCTGTAATTTCAAATCCCGACCAGCCATCTATTCCGCTCCGCTTCGTTGCCTGGCGCGCTCGCGCCAGGCCATCAGTTCATCAATCGTAAAACCCTCCATCGCTGCCGGCGTCCAGTGGAAGACGCCGGCAATGTCGGCCATGGCGTCTTCTACTTCGTCGGGGATACCGAAAGGCGATCGGCTTTGCTCGCCAAAAAACCGGCAACCTCGGCGCCCACGGCCAGCAGGTCGGCCGGATCCATGTTGGCGATGTCGTGCGCGGTCAAGGTCGGCTCGGTGATGCGCGGCAGAACGATCTGCAGGGCCGACACGTTCAGGTTGGCCAGCTCGATCAAGGAAATGCCGCGCAGGGCGCCCGCCTTGGGTTTGCGCACGGTCAGCGAGGTGATGAAGCTGTCGCCGCGTTTGATCGGGTCGTCCAGCTCGATGACGGCTTGGTTTTGGATATCGTTGTTCATGGTGTTGTCCTTGCAGGGTAGTAGTGAATAAAAAGGGATTACAGGCCGATGGCCTTGCGGATGGCCGCATTCGTGTCGCCTCCACCGAAGTTCTCGGTGCCGCTCATGAAGTCCAGTTCGATGACGGTGGCGCCGTCGATCATCAGCTTGTAATAGCTGCAAGCCATGGTGTATTTGTGCGTGGTGTCGTCGCCCATCTTGGCGCCGCCCATATCGATTTCCTTGTAACGGCCGCGCACGACGACCTCGACGGCGGCCACCGTGCCGTCATCGTCTTCCTGGTAGGCGCCGGCAAAGCGCAGTTGCACGGCGCCGTGCGCGTGCGCGCCGTATTGCTTCAGGGCTTCGGCGATCAGGCCGCCAGCGCTCCATTCCAGCGACAGCGCCTCGTTGCCGAAGTCCACGGACACGGGGCCGCTCATGCCCCCGGCGCGGAATTCCTCCATCTTGCGGCTGAGTTTCGGCAAGGTGACTTCGGGCACCATGCCCATGAAGGAGACGCCGTTCTGGAACAGGTTGAAGTTTTTCAGTTTGCGGGGCAGGCCCATAATTTCTCCAGTATTTCAATGCGCCCGCGCAGGCGCGGGCAGGGTGGTGATTGAATGCTTACGCGGCGATGCGCGAGGCGAAGTCGGCCAGGTAGCGGTCGGTGATGCGCTGCTGGAAACGCAGGTTTTCCAGCGGCGGCACGGGCGTGTAGTCGTAGTCGATGGCCAGCTTGCCGTCTTTCAGCGCCGTCTTGTCGTTGTACTGCTCGTCATACCAGGCATGGCCGTCGATGATGTAGCCCTGCAATTTCAAGTCGCGGAACTTGGCATTGATGCTTTCCAGCAGATCGCGCACCAGGGACGGATGCAGGGGCACATCGACATAGGCGAAATGCGCCTCGGCGATGGTGTCGGCCAGCACCTGGGCCGTGCGCGTGTAGCTTTCGAAATAGAAGAAGCCGCCCGGCGCCTCGCAGGTGCGCGAACCCCAGAAGCGGTAGCCGCCCATATTAATCAGGGTGGTCACTTCCTTGGCGTTGAGCACGCCGGCATCGGTGGCGGGGTCTTGCAAGTCGAAAAACACGTCCTTGGTGATGCCGGTCGGGCCATTCACAACCACGTTGGACAGGGTTTTATGCCAGCCCGTTTCCTCGTCGATCTTGGCGCGCAGGCCCATGGCGTAAGCGACGGCGGAAATGCTGGCTTCTTCATCGGTGGCGGTATCCCAGTTGACAAAATCCGGCCAGATGATCATGACCTCGCGCTGGCCGAACTGGCCGCGATAGGTGGTCGCCGCCGTGACGGTGGCGCAGCCATAGGCGGACGCATACACGAAGCCGCGCAGGCGCTGTGCCACGCTGGCCAGCGCGTTGGTCACGGCCTGGGTGTCCAGCCCCGGCGCGCCCAGGATGCGCGGTTTCACGCCCAACTTGCTTTGCGCGGCCAGCAGCGCCTGGGCGCCCAGGTACTTGCCATCGGGTGACACGCCGCCCACGGCATTGTTCGTGGTTTCCGCTTCCGTCTCGCCTTGGGCCACGCGCACCACGATGGTCAGGGGTTTGGTCTGCGCGGCGATGGCCGCCAGGCTGCGGTACAAGGTGCCGCTCTTGCCGGCCTTGCCCATGGCGGCCAGCACGTTGGTGACAAGCACGGGCGTGTCGAGCGGGAAGGCTGCCGGGTCCGCGTCGTCGGCCGTGGCGATCAGGCCCAGCACGGCCGTGGAGACGGTGCGGATGGGGCGCGAACCCTCGTTGATTTCAATGACGCGCACGCCATGGT
>NZ_JCAQAV010000069.1:0-10866 GCF_059617925.1 Janthinobacterium sp. JF4 | reverse complement strand
ACCTGTGACCTTCGGGTTATGAGCCCGACGAGCTGCCAGACTGCTCCACCCCGCACTCGAATTATACGGGCAAACGGGTGGCTTAGGCAATAGCTATCTCAACTTCGGCTGCAATAGAGCTATTAAATTAAAAGTGCGTGAAAAAGCTCGGTCAATTGCCCGTTGGCATTGTGTCCGCCCGTCACGCCACGCCGCGCGCAATCGGTGTACAGTAAGCGTTACACTAGCCATCAATTTTTCCCAAGCCCGCCCATGAAATTCTGCTCCGAATGCGCCCATCCTGTCAGCCTGTCCATCCCGGAAGGCGACAACCGTCCGCGCTATGTCTGCGCCAACTGCGACGCCATCCATTACCAGAACCCGAAAATGGTGGTCGGCTCCATCCCCGTGTGGGAAGAAGATGGCCAGTTGCAGGTCTTGCTGTGCAAGCGCGCCATCGAGCCGCGCCTGGGCTACTGGACCCTGCCGGCCGGCTTCATGGAAAACGATGAAACCACGTCGGACGCGGCCGAGCGCGAAACGGTCGAGGAAGCGGGCGCCAACATCGAACTGGGCCCCCTGTTTTCGCTGCTCAACGTGCAGCGCGTGCACCAGGTACACCTGTTCTACCTGGCGCGCCTGCGCGACCTCGATTTCGCGCCGGGCATCGAAAGCCTGGACGTGCAGCTGTTTACGGAAGCGCAGATACCCTGGGACGACCTGGCCTTCCCCACCATCCGCGCCACCCTGGAACTGTTCTTTGCCGACCGCGTGAAAATCCGCGAAGGCGGCAGCTACGGTGTCCATACGGGCGACATCACGCGCCCGATGGCGCGCGCGGATGCCGAGTAAACCCCCTCCACCCGACACCTTTGACGCCGCATGATTCCCTGGCTCGACATCCACACCCCGTTCCCCGACGTCTCGCGCGCCCTGACGGACGAGGCGCCCGGCCTGCTGGCGGCCGGCGCCGACCTGTCGCCCGCGCGCCTGCTCGACGCTTACCGGCGCGGCATCTTCCCCTGGTTTTCCGAAGGCCAGCCCATACTCTGGTGGAGCACCGATCCGCGCATGGTGCTGATGACGGAGGACTTCAAGGTGTCCGACAGCCTGGCCAAGGCGATCCGCAAGGTCGAGCGCAGCGCCGCCACGGACGGACGCTGGCAGCTGCGCTTCGACAGCGATTTCGAGGCCGTCATGCGCGCCTGCGCCGCGCCGCGCAGGGATGGCCCGGGCACCTGGATTTCGGACGAGATCATCGCCGGCTACACGGGCCTGCACAAGCTGGGCTACGCGCACTCGTCGGAACTGTGGCGCGATGGGGAACTGGTGGGCGGCGCGTATGGCGTGTCGATCGGGCGCATGTTCTATGGCGAATCGATGTTCGCCCGCGTGACGGATGGCTCGAAGATCGCGCTGGCGCACCTCGTGCGTTTTTTGCAGGCGCGCGGCGTGGCCATGATTGACTGCCAGCAAGAAACGAAGCACCTGGCCTCGCTGGGCGCCGCGCCCATTTCGCGCGCGCGCTTCCTGGCCCATGTGCGCGTCGCCATTGAAGCAGCGCAAATCACGGATTGGCATGCTGCGCCACCGGCATAAAAAAGCTATGATAGCTTCACACAGACATCCATTGCTGCGGACAGACCAGACAGGATCAGCATGACGCACCTGAACGAACTACCGTTTGCCACCCTGCAGTTCTACACAACGGCGCCCTACCCGTGCAGCTACCTGGACGACCGCCAGGCCCGCTCGCAGGTCGCCACGCCTTCGCACCTGATCAACAGCGACGTGTATTCGGAACTAGTGCGCAACGGCTTTCGCCGCAGCGGCATCTTCACCTACCGGCCGTATTGCGACGGCTGCCAGGCCTGCATACCCGTGCGCGTCGTGACGCAGTCCTTCACGCCCAACCGCAACCAGCGCCGCGCATGGAGCCGCCACGCCGATCTGCAGGCGGGCGTGGCCACCCTGTCCTTCCTCGACGAGCACTACGAACTGTACCTGCGCTACCAGAGCACGCGCCACGCGGGCGGCGGCATGGACCAGGACAGCCGCGACCAGTATGCGCAATTCCTGCTGCAAAGCCGGGTCAACACGCGCCTGGTGGAGTTTCGCGATGCCGAAGGTATCCTGCGCATGGTCAGCATCATCGACGTGCTGGCCGATGGCCTGTCGTCCGTCTACACGTTCTTCGACCCCGACGTGGCGGGCGCCTCGTACGGCACCTACAACGTGCTGTGGCAAATTGCCCAGGCGCGCGAGCTGGGCCTGCCCTACATCTACCTGGGCTACTGGATCGCGCAAAGCCCGAAGATGGCGTATAAAATCAACTTCAAGCCGCTGGAAGCGCGGATCAAGGGGCAGTGGGTGATGATGTAAAACCTGGGATTATTTGGTAGGTCGGATTAGCGCGCAAGCGCGTAATCCGACACTGCGATGCCAACAATGGTGTCGGATTACGGCGCTTCGCGCCTAATCCGACCTACTTGCTCTTGTCCGGAAACGCCGGACGCGCTGGCCGCGCGGGCGGGTTCTTCGCCAGCTCCGCCTGGATCACCTCGATCGCCTTTTCCAGCTGCGGATCGCGGCCGGCGATGACGTCGGCCGGCGTTTGCTCGACTTCGATATCGGGCGGCACGCCTTCGTTTTCCACGCCCCAGCCATTCTCGCGCGTCCAGAACGCCAGATTCGGCGCCGTGATGAAGCCGCCATCCATCAGCACGGGAAAGCCCAGCACGCCCACCAGGCCGCCCCACGTGGCCTTGCCGATCAGCGGGCCCATGTTGTTTTTGCGGAACATCCACGGCAGCAAGTCGCCGCCCGAGCCGGCCGTCTCGTCGATCAGCATGGCGCGCGGCCCCTGGATCGAGGCCGACGGCGTCTTCATGTCGGCGCCGTAGCGCATGGTCCACCAGGCGATTTCCTTCTTCTGCAGGATCTCGATGTAGTAATCGGCCACGCTGCCGCCGCCATTGAAACGCTCGTCGACGATGATGGCCTGCTTGTCCGCCTGCGGGAAGAAATAGCGCTTGAAGTAGGTATGGCCCAGGCCCGCCGTATTCGGCACATACACATACGCCACCTTGCCGCCGGTCGCCGCATTGACCTTGCGCATATTGCCTTCGATCCAGTCGCGGTTGCGCAAGGCATCCTCGGTCGGCACGGGCACCACGGTAATGGTGCGCGCGCCCTTGCCGTCGGCCGATGGCCCCACGGTCAGGTCGATAGCCTTGCCGGCCGTGTTTTCAAAAGCGCTGTACAGGTTCGTGGGCGGCGCCAGCGGGCGGCTGTCGACGGCCAGCAGGTATTCGCCCGCCTTGACGTTCAGGCCAGGCTCCGTCAGCGGCGCGCGCAGGGCCGGATTCCAGTTCAAGCCGCCGTACACCTTCTTGAAGCGGTAATGGCCGTCGCTCACCTCGTAGTCGGCGCCCAGCAGGCCGCCCGGCACCTTCTTCGCCGCGATAAAATCGTCGCCGCCGCCGCCGCGGTGGTGGCCCACGGCCAGTTCGCTGCACATCCACTGAATCAGGCGATTCAGGTCCGCGCGGCTGGACAGCTCGGGCAGGAAGACGGCGTACTTGTCGCGCATGGCTTTCCAGTCCACGCCATGCATGCCCGGGTCATAGAAATAATCGCGGTTGATGCGCCACACTTCGTTGAAAATCTGCGTCCACTCGGCGCGCGGATCGGCCTTCACTTCGATGGCGTCGACCTTGATCTTGCCTTCGCCGGGCGCCAGCAGCTTGCCCGTGGCGCTGCCCATGGCCCAGTTGTCCTTCTGGCGGTACAGCAGCTTCTTGCCGTCGGCCGAGACGTCGAAATCGTCCGCTTCCGCCACCACGGTTTCCGCCTTGCGCTCCTTCAGGTCGAAGCGCTGCACGGCCTTCTTGCCATCGCTCTCGCGCAGCAAAAAGATCTGCCCCGCGGCGCCCGCCTCCAGCCGGGAGAACTGCGCGGCCGGCAGCGGCAGGTCGACGATGCGCGTGGCGATGCCGTCGAAATCGATGTGGATGGGCGCCACGGGAGCGACCGTGACTTTCGGGTCGTCGCGGCCCGTCTTCGGATCGACCTTCGGCTCGTTTTTCGCTTCCGGATCCACCTTCGCCGTGTCTTTTTTACTCTCCGCGCTGGCGGCCTTTTCCTCGTCGCTTTCCTTGATCAACGGCGACGGCAGGTCGCGCCGCAGCACGGCCATCCAGACGGTGCGCGTCACCAGGTTGTCTTCGTTCTGCTGCGAGAACCAGTTGTTGCTGGGGCCAGCATTGGTGGAAGCGAAAAAGTACAGGTATTTGCCGCTCTTGTCGAACACGGGCTGGGCCACGTCGGACAGGCCATCGGTCACCTGCATGGACTTGTTCTGCTCGACGGAATAGATGTAGGCGCTGCGCGTATAGGTGGGCGAATTGAGCGTGTAGGCCAGCCAGCGCGAATCGGGCGCCCACGAGGCGCGCATGCTCTTGTCGACGCCATACATCGGCTCCGTGGCGATTCTTTGCACCTTGCCCGTGCCGACGTCGATCACGTACATGCTCCAGCCATTGTCGGCAAACGCGATCTTCTTGCTGTCGGGCGACCAGACGGCGTTGTCATAGAAGCCGCTGCCATTCAGCTTGAACTTGCGTACCGCGCCCTTGCCATCCTGCGCGCGCACGTGCAATTCATACTCGCCCGACTCGTCCGAGAAATACGCGACGGAACGGCCATCGGGCGACCAGATGGGCGTGCGCTCGTGGGCGCCGGCCGTCTGCGTCAGGTTGCGCACGTCGCCCTTGTCGGCGGGGATGGTGACGATCTCGCCCCGGTACTCGAAGGCGATGCGCGCGCCCGATGGCGAAATCGACGCGTCGCGGATGTACTTCGCATTCTTGACCCAGCGGGGGCGCGTCTGTCCCAGGTCGCTGGCCACGCCGATGGCGAGTTTGCGCGCCTGGCCGCTGGCGATGTCGAGCGAGTGCAGATAGCCGGCCTGCTCGTAGACGATGGTGCCATTCGCCGCCGACGCGTTCAGCACGGGGAAATCCGCGTGCCGCGTCAGCTGGCGCACGGTTTTCGTCTTGACGTCATAGGCGAACAGGTTGAATTCGCCGTTGCGGTCGGAACGGAAGTACACGGTGTCCTTGATCCACATGGGGTCGACGTCGTTCGAGCGCGTCGTCGGCTGGGGGATTTTTTCGATGGATTTGTCGCTGGAGGAAAACAGCCACAGCCAGGAATTGGTGCCGCCCCGATAGCGCTTCCACTGTTTGAAGGCCGGCATCAGCGGGTTGTAGGCGATGCGCTTGCCGTCCGGAGAATACGCGGCGCGCGACGCGTTCGGGATCTCCAGCTGGATTTCCACGCCGCCCGCCAGCGGCACCGTAAACAGCTTCTGGAAACGGTTGTTGAAGGCGGCGCGGGGCGAGGTAAACATCACGGCCTGGCCATCGGGCGTGAACGACTGCGCCAGATCCGCGCCCGGGTGGAAGGTCAGGCGGCGCGGCACGCCGCCAGCCGCCGCGATCACACACACGTCGACATTGCCATCGATATTCGCGCTATACGCGATCAGGCTGCCGTCGGGCGAAAACACAGGATGAGACTTGTCGCCCAGGTCGGAGGTCAGGCGCCGCGCGCCGCCGCCGTCCAGATTCGACAGCCACAGGTCGCCCGCATAGATGAAGGCGATGTGGCGGCTGGAGACGGCCGGCTCGCTCAGCATGCGGGTGTCTTGCGTATTGGGCAGGGCCAGGGCCGGGTGGCTCAGCAACAGTGCGCTGGCGGCCGCGATGGCCGTCAAAATGCGTGTCTTTTTCAATCGATGTCTCGCTTATCAAGTCAACAGAACAGGGAAGAAACAGGAAAGTCCAAGGCCGGATGCGGATTATCAAGGGATCAATATTGCATCAAACCAACAAGAACTATACACCCGGCAGCCGCGTGGAACACGGTAAAATACGGCACTTATTTCGCGCGCTGCCAGCCCTTCCCGGCGGCACGCATACCTACTCAAAGCGCCCCATGTCTGAAAAATTCCTGTACTCCCTCGCCCGTCCGCTGCTGTTTTCGATGGATGCCGAAGCGGCCCACCATCTGACCCTGCCCGCCCTGAAACGCGCCAGCGCGCTGGGCCTGACGAAGCTGGCCGGCAAACCTGCACCTGATCCGCGCACGGTGATGGGCATCACCTTCCCCAACCCGGTCGGCTTGGCCGCCGGCCTGGACAAGGATGGCGCCTACATCGATGCGCTGGCCGACCTGGGTTTCGGCTCCATCGAAGTGGGCACCGTCACGCCGCGCGCGCAGGCGGGCAATCCGAAACCGCGCATGTTCCGCCTGCCGCAGGCGCAGGGCATCATCAACCGCATGGGATTCAACAACGGCGGCGTGGACGCTTTTGTCGCCAACGTGCAGGCGTCGAAGTTTTACCAGGACCGCGCCGGCGTGCTGGGTCTGAACATCGGCAAGAACGCCGACACGCCCATCGAGCGGGCGGCCGACGACTACCTGCTGTGCCTGGAAAAAGTCTACCCCTACGCCAGCTATGTGACGGTGAATATCTCGTCGCCGAACACCAAGAATTTGCGCCAGCTGCAGGGCGCGTCCGAACTCGACGCCCTGCTGTCGCAACTGAAGGAAGCGCAGGCGCGCCTGGCCGACAAGCACAAGCGCTACGTGCCGCTGGCCCTCAAGATCGCGCCGGACATGGATGGTGAACAGGTGAAAAGCATCGCCGAGTCGCTCACGCGCCACAGCATCGACGGCGTCATCGCCACCAATACGACCCTGTCGCGCAGCGCCGTCGAAGGCATGCCGCACGGCGCGGAAGCGGGCGGCCTGTCGGGCGCGCCCGTGTTCGAATTGTCGAACAATATCATCCGCCTGCTGAAGGCGGAACTGGGCGACGCCCTGCCCATCATCGGCGTGGGCGGCATCATGCAGGGCAGCGACGCCGTGGCCAAGTTCGAGGCAGGCGCGCAACTGGTGCAGCTGTACAGCGGCCTGATTTACGCCGGTCCCGCGCTGATCAAGGATTGCGCCCGCGCGCTGCGCGGCAAACAGCCGAAATGATCAACAAGGTCAAGCTCGGTTCCAGCAGCCTGGAGGTGAGCCGGATCTGCCTGGGCACGATGACCTTCGGCGAGCAGAATAGCGAAGCCGAAGCGCACAGCCAGCTCGATTACGCGCTCGAGCGGGGCATCAACTTCATCGACACGGCCGAGATGTACCCGGTGATGGCCAGCGCGCAAACGCAGGGCAGCACCGAGCGTTACATCGGCAGCTGGCTGAAGAAAAGCGGCAAGCGTGGCCAGATCGTCCTGGCCAGCAAGGTGGCTGGGCCGAATTCGCGCATGCACTGGATACGCAAGGGCAAGACGGACCACGACGCGGCCAACATCCGCGCCGCCGTCGAGGACAGCCTGCGCCGGCTGCAGACGGAGTACATCGACCTGTACCAGTTGCATTGGCCCAGCCGCAACCTGCCCATCTTCGGCGCCAGCGTGTACAACCCGCGCAAGGAGCACGCCTCGGTCGCCATCGAGGATACGCTGGCCGTGCTGGGCAAGCTGGTCGAGGAAGGCAAGATCGGCCACATCGGCGTGTCGAACGAATCGTCGTGGGGCGTATGCGAATACATCAAGCAGGCGGAGCTGAAAGGCTTGCCGCGCATCGCGTCCATCCAGAACCTGTACAACCTGACGGCGCGCCATTTCGAGACGAGCTTGCTCGACGAAACCTGCCACCGGGAAAACGTCAGCTTGCTGGCGTATAGCCCGCTGGCGTTCGGCCAGCTGACGGCGAAATACCTCGACGATCCGCAGGCCAAGGGCCGTTTGACGCGCTTCCCGGCCGGCTGGAGCCCCCGCTACGTGCGCCCGGCCACCATCGCGGCAGCCAGCCAGTATGCGGCGCTGGCCCGCGCGCACGGCTTGACGCCGGCGCAGCTGGCACTGGCCTGGTGCTACTCGCGCTGGTTCGTGGCCTCAACCATCATCGGCGCCACCAGCGTGGCGCAGTTACAGCAAAATATCGACGCGCATCAAGTCACCCTGTCGCCGGAACTGGTGGCAGCCGTCGACGCCATCCACGCCAGCGCACCCAATCCGGGACAGTAAGGCCGCACCGTCTGGCGGCGCAGTACCACGCAACGTCGCGCCAGGCTCGCCACGCTCATCGCAGATAGTCGTATTTATACAACAGCTGGCCATTTACTGCTGTGCAGCATTGCAGCCTTGCCGTGCCCGGTCGTATGCTGGAAACGAGGCCATATGCGCTACTCGCGCCATGTTGGCGTGTTTCAGATATTTATTGCATATCGATAGACAGAACGATTCGTAAGCATGCCACGTGCCCACTGTTAATCTGATTGCATCACCGGACCGCCATGGTTCGCGCAACCACCAACCGAAGAGATATCGTCGATGAGTTCAAGCACTGCCCGCTCCCAGATTCCCGCCCTGCCCGTCAAAACCGTGATCGCCGCCAGCCTGATCGCCTGCTTCAGCCTGCCCATGCAGGCGCAAGCGCAGCAAGAGCTGCCGGCCGAAGGTGAATTGCAATCGGTGGTGGTCACAGGCACCTTCGCCAAGAACCGCCGCACCATCGATTCCGAATCGCCAATCGACATCCTCACTTCGCGCGACCTGCAAAGCACGGGGTCGGGCGAACTGGCCACCGTGCTGGCGCGTCTGCTGCCATCGCTGAACTTTGCCCGCGCCACGGGCGCCGACGCCAGCGACGCCGTGCGTCCGGCGCAATTGCGCGGCCTGTCGCCCGACCAGACCCTGGTGCTGGTCAACGGCAAGCGCCGCTACACGTCGGCCGTCGTCAACGTCAACGGCTCGCTGGGCCGCGGCTCGGCGCCCGTCGACCTGAACGCCATCCCGCTGGCCGCCATCGACCACGTGGAAGTGCTGCGCGATGGCGCGGCGGCCCAGTACGGTTCCGACGCGATCGCCGGCGTGATCAACATCATCCTGAAAAAAGGCGCGGCCGGCGGCGATATCGAAGTGGGCTATGGCCAGACGCAGGAACGCGACGGCAAGCAAAAATCCATCAAGGGCTCGGCCGGCTTCGCCCTGGGTGACGACGGCTGGGTGCGCGTCTCGGCGGAAGTGGCGGAACGCGATCCGACCAACCGCGCCGGCGCCGATTTCCGCAATCCGCTGGAGCCGCGCTACGGCAAGGTCAACCAGCGCTACGGCGACCCGGAAAGCAAGCCGGCAACGATTTTCGTCAACAGCGAATACCGCATCAACGACAGTATCGACTGGTATGCCTTCGGCAATTATGGCAAGCGCGACACCTCGGCTGCCGCCACCTGGCGCACGGCCTTGATCCAGGACTCCAACACCAAGGTGTACTCGCAGCGCACGCCCATCTTCCCGGAAGGCTTCTTGCCGCTGCAAAACAGCACCTTGACGGACCAGTCCATCGTCACGGGCTTGCGCGGCGAAGCGGCCGGCTGGCGCTGGGATGCCAGCCTGAACTACGGCAGCAACAAGTTCGAACTTGATCTGGACAACACGGTCAACCAGTCGCTGGGCGCGAACAGCCCCACGCATTTCTATGCCGGCTCGCTGAAAAATGAGCAGACCGTATTCAATCTGGATGCCGCGCGCGAGTTTCCCGTGGCATTCTTTTCCGGCCCGCTGACGGTAGCCGTCGGCGCCGAAGCGCGCCATGAAAAATACAGCATCGGCGCCGGTGACGCGGCGTCGTATACGGGCGGCGGCTCGCAGGGCTTTGCCGGCTTCCGTCCTGCCAACGCGGGCAGCCACTCGCGCCACAACGAATCGGTCTATGTGAACCTGGAAGCGGAAGCGACGAAAAAGCTGTCCGGCGGCGTGGCCTTGCGCCATGAGCGCTACAGCGACTTCGGCAGCACCACCTCGGCCAAGGGTTCGGCCCGCTATGCGTTCACGGACGCGCTGTCCCTGCGCGGCACCGTGTCGAGCGGCTTCCGCGCGCCATCGCTGGCGCAGCAGTACTACACCATCACCACCACCAACTTCCAGGTCATCAATGGCAACAACACGGCCATCGAGACGGGCACCTTTGCCGTCAATACGCCGCAGGCGCGCTCCCTCGGTGCGCAAGACCTGAAACCGGAAAAGGCCCGCAACTACAGCCTGGGCCTGCAGCTCCAGCCTAGCCGCAACTTCACCACATCCATCGACGCTTACCGCATCGACATCGACAACCGCATCCTGTTCTCGGCCAACCTGGCGCTGAACGACAAGCTGAGGGGCGAACTGGCGACGCAAGGCTCGACCGTGGGCGCGGCGCGCTACTTCACCAACGCCGTCGACACGCGCACGGAAGGCGTGGACATCGTCAGCACCTACCGCATCGACCTGCAAGAGAAGGACCGCCTGGATCTCACCGTGGCGTACAACCACAACAAGAGCACGGTACGGAAAATCGCCGACAATCCAGCCATCCTGACGGCCAACAACCTGAAACTGATCGACCGCCAGAGCATCGACCGCATCACGGTGGCGTCGCCGAAGGACAAGTTCAGCCTGGCCGCCGACTACGGCTTCGGCATCTGGAATGCACACGGCGTCGTGACGCGCTACGGCAGCTTCACCGTGCCGCAAAACGACGTCAAGCTGGACCAGACGTATGACCCGCAATGGGTGCTGGACGTGTCCGGTTCCGTGAAACTGGGCAAGAACTGGCGCCTGGTGGCGGGCATCGACAACGTCACCAACCGCTATCCGGCGCAAGTGACGAGCGCGGGCAACCTGAACGTCAACGGCACCCAGCCCTACAGCATCTTCGCGCCGAACGGTTTCAACGGCCGCTACTACTACGCCAAGGCCGGCTATAGCTGGTAAATGGCGCTCTGATCGGCATAGGGGGCGGCCCTGAAGGGCCGCTCCCCTGCCACACCACCCGGCA
>NZ_JCAQAV010000068.1:0-12377 GCF_059617925.1 Janthinobacterium sp. JF4 | reverse complement strand
ATGCCGGGTGGTGTGGCAGGGGAGCGGCCCTTCAGGGCCGCCCCCTATGCCGATCACGCTATAATGCGGCACACTTTCAGGCCGCCTTATGCTTATCAAACGAAAATCCATCGAACAAATCGAATCCTCGCGCCCTGCGCGCAAGCCCCGCTATGCCCCTGTCACCCTGTCCGAAATGGATGGCGTGCGCTATCTGCATTTCGGCACGGAATGGGTGCAGGGCGCCATGCGCATCCGCAAACCGGACTGGCCGGAGCTCGAATACGCGCAGCAGATGATGGCGTGGATGCTGTGGATCGAGCAACCGCAGCGCCTCGCCCAGCTGGGCCTGGGCACGGCCGCGCTGACCAAGTTCTGCTACCGCCAGTTCCCGCAGGCACAAGTCGAAGCCATCGAACTGAATCCGTCCGTCATCACCATCTGCGCCTCGATGTTCAAACTGCCGCCCAACGACGAGCGCCTGCACGTGCGCGAGATGGATGCGCTCGACTACGTCAACGACGACGCCCACCACGGCACCCTGGACGCCCTGCAGGTGGACCTGTACGACGCCACGGCGCGCGGTCCCGTGCTCGACAGCGCCGATTTCTATGCCGCCTGCTGCGCCTGCCTGGCGCCGCACGGCATCATGACGGTCAACCTGTTTGGCGACCACCCCAGCTACGCGAAGAACATCAAGGCGATGAAGTTTGCGTTTGAACAGGTGATCTGCCTGCCGGAAGTCCATGATGGGAACGTGGTGGCGATCGCATTCAAGACGAAAGTGGCGCTCGATACCGAGGCGCAAGCGGCCCTGCTCGAACGCGCCAAGCAGATCGTCGCCGAGACCAAGCTGCCCGCCAAGTCCTGGGTCAAGGGCATCGTCAGCACCCTGTAAGCGCCGGCACACCCAGGCAAGGCCGGCAGCCTGGAAAGGCGCCGGCCATGCCCGCTTCCCCTCCTCCTTCGCCCGACACGCCGCTGGAGCTGCCGCAACTGCTGGCCTGGCTGCAGGAAGACGGCTTGCTCGACGCGGCGCAAGCGGCCGCCATCGACGCCCAGGCCGCCATGCTGCCGGCGCCCGCCCTGCATCCGCTGTGCAGCATCGCCCACGGCGCACTCACGCTCGATACCCTGTGCGCCTGGCTGGCGCGGCGGGCCGGCCTGCCATATGTGCGCATCGATCCCTTGCGCATCGATTTCAGCCAGGTGGCCGACGTCATGACGGCCGGCTATGCGGCCCGTTTCAATATCCTGCCCGTGGAAAGCACGCTTGACCGCATCGTCATCGCCACGGCCCAGCCCTACGCGCTCGCCTGGCAGGCGCAGCTGGGCAACCTGGCGCCACGCAAGCTGAGCCTGGTCATCGCCAATCCGCTGCACATCGCCGACGCCATCGCACAATTTTTCAGCCTGGCCAGCTCCGTCAAGGTGGCCCGCCAGGCGTCCACGCAAGACCTGGCGCTGCGCCACAATTTCGAACAACTGGTGGAGCTGGGGCGCAACAAGGGCAACCTGGACGCCAACGACCAGCACGTCGTGCGCATCGTCGACTGGCTGTGGCAATACGCGTTTGCCCAGCACGCTTCCGACATCCACCTGGAACCGAAGCGCGACGCGGGCCTCGTGCGCCTGCGCATCGACGGCCGCCTGCATCAGGCCTACCAGTTGCCGCCCGTGGTACTGCTGGCCATGACGGCGCGCATCAAGTTGCTCGGGCGCATGGATGTGGTGGAAAAACGCCGTCCGCAGGATGGCCGCATCAAGACGCGCAATGCGCAGGGCCAGGAAGTCGAACTGCGCCTGTCGACCCTGCCCACGGCCTTCGGCGAAAAGCTCGTCATGCGCATCTTCGACCCGGAAGTGGCCGTCAAGAGCCTCGCTGAACTAGGCTTTCCGCCTGCAGACGCCGAACGCTGGCGCCAACTGACGGCGCGCACGCACGGCATCGTGCTGGTGACGGGCCCCACCGGCTCGGGCAAGACCAGCACCCTGTACAGCACCTTGAAGGCGCTGGCCAGCAGCGAAGTCAATGTGTGCACGGTGGAAGACCCCATCGAAATGGTCGAACCGGCCTTCAACCAGATGCAGGTGCAAACCCAGGCCGGCATCGAACTGTCGTTTGCCGATGGCGTGCGGGCGCTGATGCGGCAAGATCCCGACATCATCATGGTGGGCGAGATCCGCGACCTGGCCACGGCCGAGATGGCCATCCAGGCGGCGCTGACGGGCCACCTGGTGCTGTCGACCCTGCACACCAACGACGCGCCCTCGGCCGTCATGCGCCTGCTGGAACTGGGCTTGCCTGCCTATCTGCTGGAAGCGTGCCTGGCCGGCGTACTGGCGCAACGCCTGCTGCGTTGCCTGTGCGCGGGCTGCAAACAGCCGGGCGCCGCCCCGGACGCCGCCGCATGGCAGCGCCTGACGGGCGGCCAGCTGGAACGGCCAACCACCGCATACCGCCCCGCCGGTTGCACCCTGTGCCGGCACAGCGGCTACCTGGGGCGCGCCGGCATCTACGAACTGCTGAGCGTGACGGAAACGTTCGGCCAGCTGGTCAAGGCGGGCGCCGACCTGCACGCGCTGCGCCGCCAGAGCATCCTCGACGGCATGACGCCACTGCGCATCGCCGGCGCGCGCAAGATCATCGATGGCACGACCAGCATCGACGAAGTGCTCAAGCTCACGGCAGCCCTGCATTAGCGGGCCAGCACTTTCTCGCAGGAATGCTTTGCATTCTTTTTCAACTGATATATAATGCGGCCTCTTTCGGGTCGTTAGCTCAGCTGGTAGAGCAGCGGACTTTTAATCCGTTGGTCGCAGGTTCGAATCCCGCACGGCCTACCACGAATGCGCAGTACCAAAAAGCCCATCCTCACGGATGGGCTTTTTGCATTTCCGCTGCCCGGATTGTTCGCTCAGTACACTTGTCCGCCGCGCGGCAAGGCGGCCGTGGGCAAGCCGCGGTATCGGGCCGCCAGCGCCTGCGCGCCCTGCGCCAGCAACGACACGTCCGTGCCCACGGCCACGAACAGCGCCCCCAACTCCAGGTAGCGCCGCGCCAGCGCCTCGGCCCCCATCAGGATGCCGGGCGCCTTGCCGTGCGCGGCGATGGCGAGGATGGCCGCCTCGACCGCCTGCTGCACCTCGGGATGCAGGGGGTCGCCCAGGTGGCCCATGTCGGCCGCCAGGTCCGCCGGGCCGATGAAGACGCCATCGACGCCGTCCGTGCGGCAGATCTCGTCCAGCGCGGCGAGGCCGGCGCGGCTCTCCACCTGCAGCAGCACGCACACGCCCTCGTTCGCCCGCGCCAGATAATCCGGCTGCCGGTTCCAGCCCGAGGCGCGCGCCAGCGCCGCGCCCACGCCGCGCCGGCCCTGCGGCGGATAGCGGCAGGCGGCAACGGCCCGCGCCGCCTGTTCGCCGCTGTCGATCATCGGAATGAGGACGCTGGTGGCGCCGATATCGAGCAGCCGCTTGAGCTCCACGGCATCGTCGGAGCCGCTGCGCACGACGGCGTGCACGGCATGCCCGGCCAGCGCCTGCAATTGCGCCAGGATGGCATCGGTGGTATTGGGCGCGTGCTCATTGTCGATCAACAACCAGTCGAAGCCGCTGCCGCCCAGCAGGTCGGCCGTGTAGGCATTGGCCAGGCCCAGCCACAAACCCGTTTGCGGCCGGCCCTCGCGCAGGGCCAGCTTGAAGCCGTTTTGCGCCGTGGCGCCGATGCCGCTCACGTGAACGCGCAGGCGACGCTGCCCAGCTGGCCGTAATCGGCATGGAAGGCATCGCCGCGCCGCGCATACACGGGGCGCGTGAACGAGCCGCTGAGGATGATCTGCCCCGCCGCCAGCGCCACGCCATGCGCCGCCAGCCGGTTGGCCAGCCACACGACGCCGTTGGCCGGGTGATTCAGCACGCCGGCGGCCAGGCCCGTCTCTTCGATGACGGCGTTGCGCGACAGGATGGCGCCCACCCAGCGCAAGTCGAGCGCATCGGCGCGCACGGGGCGCCCGCCCATCACCACGCCCGCGTTGGCGGCATTGTCGGCGATGGTGTCGAAGACCTTGCGCGGCCTGCCGCTGGCGCTGTCGATCTGCTCGGAGCGGGCATCGATGATCTCCAGCGCCGGCACCACGTAGCGCACGGCGTCGAGCACGTCGAACAGGGTGACGTGCGGCCCTTGCAGGCGCTTGCCGAGTATGAAGGCCAGTTCCACCTCCACGCGCGGCACGATGAAGCGCTCGGCAGGAATGGCCGCGCCATCGGCCCAGAACATATCGTCGAGCAGCGCGCCGAAGTCGGGCTCCTCTATCTGCGACGCCATCTGCATGGCGCGCGACGTCAGGCCGATCTTGTGGCCCATCAGGGTACGCCCGTCCGCCAGCTTCATGTCCACCCAGCGGCGCTGGATGCGGTAGGCGTCGGCGATGTCGATCTGTGGATGCTCCAGCGAGATCTGGCGGATCTGTTGTCTGCTGCGTTCCGCCTCGTACAGGCGGCGAGCCAGCTGCTCGATCAGTGCGGGTTCCAGCATATTATTTCCTTGGTAGTGATGACTGCGTTTCCGGGCCGGGAACGCCGGCCAGGTAAGCGTGCGCCTCGCCGTCGGCCTGCATCTGGCGCCAGCGCTGCGGCGTCGGCGTGGGCATCTGGAACGCCTCGCCGATGCCGCAGTACCATCCCGGGTTGTGCAGGCGGGCGATCAGCTGCATGGGCGCGGGGTCGATGTACAGGCGCGCGCTGTCGCTGACGGCGGCATCCATCACGTGCATGCCGGCGATATCGGCCAGCACCAGGGTGCGCCGGCCATCGATATCGATCAACTGGCGCGTGCGGCATTCGAACGAGGCAGGGCTGTCCGCCAGGCGTGGCACGGCCACCTGGCGGCTGGGCGCCAGCGCCAGCTGCGCCTCCAGCGATTCGTCCACGTCCGCGTCGAAGTCGATGGCCGTCACGTTCATGCGCCGCGCCAGCGGCCGCGACACCAGGTTGACGACGAATTCGCCGCGTGCGGCGATATTCGCCGCCGTGTCCTTCGGCTGGCCGCCGCGCGCGCCGATGCACAGGCACAGCAGCGGCGGATCGCCCGACATCAGGTTGAAGAACGAGAAGGGCGCCACGTTGACGGCGCCATGCTCGTCCAGCGAAGAGACCCAGGCGATGGGGCGGGGAATGACGGTGGCGTGCAGCAGCTTGTTGCGGCCGGCCCCATCGAGCGCGTCGAGATCGAAATACATCAGCGATCCACGGCTGCCGGCTTGGCGATGCCGGGACGGCGCGCATTTTTCTGATGCAGCTCCACCATGTTGCCGGCCGGGTCGTGGATGAACAGCTGCTTCAGGCTGGGCGAGGCTACATTGTCGAGCGTGAAATAGGCGATGCCGCGGCGCTGCAATTCGGCCTCCGCGGCCAGCACGTCCTCCACGCCCACGGCGATATGGTTGTTGACGGGGTCCAGGCCCGGCCCCTTGGCATACGGCGACGGCCCGTCGCTGCCGAGTATGTGCAGCTGCGTGCCATTCGGCAGGTTGATCCAATAGCCCTGGATGCCGGGGATATGCCAGCGCGTCTCGTCCTGCGGCAGGGCCAGCAAGCCGTGGTAGAACGCCAGCATCTGCTCGGCCTGCGCATTGCTGACGCCAAAGCCCACATGATGCAACTCCAATACCTTGATACCCATCTTGTCTCCTCCTTCATCATTGAAAACCGGCCGCGCAGGCCGCTCTTTTTAAAATATAGTACGCCTGACGTACTAAGTCAATATACTACGTTAGACGTATTATTTTCGAACACCTGCGCCAGCGCCGGCGGACGATCTATAATCGGCCATCTTCCCCCTGCCCCGATACCGCCATGACCGCACGTCCACGCAATACCGAATCGATCCCGCCGACAGCGGCGCGCAGCGCCGAGCAGGCGCTGGCGCCCCACCTGGAGCTGATGACAAAAACGGCGCGGCGCGGCACCGATCGCAAGATGGCGGCCACCGGCATGCTGATGCTGTGGCTCGGCGACGACATCAACGCCGCCGTGAATGGCGAACTGGCGGCGCACGGCGTGTCGGAGAGCAAGCTCGACATCCTGATGCTGTTCGACCTGGCCGAGCGCGGACTGCTCGAGGTCGAGACCCTGACGCCCTCCTTCATCTCTGCCTACTTCGGCGTGACACGTTCCAGCGTGACGGGCCTGATCGACTGGCTGGAACAGCGCGGGCTGCTGGCGCGCAAAGCGCGCGAGGAAGACCGGCGCAGCCTGCGCCTGGAGCTGACGCCGCAGGGCCGCGACCTGCTGCACGGCGCCATGCCCGACTTCTGGCACGCCTGCGCCGACATCGTCTCGCCGCTCAGCGCAGCGGAGCGCGAAGCGCTGCATAGCTCGCTGGGCAAGATCTGGCTGCACCAGAAACAGAAAAAATAAACGCCGCGCCATCGACCGAATGTCCTTGACAAATAATAGTACGGTAGGCGTACTATAAAAAAGGAATATTCAACGATGGAGGAGAGCATGCAGCATCCCGCACTACAACTGAACGACCCCACCCTGCTGCGCCAGCAAGCGTATATCGACGGCCGCTGGTGCGATGCCGACGATAGCGCCACCATCAGCGTCACGAATCCGGCCACCGGCACGCTGCTGGGCAGCGTGCCGAAAATGGGGACGGTGGAAACGCGGCGCGCCATCGCCGCCGCTGACACGGCATGGTCGGCATGGCGCAGGCAGACGGCACATGCGCGCAGCGCGATCCTGCGCCGCTGGCACGGGCTGATCCTGCAGCACGCGGATGACCTGGCGCGCATCATGACGGCCGAGCAGGGCAAGCCGCTGGCCGAGGCAAGGGGGGAAATCGCCTACGCCGCCTCGTTCATCGAATGGTTTGCCGAAGAGGCCAAGCGGGTCAGCGGCGAGACCCTCGCCTCGCCCGCCGCCGACAGGCGCCTGCTGGTGACAAAGGAGCCGATCGGCGTGTGCGCCGCCATCACGCCGTGGAACTTTCCCTCGGCCATGGTCACGCGCAAGGCCGCTCCCGCGCTCGCGGCCGGCTGCAGCATGGTCCTGAAACCGGCCGAGGCGACGCCGTATTCCGCCCTGGCGCTGGCCGTGCTGGCCGAGCGGGCCGGCGTGCCGCCTGGCGTTTTCAATGTGCTGACGGGCGCCTCGCGCGCCATCGGCGGCGAACTGACAGCCAACCCTGTCGTGCGCAAGCTGACCTTTACCGGCTCGACGGAAGTGGGCAGGACACTGATGCAGCAATGCGCGCCGACGATCAAGAAGCTGTCGCTCGAACTGGGCGGCAATGCGCCCTTCATCGTCTTCGAGGACGCCGACCTGGATGCCGCCGTGGAAGGCGCCATCGCCTCGAAATTCCGCAACGCGGGCCAGACTTGCGTGTGCGCCAACCGCCTGTACGTGCACGACGCCGTCTACGAGGTCTTCGCGCTCAAATTGGCGACCGCCGTGGCTGGCATGCGGGTCGGCAACGGCATGCACGAGGGCGTGACGCAAGGCCCGCTGATCGACCTGCGCGCCGTGAAAAAAATCGAGGAACACATCGCCGACGCCACGGCGCAGGGCGCGCGCCTGCTGGCCGGTGGACGCCGCCACGCGCTGGGCGGCAGCTTTTTCGAACCCACGGTGCTGGCCGGCGTCACCGCCGGCATGCGCGTGGCGCGCGAGGAAACTTTCGGCCCGCTGGCGCCCCTGTTCCGCTTCCACACGGACGACGAGGTATTGGCGCAGGCGAACGCCACCGAGTTCGGCCTGGCCAGCTATTTTTATACGCGCGATATCGGCCGCATGTGGCGCATGGCGGAAGGCCTGGAGAGCGGCATGGTGGGCGTCAACACGGGCGCCATCTCGAACGAAGTGGCGCCATTCGGCGGCGTCAAGCAGTCCGGCCTGGGACGCGAAGGGTCGCACTACGGCATCGACGACTACCTGGTGATCAAATACCTGTGCATCGGCGGCGTGTAGCGTGTCGGGGAGGCGGCAAGTGCGGGTATACTGGCGCGTTGCCATGCCCTCAGGAAAGACGTACCGTGAAAACCGCCGCCCTGCTGCTGCCCGCCCTGTTGCTGTGCGCCTTGCCATGGTCTGCCCAGGCGCAGGCGCCGATCATTCTCGATGGCCAGTACAGCGCCCGCACGGACGAGATGAGCCTGGAAATCATCGGCAACCGCGTCTGCTTCGCGCCCGACAAGGCGCAGTGGGGTCGCCTGCCCCGCCCTGCCGCCCAGCATGAGATATGGTTTTGCTTTTCCAACGATGGCGAGGCGCGCCGGCTGCTGCGCGTACCCGCGCGCCAGCACGACAATTGCGGCTGGCAAGCGCATGCGCGCATCGTCATCGACACCTATCAACCGTATGTGGAACAAGGCGACGGCAACGACATGGCGCGCCTGGCGTCGGTCATCAAGGTGGCGCAACCGAATGCCATCGCCTGCGAGTAATCAGTTCAGTTCGATCAGTCCAGTTCATACTCCTGCAGATACCGGGCAAACAATTCCCCATCGGACAGCGGGCACGCAAACCCGGCGCCCCAGTCGGCCAGCAGCAACCTCTCTTTCAAGGGCAGCAGCAGCAGTTCGGGCATGGCGTCGCTGCACCACAGGTCGCACACGATGCCCGTGTCATCCAGACCGGCAAACAGGGTTTCCGTCGTCTCGCCGCCAAAGGCCAGCACATTCTTGCATTCCACGCGGTAGGTGCTGTAGCCCGTGTACACGGCGTCGTACGGCGGCATGGCATCGGCCAGCGCCAGGCGCAGCTGATCCGCTGTGAGGCCCAGCGCACGCAGCGGCGACGGTGGCGCCTCGGGCACGTACATCTGCGTCCAGCCGGCGCCGCTGCGGTGCGCATCGGCGAATGCCTGTTGCTCGCCCATCTGCGTCAAACAGTGCTGTAAATTATCCAGCGGCAGCAGTTCGATCATGCAAAAATCGTCTTCGTGATAATAGGCTTCACGCATGCTTCAATTCTCCAGCAAATCGTGTAATTGGGCATTGCGGCGCGACGTCAGCCGGCCGGCCCAGGTCTCGCTGGTGACGGACGGATAACGCACGGCGCCGAAATTCATCCAGGCATCGCGGTACGCCAGCCACAGGCGCTGGGTGGCGCGGATGCCATCCTTGCCCACGGCGCCCGCATAGCTTGCCGCCGGCTTTTTCATCAGCTTGCCGTAGATGGCGTTGAGTTCCTTGTCGAGCGCGGCCGCCTGTTCCCTGGACATGCTGGCAGGCAGCTTCCCCGCTTCGTATTCGCGCAGATCGTGCGCCAGCAAATCAAGCTCGGCCGTGCGGGCGGCGATGCTCAGGGCGGCGCGTGCCGTGCCGCTCAAATCCGTTTCATTGGCCGCGCGCGCGTCGGCAAACTTGCCTGCCGCCGCCTGCAGCTTTTGCAGCGACGCTTGCGCCACAGCCGGCATCGTTGCGCTGACTTTGCCTGTCGCCTCCGTGCGCACGCGCTGTTTCTGGCGCGCATCGATGGCGCTGCATACGCCCATCATGTAGCCGCTGGTGATGTCGTCGCATAAATCGATCATGCCACGTCCGCTGGCATTGATCTGTTGCAAGTGTTCGATGCGGCCCCGCATCTCGGCCGGCGCCGCATCGATGCTGCACGCATACTTGAGCGCCAGCAGCGGGTCTTTCTGCACGCCCTGTCCATTCTGGTACAGCATCATCAAGACGGCGCTGTTTTGCGTGGCCATGGCGCAATGGCGCGCGGGGCGCCAGTCGGCCGGCTTGGGCGAGGACATACTCTTGGTATCGTAATACAGGTCCGTTGCCTGGCATTGCTGCAAGGCAGCCACGGCGGACGGCGCCGGCAGGTCGGCGGGCGGCGGCGCCGCATCCTTGACCTTCAGGCAGCCCGCATACCACGCCGTGCTTTCCGCGTGGCCCACGCCCATGGCGCTGGTATTCGGGTACGGTGCGGCGGCAGCGGCAAAACCCGGGCTGGCAAGCAGCGTGCCCGCACCCAGCAATAGCGTTTTCAATAAGGGTAGACAAATTTTCATGTTCAGGCAGCGCCAGCGTGAGTAAAGCGGCAAGTTTAACTGATCGGATACGCCCGCCGCGTCCGCCATGCGTGCGCCGGCCTGGTAAGTAACAGTACACAGCCTTGGCAGTGGAGGAAACCATGGGCAATAATGTTGCCCGCTGTACTTTTTTCACTACCGGACCACGCCCATGACCTCACCCCGTCTTCGCCGTTCCCTCGGCTCCCTGCTGATCGCAGCGGCCTGTGCCTCGCTGGCAACGACCATCCACGCCGCCGATACCACGCCGGCATCGCCAGTTGCCGCCACGCAAACCAATGCCCGGCACGCCATCACGCATGAAGACGTGTGGCTGATGAAACGCGTGGGCGCCCCCGTCGCCAACCCCGACGGGCGCTGGGCCGTGTTCTCCGTGGTCGACAGCGCCTACGATAGCAAGGAACAATGGTCGGACCTGTGGATCAAGTCCCTTGGCGACGACAGCCCCGCGCGCCGCCTGACGTATTCCAAGGGTGGCGAAGGCGCCGTGGCCTGGTCGCCGGACAGCCGCCAGCTGGTCTTCGTTGCCAAGCGTGACGGCGATGAAGCGGGACAGATTTACCGCCTCGACGTGGCCAACGGCGGCGAAGCGCAACGGTTGACGAGCTTGACCATGGGCGCGCGCATGCCGAAATGGAGCCCGGACGGCAAGCAATTGCTGTTCATCAGCGACATTTATCCAGGCAACAAGACGGAAGCCGACGTCAAGCAGAGCGCGAAAGCGCGCAAGGAGCGCAAATACAGCGCCCGCTCGTATGAAACGACGGCGCCCCGCTACTTCGACAAATGGCTGACCGACAAGCAGGTGCGCCTGTTCATCGTCGATGCGCAGCCGGAAGCGGCGCCGCGCGATATCCTGTCGGGCACGCAACTGGTCACCCTGCCGGGCTTTGGCGGCGGCCAGGGCGACGAGGGACAATCCTTGGACGCCGTCTGGACGCCGGATGGCAAGGCCGTCGTCTTCAACGCCGCCACCAACCGCGATGCGGCCCAGCGCGCAGCCGTCTATTCGCAACTGTATCTGCTGCCCGTGGCGGGCGGCGAAGCGCAGCGCTTGACGCAGGACAAGCACAGCTATGGCAGCCTGAAATTTGCCGCCGACGGCAAGACCCTGTTTGCCTTGAGCGACGCGCAAACCCCAGGCAAGGTGTATGACGTGAAGCGCCTGGCCAGCTTTGCCTGGCCAATGAGCAAGCCGGAACCGACGATACTGACAGCCAAGCTGGATCGTTCGATTTCGCGCTTCGTGCTGCCAGAAGGCGGCAAGCGCGTCCTCTTCAGCTATGAACATGCGGGCCTGGAAAAGCTGTACTCGATCGACGCCAAGGGTGGCGACGTGCGCGAGGAACCCTCCTTGCCGACGGGCACCATCAACTCGCTGAGCAGCGGTGGCAAGGCCCTGGTAGGCGTGTGGGAGTCAAGCATCAAGCCGCCGGAAATCTATGCCTTCAACGGCAAGCAGCCGAAACGCCTGACGGCCTTCAACACGGAGAAAGCGAGCAAGATCGACTGGCAGGCGCCTGAACATTTCTGGTTCACCACGGCCGACGGCCGCCGGATCCACAACATGCTTGTCAAGCCGGCCAACTTCGATCCGAACAAAAAGTATCCGCTGTTTACCGTCATCCACGGCGGCGCGGCCAGCATGTGGCGCGACCAGTTCGTGCTGCGCTGGAACTATCATTTGCTGGCCAAACCGGGCTATGTTGTCTTGCTGACGGACTACAAGGGCTCCACCGGCTATGGCGAGGAATTCTCGCGCTCGATTCAGTTCGACCCCTTGAAAGGTCCGGGTGACGAAGTCAACCAGGGTGTCGATGAAGCCATCAAGAAATATCCCTTTATCGACAGCACGAAGCTGGCCGCCGGCGGCGCCAGCTATGGCGGCCACCTGGCCAACTGGCTGCAGGCGACCACCACGCGCTACAAGGCCATCGTCTCGCACGCGGGAGAAATGGACTTGATCATGCAGTGGGGCACCAGCGACGGCGGTTTCGGCCGTGAAACGAACGCGGGCGGTCCCGTCTGGTCGAACCTGCCCGTGTGGCGCGATCAAAGCCCGGTCATGCAAGCAGGCAACCACGAAAAAGGCACGGGTTTCACGACCCCCATCCTGATCACCGTGGGCGAGCTCGATTACCGCGTGCCGGCCAACAATGCCTTGATGAACTTTGCCGTGCAACAACGCCTGAACGTGCCAGCGAAATTGCTCGTGTTCCCGGACGAAAACCACTGGATCTTGAAGGGTGAGAACAGCCGCTTCTTCTATAGCGAAGTCGAGGGCTGGCTGGCAAAGTACTTAAAATAAGGCTATGTCACCGTCAGATGTGGGAACGCTCCCAGCGTTGCTTTCAATAAC
>NZ_JCAQAV010000067.1:0-12504 GCF_059617925.1 Janthinobacterium sp. JF4 | reverse complement strand
AACGTTATTGAAAGCAACGCTGGGAGCGTTCCCACATCTGACGGTGACATAGCCAAAAATAATCACTGCTGCACCCGCACCAGGGCGCTGACCCGGCTTGCCGTATCGAGCAGTTTCGGCAAGCTGTGTTCCAGCAGATGCGCCACGGACGGCCCCGCCGTCTGGCCGCTGACATTGATCGCCGCCACCACCTTGCCGGCCCGGTCGAACACGGGCGCGGCCAGGGCGATCAAGCCCTGTTCCAGCTCTTCCTGCACCAGGCACCAGCCCTGGCGCCGCACTTGCGCAATCTCTTCCATCAAGACGTCGATATCGACCTTGGTCGCCGGTGTGACTTTCAGCAGCGCCATCTTCGACAGCCGTTCGCGCAGCACCTCGGGCGCCAGGCCCGACAGCAAGACTCTGCCCATCGAGGTGCAGTAGGCGGGCAGGCGGCTGCCGATGCCCAGGTTGATCGACATGGTGCGGTGCGCGGACAGGCGCACCACATACACGATGTCGTCGCCGTCGAGCACGGTGGCCGAGCACGACTGGCGCAAGGTCTGCATCAATTCTTCCAGCAGCGGCTGCGCCTGCGTCCATACGGGCAAGGACGACAGATAGGCGTAACCGAGGTCGAGCACCTTGGGCGTCAGGCGGAACAGCCGCCCATCCGCTTCCACATAACCGAGATGCAGCAAGGTGTGCAGGATGCGCCGCGCGCCGGCGCGCGTCAGTTGCGCCCGTGCCGCCACTTCGCTCAAGGTCTGTTGCGGCGCCTCCGCGCCAAAGCTGCGCAGCACGGCCAGGCCCCGCGCGAACGATTGCACATAGCTGTCGCCGGGACGGGGGGCGCCGTCGGCATCGACGGTTTCGTCGGAGGAAAGGGCGGTGCTGCTGCGGTCGGTCATGGCGATTCCAATGGGTCAAGGTGGCAATTATAGCCATGGCGCTGGCGAAAGCGGCAAATTGACAAGCGCCCCGATCAGGCCTATTCTCACACATAAGTTCTAAATACGAATATTTGTTCTTTATGCGAACAAATGATTGATGGGTTTGATGTGAAGGAGGCAGGCAATGATCGACAAACTGCGTTCCAGCGTGCTTGATGCGCTGGCCGATATCCACGATGGCGCCACCGTCATGATTGGCGGCTTCGGCGGCGCGGGCCAGCCGGCCGAGCTGATCGACGGCTTGATCGCCCAGGGCGCGCGCGACCTCGTCATCGTCAACAACAATGCGGGCAATGGCGACACGGGCCTGGCTGCCTTGCTGCAAAACGGGCAAGTGCGCAAGATCATTTGCTCGTTCCCGCGCCAGGCCGATTCCCACGTCTTCGACGCCCTGTACCGCGCGGGCAAGCTGGAACTGGAACTGGTGCCGCAGGGAAACCTGGCCGAGCGCATCCGCGCCGCCGGGGCCGGCATCGGCGGCTTTTTCACGCCCACGGGCTATGGCACGGACCTGGCCAAGGGCAAGGAAACGCGCGAGATCGATGGCCGCATGTATGTGTTCGAGTCGCCCATCCACGCGGACTTCGCCCTGATCAAGGCGGAGCAGGGCGACCGCTGGGGCAATCTGACCTACCGCAAGACGGCGCGCAACTTCGGCCCGATCATGGCCATGGCCGCGAAAGTCAGCATTGCCTCCGTGCATGAAGTGCATGACTTGGGCAGCATCGATCCCGAGCACGTCATCACGCCGGGCCTGTTCGTGCAGCGCCTCGTGCAAGTGCCGCGCACGGCCACCGGCCCCGCCGGCTTCAAAGCTGCCTGAGGAGTATCAATTGCATAAATGGAATCGAGATCAGATGGCGGCCCGCGTGGCGGCCGACATCCATGAAGGCAGTGTCGTCAACCTGGGCATCGGCTTGCCGACCCTGGTGGCGAACCACTTGCCGGCTGGCGCGGACATCATCCTGCACAGCGAAAACGGCGTCATCGGCATGGGCCCCGCGCCCGCGCCCGGCGAGGAAGACTATGACCTGATCAACGCGGGCAAGCAGCCCGTCACATTGCTGCCCGGTGGTAGCTATTTCCACCATGCCGACAGCTTCGCCATGATGCGCGGCGGCCACCTGGACATCTGCGTGCTGGGCGCGTTTCAAGTATCGGCCACGGGCGACCTGGCCAACTGGCACACGGGGGCGCCGGACGCCATTCCCGCCGTGGGCGGGGCCATGGACCTGGCCATCGGCGCGAAAAAAACCTGGGTCATGATGGAATTGCTGACCAAGACGGGGGAAAGCAAGCTGGTGCAGGCCTGCACCTATCCACTCACGGGCATAGCCTGCGTCAGCCGCATCTACAGCGACCTGGCCGTGCTCGACCTGGGACCAAACGGCGCCGTGGTGACCGAGCTGGTCGATGGCTTGAGCTTTGCGCAACTGCAAGCGTTGACGGCCGTGCCGCTGACGGATGCCCGTTAATTCAAACCACATTCTTGGAGGAAAGAACATGACCCACGCCTACATTTGCGATGCTCAGCGCACGCCCTTTGGCCGCTATGGCGGCAGCCTGTCCGGCGTGCGCGCCGACGACCTGGGCGCCGTGCCCATCCGTGCCTTGATGGCGCGCAATCCCGAGGTGGACTGGACGGCCGTCACCGACGTGCTGTATGGCTGCGCCAACCAGGCGGGCGAGGATAACCGCAACGTGGCGCGCATGGCGGCCTTGCTGGCAGGCTTGCCCGACAGCGTGCCGGGCGCCACCCTGAACCGCCTGTGCGGCTCGGGCCTGGACGCCATCGGCAGCGCCGCGCGCTTCATCAAAAGCGGCGAAGCGGGCTTGCTGATCGCCGGCGGCGTGGAAAGCATGAGCCGCGCGCCATTCGTCATGGGCAAGGCCGGCAGCGCCTTTGCGCGCGGCATGAAAATGGAAGACACGACCATCGGCTGGCGCTTCATCAACCCGCTGATGAAGGCGCAGTACGGCGTCGATTCGATGCCGGAAACGGCGGAAAACGTGGCCAGCGACTTCGGCATCAGCCGCGCGGACCAGGATGCGTTCGCCCTGGCTAGCCAGGTGAAGGCGCTGGCGGCGCAGCAGGCGGGCGTGTTCGACGGTGAAATCTGTCCCGTCAGCATCGCGCAGAAGAAGGGCGAGCCGATTATCGTTGCCCGCGACGAGCATCCGCGCGCCACCACGCTGGATACCCTGGCCAAATTGCAACCCGTCGTGCGCGCAGGCGGCACGGTTACCGCCGGCAACGCGTCCGGCGTCAACGATGGCGCGGCGGCGCTGCTGCTGGCCGACGAGGCCAACGCGGCCCGTTTCGGCCTGACGCCGCGCGCCCGCGTCGTGGCCATGGCGACGGCCGGCGTGGCGCCGCGCATTATGGGCATCGGCCCCGCGCCCGCCACCCTGAAAGTGCTGGCCATGACGGGTTTGAGCCTGGCTGACTTCGACGTCATCGAACTGAACGAAGCGTTTGCCGCGCAGGGCCTGGCCGTGCTGCGCCAGCTGGGCTTGCAGGATGACGACCCGCGCGTCAACCCGAACGGCGGCGCGATCGCCCTCGGCCACCCGCTGGGCGCGTCGGGCGCGCGCCTGGCCATGACGGCCGTCAACCAGCTGCACCGCACGGGCGGCCGCTATGCCCTATGCACCATGTGCATCGGCGTGGGGCAGGGCATCGCGCTGGTGCTGGAACGGGTCTGATCTTGCGCATCGGCCGGCGAAAAATAGTTGCCGGCGATACGTATTAACGCGTATGCCGGGCGGCTTTTTGAGCCTGATCCAGCGCGTATGATGCAAAACCGCCCGGGCAACCGGGCTGGCGTTGGCTTTTTTATACGAACAAGAAGATTGATATGACATCCCACGATACTCCGCATGACGTTGCGCAGCTGACTTCCCAGCAGCGCATCAAGGCCATCATTGGCGCTTCCTCCGGTAACCTGGTCGAATGGTTCGACTTCTACATTTACTCGTTCTGCGCGCTGTACTTTTCGCACGCCTTCTTCCCTTCCGGCAATCCCACCACGCAGCTGCTGCAGACGGCCGGCATCTTTGCCGCCGGCTTCCTCATGCGTCCCGTGGGCGGCTGGCTGTTCGGCCGCATCGCCGACAAATACGGCCGGCGCCAGTCGATGATGATTTCCGTGCTGATGATGTGCGGCGGTTCCTTGATGATCGCCGTGCTGCCCACGTATGAAACCATCGGCGCCTTCGCCCCGTTCCTGCTGCTGGTGGCGCGGCTGTTCCAGGGCCTGTCCGTGGGCGGCGAATACGGCACCAGTGCCACCTACATGAGCGAAGTGTCGGAATCGGGCAGACGCGGCTTCTTCGCTTCGTTCCAGTACGTGACCCTGATCGGCGGCCAGTTGCTGGCGCTGCTGGTGCTGGTGGTGTTGCAGCAACTGTTGACGCTGGAAGAATTGCGTGCCTGGGGCTGGCGCATCCCGTTCGTCTTCGGCGCGCTGGCGGCCCTGGTGTCGCTGAACTTGCGTAAATCCCTGACGGAAACGACCACCGCCAGCGAGCGCAAGGACAAGGACGCGGGCAGCCTGCGCGGCTTGCTCAAGCACAAGCGCGCCTTCATCACGGTACTCGGCTTTACTGCCGGCGGCTCGCTCGTGTTCTACACGTTTACCACCTACATGCAGAAATACCTGGTCAACACGGCCGGCATGGATACCAAGACGGCCAGCGCCGTCATGACCTGCGCGCTGCTCGTCTACATGATTTTGCAACCGGTGTTCGGCGCCCTGTCCGACCGCATCGGCCGCCGCACCTCGATGCTGTTCTTCGGCGGCCTGGCCACCCTGTGCGTGCTGCCGATCATGCATGCCTTGAAGGACATCAGCAGCCCGTACGCGGCGTTTGGCCTGATCATCATCGCCCTGGCCATCATCAGTTTCTACACGTCGATCAGCGGCTTGATCAAGGCGGAAATGTTTCCCGTCGAAGTGCGCGCGCTGGGCGTGGGCCTGTCGTATGCGGTCGCCAACGCCATGTTCGGCGGTTCGGCCGAATACGTGGCGCTGCAGTTCAAGGCCTGGCACGTGGAAGACTACTTCTACTGGTACGTCACCGTCATGTGCCTGATTTCCTTCATCGTCGCCATCCGCATGCCCGACCCGAGCCGCTCGGGACTGCTGAAGTAAGCTTGCCGTAAAATGGGGGACACTGCGTGGGGGACACTGCGGTGTCCCTTTTTCATCACCGCCTAATTATCGTGCCGATCAGGAGTCTTCATGCCGTATGTCATTCCCGCAGCCATCCAGCCCAGCGTACCCGTCACCGGCAGCGTTGATACTTTCCCTGTCCACCGCATCTACTGCGTGGGCCGCAACTATGTCGACCACGCCCAGGAAATGGGCCACACGGGCCGCGAGGCGCCGTTTTTCTTCATGAAACCCGCCGACGCCGTATTGCCCGTGCCTGCCGGCACGACGGGCGAACTGCCGTATCCGGCGCAGACGCAGGATTTTCAGCACGAGATGGAACTGGTGGTGGCCATCGGCAAGGGCGGCAGCGACATCGGCGTGGCCGATGCGCTGGACCACGTGTGGGGTTATGCGATCGGCCTGGACATGACGCGCCGCGACGTGCAGGGCGCGGCGAAAAAACTGGGCCGTCCATGGGACACGGGCAAGGCCTTCGAGCACTCGGCGCCCATCGGCCCCATCACGCCGGCCGCGCAGGCGGGCGACGTCAGCCACGCTGCCATCACCCTGCACGTGAATGGTGTGCTGCGCCAGGGCAGCAGCATTGACATGCTGATCTGGAACGTGGCTGAAACCATCGCCGACCTGTCGACCTACTTTACCTTGCAACCAGGCGACCTGATCTACACGGGCACGCCGGCCGGCGTGGCGGCCGTGCAGCGTGGCGACGAACTGGTGGGCGCCATCGATGGCCTGGGTACCTTGCGCATGAAAGTGGTCTAAGCTGTCTGGGAGACTGGCATGATGAACGACACCTATTCTGCAGCACAACCGGCGCGCGCCGAGATCGACGCCTTGAAGGGGGCGGCCCTGCTGGAATTTGGCACGGGCTGGTGCGGCCACTGCCGCGCCACCCAGGCGCCGCTGGCCGCCGCGTTGGCGCAGCACCCCGCGGTGCCGCATATCCGCGTGGAAGACGGCCCCGGTCGCGCCCTGGGGCGTTACTTCCGGGTGAAGCTGTGGCCGACCCTGATCTTTTTGAAAGATGGCCAGGAAGTGGCGCGCCTCGTACGCCCGCTCGACAGCCGCGAAATTGAGGAGGCTTTTGCATTGATTGATGCGTAGGTCGTTTTAAACCCAACGGCAGATGCTGGGGTTTGCACGCCATCATTTCTTGCCGCACTGCACCACTGCGCGTATGATAAGCCGCTTACAGCAAGATCAACCGCATCCTTCGTGATGCAGCGCGATCATCGCCGGCCCGCTCCACCCGGAGGGGCCGCAGGCAAGGATTCACCACAAATGACCGATGCCGCGATGCCGACGCGCGGGTCTGGTACGGAATGCCTGGCGATACGCCGGGCCTGATACACGTCGCCCATCCCCTGACGCCTTTCCTGCCGTGCCCCGGGTAACCGGATGGCGCACGACCGTTGTTTCTCTAAATCAGCACTGATCACGGCGCGTTGGCGCGCGTTGCCGGTAGTTCGCTACGGCAACAAAAACCGTTGTTTTTTGTTTGCAAATTTAATAGCAAATGCGCGGCAAACGCTGGCGCGCACGGCTATGATATGTGGACAATACGGAGACAACGTGCTGTGCTGCTGCCTGAAAAAACATCCAGAGAATGGCCTTTAGACACCCTCCCCAAGGAGCGCAGTAAATGAGTAAGCCCCGGAGCACCCCCCCCAAGAAAAATTCCCCCGGCACGGTGCTGTTCGCCAGCCTGATCGGCACCACCATCGAGTTCTTCGACTTTTATATCTATGCCACCGCCGCCGTGCTGGTGTTCCCGAAACTGTTCTTCCCCGCCGGCGACCCGTCGGCCGCCGTGCTGCAGTCGCTGGCCACGTTCGCCATCGCCTTCTTTGCCCGCCCCATCGGTTCGGCCGTGTTCGGCCACTTCGGCGACCGCGTCGGCCGCAAGGCCACCCTGGTGGCAGCCTTGCTGACCATGGGGATTTCCACCGTCATCATCGGCTTGCTGCCCACGTACGCCGCCATCGGCACCCTGGCGCCGCTGCTGCTGGCGCTGTGCCGTTTTGGCCAGGGCCTGGGCCTCGGCGGCGAGTGGGGCGGCGCGGTGCTGCTGGCGACGGAAAACGCGCCACCGGGCAAGCGCGCCTGGTATGGCATGTTCCCGCAGCTGGGCGCGCCGATCGGCTTCTTCCTGTCGGGCGGCATTTTCCTGCTGCTGAGCGAAACCATGACCGATGAACAGTTCTTCAGCTACGGCTGGCGCATCCCCTTCCTCGCCAGCGCGCTGCTGGTCATCGTCGGCCTGTATGTGCGTCTGAAGATCACGGAAACGCCGGACTTCCAGAAAGTCATCGACAAGAACGAAGTCGTCAAGCTGCCGGTGGCCACCGTGTTCCGCCAGCATGGCCGCATGCTGTTCCTGGGCACCATCATCGCCCTGGCCACCTTCGTGCTGTTCTACCTGATGACGGTGTTCGCGCTGAGCTGGGGCACGACCAAGCTGGGCTTCACGCGCAAGGAATTCCTCGTCGTGCAACTGTTTGCCGTGCTGTTCTTCGCGCTGACGATTCCGTTTTCGGCCGTGCTGGCCGACCGCCGCGGCCGCCGTGCCACCATGATCTGGGTCTCCGTCGCCATCGCCATCTTCGGCCTGGTGCTCGCGCCCATGTTCGGCTCCGGCGTGACGTGGGAAGTGACCGTCTTCATGGCCGTCGGCCTGGGCCTGATGGGCATGACCTACGGTCCGCTGGGCACGATGTTGTCCGAACTGTTCCCGCCCGAAGTGCGCTACACGGGCGCGTCGCTGACGTTCAACCTGGCCGGCATCCTTGGCGCCTCGCTGGCGCCGTACATCGCCACCTGGCTGGCCACCAACTACGGCTTGCAATACGTGGGCTACTACCTGTCGCTGGCCGCCGTGCTGACGTTGGCTGCCCTGCTGATGGTGGGCAAGCCACGCGCGGGCAAGGAAGCGTGGGAATAAACGCCCGCGCTAGCTGCATCCCCTGATGGAACGAACCCCGGAAGCTGGCATCCAGCTTCCGGGGTTTCTTTTATGGCTCCTCCGCCGCGCCGTCATCCTGGCCGGTAATCCCGGCTCTCAGCCCCCCGATCCGTTTACCACTTCGGCGTGTACTTCAGGGTGAACTGCACGTTGCGCGGGTCGCCATAGTAGTTATTCGAACCGGTGGTGTTGTAGGCCGGGATGATGTAGCGCTTGTCGAAGACGTTGTTGACGTTGACCGACAGGGCCACCTGCGGCGTGGCTTGCCAGGCCAGGCGCGCATTCCAGATCGAGAAGCCGGCAAGCTTGAAGGTGCGCTCGGTATCGACCGTATGGCTTTGCATGTTCACGCCGGCGCCGACACTGAACCTGCTCCACTCGCCGGGCAGGGTATAGTCGGACCACAGGCGCAGCATATGCTTCGGCGTCCAGGTCGAGAAGACCTCGCCCTTGTTATCCGGATCGTCGAGATAGGTCGTCGTCGTATAGGCATAGCCGGCCGACAGCTGCAGGCCGCGCGCCACTTCGCCCGACACTTCCGCTTCCAGGCCCTGGCTGCGCACCTTGCCCGAGGCGCGCGAGCAGTACCAGCCGTCGCAGGCGAAACCGGCAGCGTAGTCGTTGACGGCGCGGTCCTTGTGGTCGTAGCGGAACACGGCCAGCGAGGTGTTGACCCGGCCGTCCAGCAGTTCACCCTTGATGCCGCCCTCGTAGCTGCTGCCCGTGATGGGTTTGAGGATCTGTCCGGCCACATTGTGGTTCGTCTGCGGCTGGAACACGTCCGCATAGCTGGCGTAGGCCGACCATTGCGGCGTCAATGCATAGATCAGGCCCACCGAGGGCGTGAACTTGGCCGCGACGCTGGTGGTGTCGCGGTAGCCGTCCGGCGTGGCATACACGAAGTCGTACCAGTTGAAGCGCCCGCCCAGCAGGGCTTTCAGATGGCTGGTCAGCTGGCCGTTCCAGGTGCCGTACAGGCCTTTCTGGCGCAGGTCATAGGTGCTGGTGCTGGTGACGCCTGTTGGGCGCGCGGCGATGGTGTCGAAATCCTGCCAAGGGCGATGGTGGTTGATATGGAAGATATCCGCGCCCGGCTCCCACGCACGCGCATAGCGGTCGTTCGACGTGAGGCTGACATAGCTGGCGCCGACGACGACTTCCTGCGCGATGCCCAGGCCATCGAATTTGCCGCGCACGAAGGCGTCGATGCCGCGCTTGCGGTTGTCGAAATCGGTGGAAAAGTCGCCATAGCGCGCGCCGCTGCCGTCGGGATTGATTTTAAAGGCCGTGCGCTGGTGCGTGGAGCTGGTGCTTTCATTCATGCCCAGCGCCGACGCCTTCAGGCTCCATTGCGTATTGACCTGGTGTTCCAGGTCCAGGTAGACGGTGCTCTGTTCCACCAGGCTGCGGTTCCAGTCGGCGCCCGTGAAGGTGGAGCGCGGCAGAGGCAGTTCGCTGCCGTCCGCGTAGCGGGGCAGGCCGATGAAGGTGGGGCGGCCGTATGCTTTCACATGGCTGGCGGCCAGGCCGACCGTGGTGGCGGGCGCCAGGTCGTAGTCGAGCGCCGCGTACAGGGTGCGGTTCTTGCTCCACACCTGGTCGATGAAGGAGTGACTGTCGTCTTCATCGACGATGGCGCGTCCGCGCAGGGTGCCTTCCGCGTTCAGGGGGCTGCTGATGTCGACCTGGGCGCCGTAGTGGTCCCAGGAGCCGGCGCGCCCCGTCAGCGTGATTGCGCGCGTGGCCAGCGGGCGCTTGCGCACCAGATTGACGGAACCGCCCGGGCTGCCCGTGCCGACGAGCATGCTGGAAGCGCCGCGCAGCACTTCCAGGCGGTCGTAGATGACCATGTTTTCCTGGCCCCAGTTACCCAGCGCATAGGTATTGCGGTCGATCGGCACGCCGTCGTACTGCCATTGATCGATCTGGAAGCCGCGGGCCGTGATCACCACGCCCGGTCCTACGCCATGCACGCCCACCACGCCGGTGACGTTGTTGACGGCCTCGCGCAAGTCCGTGATGCCCTGGTCGTCCAGGCGCTGGCGCGTCAGCACGCTCACCGATTGGGGGATGTCCTTCATCGCTTGCTCGCCCTTGCCGATGGTGATTCTGCGCGCCGTGTAGGAGCCGCTGCCTTCCGTGGTGGCGCCTTGTTCGGCCTGGCCTACGATGGTAATCGAGGGCATGGTGCGCTCGGCCGCCGAGGCGGCACTGGCCGCCGCCGTGGGAGTGGATGCTGGCGCGGCCATCAGCACATAGCCGGTCGCCGTCTTGCCGATGGCGTAGCCGCTGCCGCGCAGCAGCACGGCGAAACCGTCCTCGATGGCGTAGCTGCCCTGCAGGCCGGTACTGGTCAAGCCCTGGACCTTGGAGGCGTCGATGACGATGGACACGCCTGCCTGCTGGGCATAGCGGTTCAGGGCACCGGCCAGCGGACCGGCGGGGATGGCGTAGCTGGCGATAGCCGGCGCTGCCTGGGCGACTGCCTGCGCGTGCAGGCCGGCGCCGGCCAGCAGCATGGCCGCCAGGGCCAGCGGGCGCAGACGCGTGCGCAGGGGGGGCGGGGATGAAACGGCAATGACTTGAACGGACATGGTGACAGCCTTTTTTGATTGATCTCAGCTGCCTTGACGCACGAGATGCGCCAACACGAACCTGCGCGGGCATTTATTTTTTTGCCGCGCCGTTGGCGGGCGCGTCCACCATCACCAGGTAGCGCGTCAGCATGCGGATGCGCAGCTGCGGGAAACTGTCGATCAACAGCTGCAGCGCCTTGTCCGTGTCGTCCAGCGGCAGCACGGCGGCCACGCGGATGCCGGCGATCTGCGCGCGGTCGTAATGCAGCTGGCCGGGGCGGTGGCGCGCCAGCTCGTCGAGCACTTCGGCCAGCGGCAAGTCGTCGACCACCAGCTGGCGCGCGCGCCACGCTTCCTGCACGCTGGCCGCATCGATGCTTATCAGTGGCCCGACGCCATCGTCCGTGATGCGCGCGCGTTGGCCCGCCTGCACCACGACGGCCGGATGTTGCGGCACCTGCGCCAGCACGGTGGATTCCAGCATGCTCAGGATGGTGGCGCCGCCTTCCCTGCGCACGGTAAAACGCGTGCCCAGCGCGCGGATCGCCGCCTGCTTGCTGTCGACGATGAAGGGGCGCTGCGCATCCTTGGCCACGTCGACGAGGATGTCGCCACGCACCAGTTCCACATGCCGCTCGCCCGCATGGAAACGCACATTGACGGCGCTGTCGCTGCCCAGGGTCAGGCGGCTGCCATCGGCCAGGGTGTGCGTGTGCCATTGTCCCGTGGGGCTGCGCAGGTCGGCCAGCAGATAGGCGGGGCGCTCGCCGATGACCAGCGCACCGGTCAGCAGCAGTACGGCCACGGCGCTGGCGGCGGCCAGCTGGCGCAGACGCTGGCGCGGACGGTCGGGCGCGATGGCGGCCAGGGCGGCGCGCGCGGGGCGATGGTCGCCGCCGGCCGGCTCGCGCACGGCGCTCAACTGGAGCAGCAGGTTTTCCATGCCGGCGGCGACTGTCGCGTGCAGCGGGTCGGACGCCTTCCACGCTGCGAAGCCGGCCTGCGCGGTGTCGCGCTCGGCCGGGTCGTCGGCGCTCAGGCGCACGATCCAGTGCGCGGCCTGCTCGGCTGCCGCGTCGGCGCGCGCAGTCTTCATGCTGCCATGGCCGGGCAGGCGTGGCGGCAGGCCAGCAAGGCTTGCACCAGGTATTTTTGCACCATGCGCGTGGAGATGTTCAGTTGCGCTGCGACGGCGGCCTGCGATTGCTCTTCCAGGTAGTGCAGCAGAAAGGCTTCGCGTGCCTTGCTGGACAATCCGTCCAGCGCCGTGGCGATCTGCCCGAGCGCCTGCACGGCCATCAGGATCTCGTCCGGCGACGGCGCGCCGGGCAGGCTGTCGGCCAGCAGGGCCAGTTCCGCCAGATAGCTGCGCTCGAGTACTTGCCGGCGCGCGCGGTCGAGCAGCAAGCGCTTCGCCGTGGTGGATAAATAGGCGCGCGGCTCGCGCATGCCGAACAGCGCGTCGCGCGAGGCGATGATGCGCACGAACGTGTCGTGCGCCACGTCGGCCGCGCCATGCGGGCAGCTGAGTTTTTTGCGCAGCCAGCCGACCAGCCAGCCGTGATGCTCGCTGTAGAGCGACTGCACTTGCTGTTGCAGGCTGGGCTGGGCGACGGACATAAGATTGCGGTGATTATGAATGAGAATTATTCTCATTGTAAGCGCCAGCAGTGTTGCACGACAATCCCCAGTGCATGCGGATGGGGCAGGTGTTGCGCGCAGGCCGCATGCGCGGCGGTGCCGGAAATGAAAAAACCCGCCGCTGCACGGGGCAGGGGCGGGTTCTTCATACTGCAAATTCTTGGTGGTGATAGGTGGACTTGAACCACCGACCCCAGCATTATGAATGCTGTGCT
>NZ_JCAQAV010000066.1:0-12506 GCF_059617925.1 Janthinobacterium sp. JF4 | reverse complement strand
CGAACTCGGCTTCGCGCACATCCAACGCAAAGGCAATCTCTACAGGATAGTCTACTAAGCTTAGCCGCAGGCAAGGATAAGATTGGCGACTTCGGGGATCGGAATATCAATTCACGCATCGGTGCGCAATGGAATAAAGGGCAACGTTTGGTTGAACTGGACAGGGCGGCAAGGTTGCGATGGTGTAGCTGACCCGCGGCAGCGTTCGTGTCGCCAATGCGACAGAGCCCCGTGCCGTCCTGGGTCACCAGCTGGGTATCGATACACAACGGCATCCGCTATTGAAAACTATGCACCGCCGGGTGGGCTCGGTACTTCGCCCGCAGCCCCTTTCCCGTGTATGAAAACCGTTGCCCGCCCACCCTTGTAAGTCACCGTACACAGATCTCCTTGTGCGGGCAGGGGTGGCGTGAGCTGGCTGATGTGGTGAATGATGTAGTCTTCCTCACCGACCGTCAGTTGCTGTACTACTGCGTCCGACATACCAACAATATGTCCAGTGTACTTGCCGTTGGCTATATTGATGTGGGTACGTTCGTCCTCAGGTACCTCAGCAAACAATCGATCAATACGTTGAACGATGCGTTTCGAAAGTTCCAAATCATTGATTGGATTCGCAACATCGGTTGCCAGTAGTTTGACCCTCTCAATGCTGACCATGCCGTGTTTGATCATAGATTTCACGAAATCAATGTCTTTCTCTCGGTAGGCTGCCACTTTGGAGACAAAAAGATCATCCGGATTCAGGCACAATCCCGTTACTTTCTGGCCTTCAGTCTTACCGTGCGTTTCAATGTTGACCAGGCGACCCTGCCAGCCTTTAGCCAGGATCGCCGTTGTTTTATCCACCGGGTCAACATAAACCCCGTGGGTTATGTGGAATTGGCTCATATCACCAATGCTGTTTAGCTTTTCCGTCTTCTGTGGTTTGTTTTTCGCGTACATATCGGCCTCTACCGACCATAGAAGGTCGGCTGGTGCCTGTGGAAATTTTCCCAATATGGACTGGCTACCAATAACGATGAACTGGTTGTCATCGACGATTTCTGCCGAAGCACGCAACAGATGTAGTAATTGCTCGACTTTCAAATGGACTCCACCTCGGCTTGTGTTAATAGTCCTGCATACGGGGCGGACTGGCGTAGGCGGTTTGATTTCTCATCTTGGCCTGTCATGGCAGCCTGAACCTGCTGATCTGTGCCTTCGGTGAGCAACTGACGCCATTCCTCAAATGCCGAGACCCAAACGCCATTTTTTTGCCAGCGCTCCATGTTTTCTAGGCTGATTCGCCGAATGTCTGAAAAGGCATATTTCGTGACAATCCGCCAGGCCATTTCGAGTTTTCGGCGATCCTGCAAGTCCTGTTTATTGGGAGAACTTGAAGGCGTGCCTAGCTTCACGGTAATGCCATTGATCGTCACCTCGCGGCGCGTGCGTCGGCCCAAGCGATGCTGGATCTGTTCGATGCCCTGGTTCAGCTCTTGTACAGACGGACGCATGTACAAGCCATACCCCGCTCTTACCACTACCTGCTCGCTTTGCAACTCACTTAGGGCGCGGCTCAATTGACGGTTGGTACCGCCCAGTCGTGAAAAATCCTCGCGTAAAAATACCTTTTTACGCGATTTTTTAATTGAATTTTTTAATCGCTCTTTGAGTGTGGCTTCCATCATCTCCACCTTGTCAACATGGGACATCATATGTCCCATGTTGACATATCTATTCGTGCCGGTCAACTCGCACTCTTTATCGTCAGCGTGGCGCTTCTAGCAGTGAGGCGCGCGAACTATCCTTTTGCAGTTGAGTGCAAACAAACACCTCATTCGTTGCAGTTCTGTCGTGTAGTTGATCAAAGTGCGACATCTCCCTCAAATGGCACTATCTCTTCAAACTGGACGGACCTGTCCTGCCAGCGCTTCAAATTGGTCGGCGAACGACGCCATCACTGTGCGTGCCATTGCGAACTGGCCGTCGAGGATCATGTGCATGAGTTCGACGCAAGCAACTATGCCCTTACAGCGCTCAGAAGCCTACGCTATGCTGTTGCCTCGGCCAGCTAAGCCATCCATGGCCGGCAGTTATGGCTAGGGAAGGCCTGCTTTTGCTAGCGCGCGGCAGGAGTCTCTGCGGGGCATGGGAGATAGACAGGCCAGACCCGATCTCGACGTTTGAGCAGCCAGCTACGAGATCGCACACCAGGAGTTTGGCAGGACACCCAGGCTCCTAACACGCCCCATCTGTTTTGCATCTTCCAAGAACCATGGATCAGGAGAGTCTAAGCGACGGGTGGCGATTCATATCAAGCGAGTGACCAAGCCGCCACTCAACTTCAAATCGTTCCACTCCGCCGGCTCCGTGACTGCTGGCATCGAACTCATGCACATGATCCGCAAGAGCCAGTTCGCAAGGGATCACACAGTGATGAAGCTGCTCGCCGATCAATTTTATGCGCTAGCAGGACAGGTCCGTCCAATTTGAGGGCAGAAGTACCATGCCGGGAAAACATAGCCCTCTGATCAACAACGCGACAGATCTGCGGTCGCGTCTAGATGGGAGAGAACCGGAGACCGAATACCGGAGGTGCCGGTTCGAGCCGCCCCAGTTCTACCGCCAGTGCCTGCAGCCGCTCGACATAGTGCCCCGTTCTTACTTCTTGTTCGCGCAAGCATAACCGGGCAATGGGGGCCTTGTGGCATAGGGCTGCCATTTCGTCGAGTGCCTTGTCGCCACCCCGTCCACCCATGGTGCAGAGCAGGCTCACCCGATGGAAGTGCTGCCGCTGCTGCATGATATAGGTGCGCATGGGGGCGCTCATGTGGCCCGCCCAGACTGGCGTACCCAGCACGATGAAAGGGTAGTCGGATGGTCGTCGTTGTACAGTGGCAATCGGTGCCGGAATGCGGCGTGCGGCTTCCCACCCGGCACGCAAGAAGCCGCCGATGTTGCCGTAGGGGCGCAGCGGTTGCAGCGCTTCGAGGTCCGCGCCGCATTCTTTTGCCAGGGCATGGACTGCCTGGTCAGTGACGCCGGTGCGCGAATAGTAGACGATCAGGCAGTTTTTCATGGTTTCCCTTCAACGGCCAGGCACTGGCGACATAGTTTGTTGTGCGGGTACAGTGGGGCCGCGTCAGCTGGCCCCGCCGTCTGTGCGCCCATCCTGAGGTGGTGCCGCGTGCGTCGCGCGACCGGGAAAGCCCACCGTCTGGGCCAGAACGATGCGCTGGGTTTCCCTGAGCCCCAGCGTTTGCGCCAGAGCCGGGCGGTCTACCCAGGCGCGCGCGACTGTCGCCAAGCCTTGGGCGGCGCAGAACAGGTACACGTTTTGGCTGATGTAGCCGGTATCGAGCGCGGCAAAGAATTTTTGCTCCCAGCGCTGTGCCTGATCCATTTTGGCAAGTTCGGCGACATAGATCAGGTTGACCGGGGCGCTGGCAACGAAGTCCTGCCAACCGGAGGCAGCACGGACATCACTCTGCGCCAACTGGCGCAGCGCGCCGGCAGCGGGTTCGAACAGAAACAGCCCATCTTGCTGGGCCACGTAGATGTCGATCTCCTGCCAGTTCTTTGCCGACGGCGCCGTGCGTTGTCCCGTCTCCTGCCGGTTCACGCCACACGCTGCCCATAGCAGGTGCGCCAGCATTGGCATCGGCACGGCGCGCGCCGAGAAAATGCGATTGCTGCGCCGCTGCCCAAGCACCTGGAGCAGCGACTGACTCAGTGGCGTCAATGCAGCATGGTCGCTGTCAAGTGGCAGATTGTGCAGCAGCGGATCGCTGGTCAGGAGGGTGGTTTCAGGGTTCATGGCATGCTCTTTCAGGTATGGCTGGCAAGTTGCCGGGCTGGACAGCGCTCGAGCGGCCAGGTGAATCCGGAGTGGGTTCGCTCGCGCGGCCTGCCGCAGTGGCAGCCAGCTACCGTTCCGCGGCATTCGACAGTGAAGGACCACTAGCATGCCGGTGGTGCTTTGCCGAAGGCGCGGGGGCGAACCATGCGCTTTACCTTACCTTGGATGTGGCAATGCTGCACGGGTAAACCTTGATCGATATCATGCCAAATTAATACTTTAGGGCCAGGTGGTCGAGCCTGAGGACTTCTGTAAGACGTGGCCCGGTTCTATCGAACACGTCATCCTAGGACCGGCACGAGGCTGTTCCGTTGCTTAGGTTCAAGAGCGCAAGAACACGTAGCACGACACCCGGTTTCTTGGTTCCAATCGAACATCACTATTGGAGAGTGGTGCATGCTGTGATGGCTATCAAGTTCGTAATAACTAGGGCCGGCCTTCGTCGAGGTGCAACGGCCTGACCATGCCGCTACTGCACCTGGCGGAAATTCGCAAATTGACGACGTACTTGTGCCAATCGGTACGAATGAGAATTGATCCGCCAAAATTGTTACATTCCATGCCCATGGTAAGAGTTAGTTTGAATAAAAAATTGCCTGTTGGAATCGGAAAATATTAAGATATTGGCATTGCAAGCATGTCCTCGGCACTGAGCCAGAAAGCTGAGGCGCGCGTCACCCGTTCGTCGATCGAATACGATCCGAGTTCACCAAGAGACTTCCTATATGCGCATGAACCTTCCGATTACCGATCACGAGATCGAACTCAGTGATACCAGCACGATCGTTTCGGCGACGGACTTGCAGGGTAATATTACTTACGCGAATCCCTATTTCATCGAGATCAGCGGTTATAGCGCGCAAGAACTGATGGGGGCACCGCAAAATATTCTTCGGCATCCGGATATGCCTGCAGAGGCGTTTGCCGATTTTTGGCAAACGATTCGTTCCGGTCGTTCCTGGAGTGGCATGGTGAAAAATCGTTGCAAGAATGGCGACTATTACTGGGTGCTGGCGAATGTCACGCCAGTGATCGAAAATGGCAGTACCGTCGGCTACATGTCCGTGCGTACCAAACCGAACCGGGCGCAAGTTGCGCAGGCGATCACGTTGTACGCTCGCATGAAGGCAGGCAAAACGCACGGCATTGCGCTGAGTCAGGGCGCTGTCGTACGGACTGGCTGGCTGGCAACCCTGCGCCGTTTGAGCAACATGCCATTAGGCAGACGCATTGCCTGGAATTTCAGTTTCCTGATGGTCGCGCTGTTGTTGCAATTGTGCTGGAGTACAGATGTTTTGCCGGCAGATGCCGGCATATGGCGAACAGGAATTTTGATCGTCTTGATCGGCACCATGGGATTCTTCTGGCATGCATTGCATGCAGCGGTGTTGCAGCCCTTGCAGCAGGCAAGGGCTGCTTGCGATGTCATGGCCGGTGGCGATTTGACCCAGCAGGACGATACGGACCGTACCGACGAAATGGGGCAATTGCTGCGTTCCCTGCGTCAGTTGCGCGTGAATTTGCATTCCATCGTGGGCGATGTGCGGGATAATTTCTTGCAGATCAGTACTGTGACGCGTGAAATTGCGTCCGGCAATATGGACTTGTCGCAGCGCACTGACGCGCAAGCCCTGGCACTGCAGAAAACAGCGTCGAGCATGGGGCAGTTGGCCGTGACTGTGCAGCAAAATAGCGGCAATGCGGACCAGGCCAGTGACATGGCTGGAATAACCCGTGGACTGGCAGGCAAGGTCGGAGAAAATGTTGAGCAAGTGGTGCGCATGATGTCCGACATCAACGCCTCGTCGAGAAAGATTGGCGACATCACCGGCATGATTGAAGCGATCGCATTCCAGACCAATATCCTGGCCCTGAATGCCGCAGTGGAGGCCGCCCGCGCAGGTGAACAAGGTCGTGGATTTGCCGTCGTCGCCGGTGAGGTGCGCAGCCTCGCACAGCGATGCTCCTCGGCCGCCAATGAAATCAAGCAATTGATTGCGGAGTCTTTGCGGCAAGTGGACGCAGGCACCGAACTGGCCGGGCATGCAGGTAGCAGCAGCCAAGAAATGCTCGAGTCGGTGGAAAAGGTGTATGGCCTGATGAGCCAGATCGCCTTGGCATCGAGCGAGCAAAGCCATGGTATTGGCACCGTGCAGCAGGCGATTACGCAGATGGACGAAGTGACACAGCGGAACGCGGCATTGGTCGAACAGTCCGCCAGTGCCTCGGCCGCCTTGCAGGATCAGGCCATCAAACTGGAGCAGGCCATGGCCCTGTTCAAGTTGGGACGGCGCTGACAGGCATCGCTTTGCCAGAAAGCACGTACAGACACCGACAGGCAGCGACTGTCGCTTGCCGCAGTCAATATGCAGTCAATACCTAGGCATTTATCGGTTCAGCGCGTAGGTTGCCACGATTGTGGGACTGGCGATGATGTCGACGGTGCCACATTCGTTTCTTGCGTGACTTGCCAGCCGGTATTGCACCTTGACAGTAGGGGGCGTGGCCAATGCGACTGCGACGACGTTATGAGGGTGGCCGCTGCCGACATGGCACATGGTGGAGATGGCTAGGGGGATCGAAGCTTTGAATTCGATGGCCATTGCCCGCTTACCGTTACGTGTGCTGACGCGGTCCGGCGTTGCTTGCCGCGCTGATGCTCCATTCTTGCATCGCGCAATCTGATCCTTTTGATCCACCAGCCGTAATCGCGCAGCTTGTTGGCGGCCTCAACCTGCAGGACGGAGGAACCGTCGTTGTCTTTGGCAATATCCACTGGCGGAAGGATGTGCTGAGACCAGCAATAGGCCTGTACGGCCTCCAAGGGTTCGCCGTCTGAATCGCCATGGGTTCGCTAGACGCTCTTCAGAAGCTCAAAATATTGCTTTTCTCAATTGCGCGGGCTGGGAGTTTGGTGGTGACCAGTCCACCGCAAGCGGGCAAAGTCCCCGATCTGGCCGAGCGCACGAAACTGATGATGGGCTAGTTTATTGTAGCCAACTGTGCCGCTGAAGCGCGCAAAAGCAGGCGTTCGGCTGTTGCCTCGGTAAGCTAAGCCATCCATCGCCGGCAGTGATAGGTAGGGGAGGTCAACTTTTTCTTGCGCGCGGTAGGAGTCTCTGCAGGGCAGGGGAGATAGACAGGCCAGACCCGATCTCGTCGGTGGGACAGGCAGCGACGAGATCGCAGCCCTGGTACATGGCAGAACACTAAGAACGCCTAACAAAACCGCTGAATGTATCCCTAGCAGATGAGTATGAAGGCAAGCGAGAGGAATGCCTGGTGGATATCGGCACGGCGCTCGTAGCGGATGCGTAATCGGCGGAAGCGGTGCAGCCAGCCCAGCGTGCGCTTAACCACCCATCGCCATTTTTCCAGGCGTTCGCGCGACTCGATGTGATTGCACAACAACGCTTTACTCGCACCCCGCCTCACACACATAAGCGATAGCAAACGATTCGTATGGCTGCAGGCTGAGGTGGTCGGTCCAACTGTCACGCTGGGCATAATTGCTGATCAAGCCTTGCCCGGCAATGCCGTGCAGCATTGCCGGCAGATCCAGTTCGACGTGTTCGCCAGAGAAATTGCTGACGACAACCAGCTGTTGGCTACCCAGGCTGCGCCGGTAGGCGAATACCTGCGGGTGCTGCTCCAGCAACGGCAGGTATTGTCCGTAAACCATGACGTCCCAGTGCTTGCGCAGTTCGATCAGCTTCTGGTAGTGGAAGAAGACCGAATCGGGTTGTTCCAGCGCGGCTGCGACGTTGATCTCGGGGTAGTTGGGATTTAACTTTAGCCAGGGCGTGCCACTACTGAAGCCGGCGTTGTGTGTGCTGTTCCACTGCATTGGGGTGCGTGCATTGTCCCGCCCGTTGGCGTGGATACCGGCCATCATCGTCTCCGGTGACACGCCGGCGGCCGTGCGTTCGTGGTAGAGGTTGAGCGATTCGATGTCGCGATAGTCGTCGATGGAATCGAAACGTACATTGGTCATGCCTATTTCCTCGCCCTGATAGACGTAGGGGGTGCCCTTGAGAAAATGTAGCGCGGTGGCCAGCATCTTGGCCGACTCGACCCGGTAACGGCCCTGGTCGCCGTATTTGGATACGGCGCGCGGCAGGTCGTGGTTATTCCAGAACAGCGAATTCCAGCCGGCATCGGCCAGCTCGGTCTGCCACTTACTGATGATCTGCTTGAATTCGATCAGATCGAATGGCCGCGGCTTCCATTTCCCATCCTTGGTATCGTGGGTCATGGTGATGTGCTCAAACTGGAAGACCATCGACAGCTCCTGACGCGCCGGGTCGGAATACAGCTTGGCGGTGTCCGGGGTGGCGCTCCACGTCTCGCCCACCGACAATACATCGCGTGCTGCCAAGGTCGCTTGGTGCATTTGCTGCAGCAGCGGGTGCAGTTGTGCGCCGTTGGCGATAATCTGCTGGTCGACCTGTTTGCCGATGAGATCGATCACATCCATGCGGAAGCCGCCGATACCCTTGTCCAACCACCAGTTCATCATGCGATGCACCTCTTCCTGCACCTGGGGATTTTCCCAGTTCAGGTCCGGCTGTCGTTTCGAGAACAGATGGAAGTAATATTCACCGCTGGCGGCATCGTATTCCCATGCACTCCCGCCAAAATACGAACGTTGCTGGTTGGGCGGGGAGCCATCTGCGCCTGCATTGCGCCAGATGTAGTAGTCACGGTAGGGGCTATCCTTGGATTTCTTCGCCTCGACGAACCAAGCATGCTCGTCAGAGGTGTGGTTGACCACAAGATCCATCAGGATACGGATGTCGCGCCTGGCCGCCTCTGCGATCAACTGCTCCATCTCGGCCAATGTGCCGAATTCAGCGGCGATATCCTGATAGTCGGAGATGTCATAGCCGTTATCGTCCATCGGCGACCGGTACACCGGCGACAGCCAGATCAGGTTGATTCCCAGATATTGCAGGTAGTCCAGTCTGCCGATGATGCCTGCCAGATCACCGACCCCATCGTGATTGCTGTCTTGAAAACTACGTGGGTAGATCTGATACACGACGGCGTTATGCCACCATTTCTTATCCAACATGATTGTCTTTCTCGCTTATGGATTGGCGGCACTGTCTTGCAACGTGCCAAGGGATCGCCAAGGGTAGGGGAGATCCGACCTCGTCGTTGGATCCGGCAGCTATGAGATCGCACACCAGGATCCTGGCAGGACACCCAGGCCCAACACGACCCATCGGCTTTTCATCTTTCAAGAACTATGGATCAGGACTGGCTAAACTAGCAGTGGCGATTCACCATGTAGACGTTGACGACGTCATCGTTATCAACCTCCAAGACGTGAACCTGCAACACAAGCTCGCTGCGGCTGCGGCTGCATCAGTCGGATATGACATCTTCGCCATCGCTTATGGCCGAATAAGGCTAATCCGTACCGGTGGAAAAAAGAAGCCCGCTGGAACTTTCTACAAGGATAGAAGTCTAACAAAATCTACTAAAGTATAAGCATGTATAACGTGAAGACCTTATACTTTACTAGAATTTCCTATTAATGGAGGTTGCATGGACCCCGTAAGAAACCCTTTCGCACCCGGCGCAGGTAGCGGTGAGCTTGTGCACCTGGAAGCATTTCGGGCAGCTCTGCACTTAGGCTACGAAGACTACTTCGACGGAAGGGAGGAAATGCCGCTGGTGTTTCTATTCAATGAGTCGCTGCAGGAACTGTGGCTGGAAGGTAGGGACTACATACGCGGATGTGGTGGTTTCTGGGTACTCTTCGACAACAGGCGGCGCACCGTACCGGCTCGCGTCCCAAGATAAAACGCGATCTCCTCGGCTGTGCAGCCGTCGGCGTGCATCCTGGAGATCTCATTCGGGCGTGCACCGGTATGGATAAGCATGAGGAGAAGGGCGATATCGCGCTGTTTGCAGCGACTATGCCGTGCCGTGTGCAGCACTAGCTGCTCAATCTGCGTATGGGCAATGATCGGCGGTGAGGCTGTGGCCGCAGGTTTCGCCAGCGGCACGAAATGTTCCAATGCCTCCAGATAATCTTTCCCATTCGCGCGGATGACCTGAGCAGTGGGAGCACTGTCTTCGTCGATGCCGATCACACCTACGACGGATTGTAGATCTCGCGCTAAATCAGCAACCGATTTGGACACCGTCGACTTCGTGACACGAAACCGCGCTGCGATCTGGTCATAGGTCTGTCCTTGGAGCATGGCCAGAAGCCAGGTCGATGCGAACGAAGGGGATCGTGGTTCCATATTGCGGCTTTCGTGGCAACGGTGATTTCCACTATTGTTGTCGGGCCAGTTGCATGGCTCCAGCCGAAATTGCCCCCTATCGCTAGGTATTTCGATGGCACAATGAGAAATAAGGGGGCTAAAGCACGCGCGAATTGTTTTAGAATGGCTTTCACTTGGCATGCGTGCTCAAGTCACATACAGGCGTCATCCCAAATTTGTACTACTTTCAAGGAGTTCGTATGGATATCTCATCATTATCACTTGCCGAGTTAAGAAAGCTCGAAGCGCAAGCAATTCAAGAAATCAAGAGCCGCCAAAAAGACGAGCTAGAAAAAGCGCGTGCTGAAATGCTGGCGATTGCACAGCGTGTCGGTGTGCCGCTGACGCAGTTGATCGCCGGCGTACCAAACACGGCAGCAAAGGGGGTGAAGAAAGCAGTGGCTGCGCTGTATCGCAACCCTGAGAATCAAGAACAGCAATGGAGCGGTCGAGGCCGCCAACCTTTGTGGGTCAAGTCATGGATGGAGAAGCACCAGTCGCTCGACGGAATCCGAATCTAATTAATATTCGAATCGAATTGAGCAGGAAAAAGAGCGAGAGCAACGAGCATCAACGGTCGTTGTCATATTTCATAGCACTGCAAAGTCGCTGCGATGCGCTGGACAGATTATAGGGGGCGCAATCAGGTTTGCCATTCAGACACGATCTCAGCGTTGATTAGTTATTTTTCTTTGATGAGTCTATATTAGTTTGCTATTTGGTGTTCGGAATACTGTTTCGTCCGAGGCAGAGTGATAGACCTGGCCCCCCATTCCTTTCTTGATCCTCCTTCCGCGTACGTGCTCCTTACTCCAGCTCAGATGTCGTCGGTATTCATGGTTTAATCATGTCTTAATGGCAGGCCTGACTCCTACCTGCGCAATAGGGCAGTGATCATAAAATTAAACAAAGGTGAAAAATGACGGCGGAACGTAGCCCAGCAGATAGGTTGAAAAATCTTTTGTCTTTTTTGGCGGGGGAAGTTCCCGACTCCGTTGATAGCTATATGTATCGGCGCAAGCAAATGCGGCTAGGTGCTGTTCTCACAACTCTGGCTGAACACGCGCGTGCGTGCGCCATATATGGTTTCTTCGTGGATGGGAATCTCGATAGTTTCAAGCAGAACTGTTATCTCGCTAGCCGGTTGGCACTGGCGAGCATTGGGCAGGATGGTGGCGCGAGCTTCTGTGTTGGAGGTGAATTGTTGTATGGTATGCTTTCTGACAACGAGAAAGTGATCGCAGCAATCGCAGTTGCGGAAACCGAAGAGCTTATTCGACAGCGTAACGGCCCAACCCTCACTGCATTTCATGTCCACATGATCCAACTTGCATTGCGCGGTGACGACGGTGCCTTACAGTCCAAAATTGAGAAGGTGGCCAAGAACGGCCGCAAGCCAGATCATGCCGATAGTGCAGCAGGCCAGGATTTTTTCTCCCTTTTGCTTAAACGTGACCAAGCTGGCTTGGCGAATTTCATACAGACGCGAAGCGCGCGCATCAAAAGCTCCGATGTGGCCGAGGAGGATTTCTTTTCCTATCTGGGCGTACTGCAGACCAAGCTATGCTGGATCAGGGGTATTCCTGTCCAAATCGATAGCCCGCAGGTACCGATGGCATTGATGCCGGTGCGCCCCCTGGCTCGCTATGACGATGTTTATGAATTCCTTGCGCCTGGATGGATTCCTCCTCCCCAAGGTGTCGTCGCAGACATTCTCCGTTGGGTAAAAAGACAGTTTGAGTAATTCAGCAAGCTGCTGAGCCAGCAGCGGGCAAGGGGCAGGTCCATCATTCGTAGAGGATCTCAGCCTCGACCGTCTTGATCTGCAGCAGGTGCGCTTTATTAAATGCCAATACGGCTCGACTGACTGTTTTGCTCGGTACGTGAAAAGGGGAGGCGATATGGGCTATGGTAAAAACGGTTGAGAGATAGGAGCATTCCATTGTCTCGTCTCTGTCGCTATAGCGGGCCTGATATGGCGTTAATGACAGGAGGACAGCGCGGTGCTGAAGATCGGCGTATCCTTAAAATCATCGGAGCGCTTCGATTGCTGCTGTGCTGGAATGGATGTGTTGTCGCCCAGAAGAATCGGATGACAGGTGCGAGGAAGCGGACTGGTGTCTCCCATCCCGGCCGCGACAAACCAGCAATAACGGATTTTTCTGGTGACGGTATTTTTGAGGGTATCGCTTTCTGAAAGGTTTGGAAAACACTGAAAAATCAAGCGCTTAGCCATCTCATTGACCATCGAATGGAGTGAGTTTCCTCTGGGAACCTTTGTATCCCGGAATGACTAAGTAAGTGAAAGCCCTGTTTTTACAGGGCTTTTTTTATGGGTGCGCCCAGCATGGGCGCACTCCTGTGGGTGAAAGTCCCGCCGT
>NZ_JCAQAV010000065.1:0-12559 GCF_059617925.1 Janthinobacterium sp. JF4 | reverse complement strand
GGCCCGGAACAGGGCCATGCTGCGACGAGGAATATGATCGCACGAAACTAAACAATTAGGAGCCTGACTTTGCATATGCAGGGTTGGGCCTTTATATTTAAAGCGACAGAAGTGTCAAGTTTTTGAATTTCTAATCCTGGCATAAATTAAGTGCAGTTTTCCAATCCGGCAGCTCACAAAAGGTGTCAATCAGGCGACGCGACGATAACATTGAATTAACTGGACGTCTTGCCGGCACTGGGTAGTTAACAGCTAATATCGGTTTGAGTCGTGTTTTTTTCACGACAGATGGATGCGCCATGATTGCCTCAGTAAAGCCAAACCAGCTGGTATGGCCTTGTGCCGTTAAATGGTACAGCCCGGAACGCTCGTCCCACCACGTCGCCTGGTCAGTTGCCGCCAGACTTTGCGTTACGATATGCGCCGTGGTATCGGCAATGGTACGGCTCCAGGTTGGTGCGCCGAACTGATCGGATACGATACTCAGTTCTTCGCGCTCCTTTGCCAGGCGCAGCATGGTCAGCAGAAAGTTCTTACCGTGCGTGCTGTAGACCCAGCTGGTGCGCAAGATCAGGTATGGGATGCCGGTGGCTTGGATTGCCTGTTCGCCGGCCAGCTTGCTGCTGCCGTAGACATTGATCGGGCAGGTCGGATCGGTTTCGACGTAGGGACTATTTTTCGAGCCGTCGAACACATAGTCGGTGCTGTAATGGATCATCGCGGCGCCCAGCTTTTTGGCTTCTTCCGCCATCACACCTGGTGCTTCGCCATTGATGCGCAGCGCCAGTTCAGGCTCGCTCTCGGCCTTGTCGACAGCGGTGTAGGCGGCTGGATTAACGATCAGCGTCGGCTTGATGCGGCGGATCACGTCACGTACCTGGTCCAGATCGGCCAGATTCATCTGGCTGCGGTCTAGCGCGATGATTTCTCCCAGACCTTGCAGGCTGCGTTCCAGTTCGTAGCCGACCTGACCGGTTTTTCCTGTAATTAAGATACGGCTCATATTATTTCCATCAAGGGTGGCGCGGCGGTGTTGCAGTACTCAGGCGAAGACGTCGGCATTGGCTAGCAATATCCCAACTTTGTCTTTGCCAGACAGTAACGGTTCGCCGTCCAGCGGCCAGTCGATACCGATCGCGGGGTCATTCCACAGGATGCTGCGCTCGAATTCCGGCGCCCAATAGTCGGTGGTCTTGTACAGGAACTCTGCGCTGTCGCTGGTCACCACGAAGCCGTGGGCGAAACCTTCAGGTATCCATAACTGGCGTTTGTTGGCGGCCGACAGGACTACGCCAACCCAGTGGCCGAAGGTTGGCGAGCTTTTGCGTAGGTCGACGGCAACGTCGAAGACTTCACCGGCCGTCACACGCACCAGCTTGCCTTGCGGCTGCTGGATCTGATAGTGCAGGCCGCGCAACACGCCCTTGGCGGACTTGGAGTGGTTATCCTGCACGAAGTCGCGCGTGACGCCGGTCAGTTCGGCAAAGCGCTTCTGGTTAAAACTCTCATAGAAAAAGCCGCGATCATCACCGAATACGGTAGGTTCGAGTATCAACACGTCAGGTATGGCTGTGGTCTGGATTTGCATGGTGTATCGGTATCGTTTGAACTCAGTGGAAAGCGCGGCGCGTCTCAGAATATCTTGTCGTCTAGTAAACGCAACAGGTATTGACCATACGCGTTTTTCTTCAAGGGCTGGGCCAGTTGCTCTAGTTTGGCGGCATTGATATAGCCTTTACGATAGGCGATTTCCTCCGGACAGGCAACTTTCAAGCCCTGACGATTCTCGATGGTGGCGATGAATTGGCCTGCTTCGAGCAAGGACTCATGCGTGCCAGTATCGAGCCAAGCCATGCCGCGGCCCATCAGTTCGACGTTCAACTGTCCCCGCTCCAGATAAGTACGGTTGACATCCGTGATTTCCAGTTCGCCACGTGGGGACGGGGTGATGCCTGCGGCAATATCGCACACCTGGCTGTCGTAGAAATACAGGCCGGTGACGGCGTAGTTCGATTTGGGCTTGAGCGGCTTTTCTTCGATGCTGACGGCGCGGCGCTGCGCATCGAAATCGACCACGCCATAGCGTTCCGGATCGTGCACATGGTAAGCGAACACGGTCGAGCCGCTGGTGCGTGCTGATGCTTCCCGCAATTGTGATTCGAAATCGTGGCCATAGTAGATGTTGTCACCCAGAATCAGCGCCGATGGTGCATCGCCGACAAACTCTTTGCCGATGATGAACGCCTGTGCCAGGCCATCCGGGCTGGGTTGCACGGCATAGGTCAGGCTGATGCCCCACTGGCTGCCGTCGCCGAGCAACTCCTGGAAACGCGGCGTATCTTGCGGCGTTGAAATAATCAGGATCTCGCGTATGCCGGCCAGCATCAGGGTAGTCAGCGGATAGTAGATCATCGGCTTGTCATATACCGGGAGCAGTTGCTTCGATACGGCCATGGTGACCGGGTACAGGCGCGTGCCGGAACCGCCAGCGAGGATGATGCCCTTGCGTTCGATGGTTGTTGCCATTATTGCTGCTCCTGGGCCGTGTCGCGTGCCGCGTAGTTTTTCTCCACCCACTTCAGGTAGTCGCCCGACTGGACATCGCGTACCCAAGCCTGGTTGTCCAGGTACCATTGAACGGTCTTGAGGATGCCGGTGGCGAAGGTTTCGGCCGGCTTCCAGCCCAGTTCGCGCTCGATCTTGCGTGCATCGATGGCGTAGCGGCGGTCGTGGCCTGGACGATCCTGTACATAGGTGATTTGTTCGCGATAGCTGCCGGATGCCTTGGGGTCGAGCGTGTCGAGGATGTCGCACAAGGTATGCACGACTTCCAGGTTGGCCATTTCATTCCAGCCGCCAACGTTGTAGACCTCGCCCAGACGTCCCGCTTCCAGCACGCGGCGAATCGCCGAGCAATGGTCGCCAACGTACAGCCAGTCGCGCACTTGCATGCCATCGCCATAGACAGGCAAGGCTTTGCCGGCACGGGCATTGCTGATAATTAGGGGAATCAGTTTTTCCGGGAAATGGAAGGAGCCATAGTTGTTCGAGCAGTTGGTGGTGAGCACCGGCATGCCGTAGGTATGGAAGTAGGCGCGTACCAGATGATCGGACGCCGCTTTCGATGCAGAATACGGGCTGTTGGGCGCATATGGCGTCGTTTCCGTGAATGGCGGGTCATTCGGTCCCAGGGTGCCATACACTTCGTCGGTCGAGACGTGCAGGAAGCGGAAGCTGTCCTTGGCTGCGTCCGTCAGGCCGGACCAGTAAGCGCGTGCGGCTTCGAGCAGACTGAAGGTGCCGTTGACGTTGGTCGAAATGAATTCGCCGGGGCTATGGATCGAACGATCAACATGGCTTTCTGCGGCAAAATGCACGATGGCGCGCGGCTGGTGTTCTGCCAGCAGGCGGGAGATGTGGGCGGTGTCGCAAATATCGCCGCGTACGAAGATATGCCGCGGGTCGTGCTCCAGGCTGGCCAGATTGCTGAGATTGCCAGCGTAGGTCAGTTTGTCAAAGTTGATCACGGGCTCATCGTTGAGCGCCAGCCAGTCGCGTACAAAATTGGAACCGATGAAGCCGGCGCCGCCAGTCACTAAAATCATGCTCTTATCCTTTTCTTGCCTTGTAAATTACTAAATTTTATACCGTCTTTTTTATTAATACGCGCCATCTTTCTTGAAAATGACTTTGACCGTTTTCAGCAGAATCACGATGTCGTTGAACAGAGACCAGTTTTTGACATACCAGGCATCGAGATAAACGCGCGTATCATAGCTGACGTCGTTCCTGCCGCTGACTTGCCATAGGCCCGTGACACCGGGTTTCGCTTCCAGGTAATAGTCTACCTGGGGGCCATAACGTTCCAGTTCCGCATCGACAACCGGGCGCGGCCCGACCAGGCTCATTTCGCCTTTCAGCACGTTCCATAGCTGCGGCAATTCATCGAGGCTGGTCCGGCGCAGGAAGTGGCCGATCGAGGTGATGCGAGGGTCGTCCTTCAGTTTGAAATCACGGTCCCATTCGGCACGGGCTTCAGGATCGCGCTCCAGCAACTCCTTGAGCAAGACGTCCGCGTTCACGGCCATGGTGCGGAATTTGTAGCAGAGAAAATGCTTGCCATTTTGGCCCACGCGTTTGTGGCCGTAGAAGATGGGACGGCCCGATGCCATGACCTTGGCCGCGATCCACAGCAAGATGGGAGCGCCGACGATCAGCACGCAGACCGAGGCCGCCAGATCAAAGCAGCGCTTGATCAGTTGCAAGCCAGGTCGCGCCAGGTTGTTGCGCATGGTCAGCAGCAGCACTTCGTGTGCAAAAAAATGGTTGACCTCCATACCGTACAGGGGCAGCCCGCGTACGGCCGGTACCACTTGCATATTGGCAACGCAACGGCTGACCTGCTGGATCATGCCCTGATAGGCGTCGATGCCGCCTTGCTCCAAGGCGACAACCGTATGCGGGTCGCCCAGCAGCTTGAGCGTTTGTTCCGGGTTCTCGCCCAGTTGAATGCAGGGCACAGCTTGCTTGCTGCGGTTCACGTAGTGCTGTTCCAGGCGATCTTGGCCTTCGGGGATCAGGAACGCAATCAGGCGATAGCCCATCAAGGCTTCTTCATCGAAGGCGCGCGCAGTTTGCAGGGCATTGTCACCCCATCCGATGATGACCATGGCGCGTATCCAGCCGCCTGCCTTCATCAGCAGGTATTTGACCAGGCCACGCAGCAGCAAGACACAGCACGGCACCAGCAGCCAGGTGGCCAATAGTGCCTCGCGCGAAGAGTCGCGTTTGCCCAAGAAGACCAGGGCCGCGTCGATCAGGCCCATGACCATGGCGACCTTCAGGAGTTCCTTGATTTCATTCGAGTACGGACGGCGCTTGGCATGATGGCCCTTCAGTTTGAAGATCGCCAGGGTCACCAGGGATAGCAGGCTGTAACTAAGCAGGCGCGAGCTATCCAGCCCGAAGCTGTTCAAGTCGCTGGCATCAAGCGTCCATGTGCCAGCGAGCCAGAATGCCATGAACATGGCAAGTGCATCGGCAAAGGTGAGAAAATATTTCTCTGCCCTGCTGCTGCAATACCATTTCACTTCTTGTACAAAGATGCCTTCGATTGGTTTCATGATGACTTGCTAAACCTTATAAACTTCAGTGTGAATTCTTGCGGTGCCCCATGCATGGTGATGACGTATCTGCTCGGTCAAATGCGGCCGTAGCGGTCTTCAAAGCGGACAATATCGTCTTCTCCAAGGTAGCTACCCGATTGAATTTCAATCAATTCCAGCGGTAGCTTACCCGGGTTGGCCAGGGAATGGACGACGCCGAGGGGGATGTAGGTGGACTGGTTCTCTGTCAGCAAATATTCCTTGTCGCCATTGGTGATCTGGGCCGTTCCGGAGACCACGATCCAGTGTTCGGCGCGGTGATGATGCATTTGCAATGACAGCTTGGCACCCGGCTTGACAGTGATCCGCTTGACCTGGAAGCGCTCGCCATTGCCGATGGAATCGTACGATCCCCATGGACGGAACACTTCACGGTGCATGGTGGCCTCGGGACGCTCCCGGGTGACCAACTGCGCGACCAGGGTCTTGGTATGTTGCGCCTGATCCGCATCCATGACCAGCACGGCATCAGCCGTTTCCACGATGACGGTATTGCGCATGCCGATGGCGGTGACCAGGCGGCTAGTGCTGTGCACCAGGCAATCATTGCAATCCTGGATCAGCACATCGCCGTTGGCGCTATTGTTGCTGGCATCCTTTTCCGCCACGTCGAGTACGGCTTTCCAGGAGCCGATATCATTCCAGCCGGCATCGAGGGCGATGGTAGAGGCATGGCCGGTGCGCTCCATGACGGCGTAGTCGACGGCGATGTCGGGACTGGCGGCATAGGCATCCTTGTCCAGGCGAATGAAGTCGAGATCGCTCTTCGCGGCAGCGATGGCAGCGCGGCACGCAGCCAGGACGGCAGGTTGGAACTGTGCCAGCTCTTCCAGATAGCGGCTGGCGCGGAACAGGAACATGCCGCTGTTCCAGAAGTAATCGCCGCTGGCGATATATTGTTCGGCAAGCGCCAGGGCCGGTTTTTCCACGAATTCAAGGACGCGCTGGACTTGCCCGCTTGCGGCGCTCTCGGCGCGAATATAGCCGTATCCTGTTTCTGGTCCCGTTGGCGTGATGCCGAACGTCAGCAAATGACCGGCCTCTGCAGCAGTACGCGCCAGCGCGATGGCACGATGGAAAGCCGGGGTATCCAGAATGACGTGGTCCGATGGCAGCACCAGCAGGAGCGGATCTTCGCCATTCTCCATCGCATGCAAGGCGGCTGAGGCGATCGCCGGGGCCGTATTGCGGCGCATGGGTTCAAGCAGCATGCGACTATGTTCCAGGCCGATCTCACGCACTTGCTCCGCGACAATGAAACGCGAGGATTCGTTGCATACCAGCAGTGCTGGCGACACGGCGTCGATGCCTGCCAGGCGCTGCAAGGTTTGTTGCAGCATGCTGCCCTGAGTCGACAGGCGCAGGAACTGCTTTGGGAACGCCTCGCGCGACAGTGGCCATAAACGTGTGCCGGAACCACCACAAAGAATCACCGGTAAGAGGGGAATTGTCATTTATGTTTTAATTTAGATTTAATATTGGATAGAGCTGAGTAATTCGTTATTCGGTATGCATTACAACCCGTCCGGCTTGCTGCGCTCGTATGCGGCGGCGTATGCACTGGAAAAGATCAATATTGCCAATAGGGGCAATGCTTTAATAAATTGCAGGAATCTTTGTATTTTCTCCCGACCCTATGGAATCGGAGAGGCAGGTACTTTGGCGCGTCCCGTATTGTAGTTTGCTATCCCAGTATTCCTATCAGCACGCAACGTTTTCAAGCAAAAAAGCAACAAACACGCAGATGGCTGTCAAACTGAGGAGCAACACTGCTCCTGCTGCGCAGTCCTTGGCAATCTTGATGCTGGGATGTAGGGATGGGTGGAGGTGATCGATCAGGTGTTCCAGCGCGGTGTTGAACAATTCCGCAGCCAGAACCATACCGCAATTGAGCAATAGCAAGGCCCACCATAGCAGGGGAGGTTGGGACCAGCAGAGTACGATGATCACCATCAGGGCGGCCAGACACTGCAGGCGGAAGCTCGATTCCATGCGGAACGCAGCGTTTATGCCTTGCAGGGCAAATCCCATGCGCTTGAAGACGGATTGATTCTTCATGGCAGCTGAAGCGAAGGCACGGGATATTTTATTGACATGAAGGCGGATCTCTTAATGAATAGATGAGGATCGCAGGCATGGCCATACGATATGACATCATTCGTCCACAGCAGAAAGACTGGTGCCAATCTTTTTGATGTTTGATAAAAAGTAAAAAAAGCCCGTTTTCAAATGAAAAGGGCTTTTGTTGCAATGTTGACATATTTGAGTATGTCAACTATTGCGGTACCAGGCCTTCACCTTTCGGCTCGACATCAAGCTGCAGGATGGACCTACCTGTCGCTGCCTGAGCAGCCAGGTATTAATGGTGGGTTGGGGTCGTGTGCGCGGTGGTCGAATCCGAGCTTGCTGCGCCAGCCACAACGGCAACTGCTGCGCCGATGGCGATCAGTGCGCTCGTGCTCAGGCCGGCAATAGTGCCGCCGGCGGCAGCGCCGGTAGCGCCAGCTGCTGGTGCCGCTGCTGGTGGAACAGGTGCGCCACCAACTGGTGCCGTCGTTTGAGCCATGGCTTGTGCGGAAGCGAAGCACAGGATTGCCGAAGCGATCAGAATTTTCTTCATGGGATATCCTTTTAGGTTGAACAGCGGGAATGCTAAACTGTCACGCGATTGTAGCAACATTTCTCTTACTAGTCTGCGCCACACCGTTCGCGACGACAATAATTTCTTTTATTTTAGCCATATACCCGGTCATTTACCGTGCCAGGCTGGCCGCGATGTTGTTCTCTATCAACAAAAACACTGACGTGCCGATGCGGATGGATTATTTTCTTATTAGTTGCTGCAAGAATTCCTGATGAATTCGAAAGCGCCGCACAAGTTTGCCAAGTCCTCGCCATCCCGCGTAAAATGCAGGCTTCGCGGGTGTAGCTCAATGGTAGAGCAGAAGCTTCCCAAGCTTACGACGAGGGTTCGATTCCCTTCACCCGCTCCAATGAAAAACGGCGAAAAACCTGTTTTCGTCGCTCCACAAAGCCGCCGCTGCTCCACAAAACCGTGTTAAATGTACTAGCACACCTAACCTGGCACCTACTGCCGGATAAGGTAGAGTTCTGCTGAGGGCTAGTGAGCTGGGGGCGCGAGACAAAGATCCCTGGCTTTGCGAATTAGAATTTTTTTGGAATCGGAGAGCGGTAAATGAAGGCTGTGGAGCTTTTTGCAGGCGCTGGCGGACTTGCCATGGGCGTCAGTCTAGCGGGCTTTAAGCCACTTGCAGTGGTTGAATGGGATAAGTGGGCTTGTGATACGGTGCGTGACAACCAAGCGAGTGGATATCCGCTTATCGCTGATTGGCCATTGCACGAAGGAGACGTGCGTCACTTCGACTGGTCTGGCATTAGCGAGTCGGTTGATCTGGTCGCAGGCGGCCCTCCTTGCCAGCCATTTTCTATGGGGGGCAAGCACAAAGCCCATGATGATAGTCGCGACATGTTTCCGGCAACGGTCGATATTATTCGTCGCCTTCGTCCGAAGGCGTTCATTGTTGAGAATGTCAAGGGGCTGACGCGCTCGACCTTTGCAAACTACTATCAATATATTCTTCTTCAGCTAGAATTTCCGGAGCTTCCTTCACGGAAGAACGAAGAATGGTTCGATCATTTTCTTAGACTGCAAGCGCAGCGTTCAAGTGGCGGCCAACGCGGAAAAAAGCTGACCTACAACGTCACTGCAACGTTGGTGAACGCTGCGAACTACGGTATCCCGCAGAAGCGTGAACGGGTCTTTATCATAGGCTTTCGGTCTGACCTGAACATTGAATGGAGCTTCCCACGGCCGACTCATAGCTATGACCGGCTGTTGCATGATCAATGGGTTACGGGGGATTACTGGAAGCGGCATGATGTTCCTGCCGCTAAGCGTCCTACGATGCCGGCAGCGTTAGCTGCACGGGTGAAGAAACTTGCGGCCAAAAATGACCTACCAGCCTCGCTCCCTTGGCGAACAGTGAGAGATGCCATTGTCGGTTTGCCTGACCCACAGACGGCAGCAGGTAAGAAGATTGCGAATCACAAATTTCAGCCAGGTGCAAAAGTGTACCCTGGCCATACTGGTAGCCCGTTGGATTTGCCTGCGAAGACCCTCAAGGCAGGAGACCATGGCGTTCCTGGTGGTGAAAATATGTTAGTCAATCTTGATGGAAGCGTACGTTATTTCACCATCCGTGAATCGGCTCGAATCCAAACGTTTCCCGATGGCTTTCATTTTCACGGTTCTTGGTCCGAGACGATGCGCCAATTAGGCAATGCTGTGCCAGTGGCTCTTGGTCACGTTGTTGCCCGTAGTGTCGCAGAAAAATTGATTCGTAATGAAATGAAGCACTTGGCAGAGCAAATGGTACAGATGAAGGGCGTGGCATGAGTAAGGGCAACATCATTCCTTTTAATCCCCTCGACAAAAAAAATCTCGGCGCTAGTGTCGCTGAGGCAATGCTAGAACAGCAAGCTCTTCCTTTAGCAAAACTGACATCTTTTGTTGGCGTGGGTATCTACGCAATTTATTACATGGGAGACTTTCCCGCGTATGCGGCTTTAGCTGCACGCAACCGTGATGGAGTGTACACAGCACCTATTTATGTTGGTAAGGCTGTACCGGCTGGGGCGAGGAAGGGCGGAGGAGTCGGCGAGATCGGAAGCACCGCGCTTTATAAACGCTTACGTGAACATGCCGAGAGTATCGGTGCTGCGAGCAACCTTCGTATAGAAGACTTTTTTTGTCGCTTCTTAGTTGTTGATGATATTTGGATTCCACTGGGTGAGTCTCTATTGATTGCGAAGTTTACTCCCGTGTGGAATGTACTCGTGGACGGTTTTGGCAACCATAATCCTGGTAGTGGTAGGCACAAAGGGCTATGTCCCAAATGGGATGTGTTACATCCTGGTCGTGCCTGGGCTCCGTTATTGCAGTGTCGGAAGGAGACTCCGGAGCAAATTAGCGGGGAGATTGAGGACTATTTCCGCTCGATCGCTTTCCCTGCGAGCCACCATATACTAGCCCCATCGCAACAGCCAACTAACACATCCCTGTTTTAAGTTCTAGCTTGACCATCGAGTGTCCTTGCCCAAGGACACTCGTTTACTGTATTAATCCTATTTCGTTGGTGCCACAATTTTTCCCCTTCGAAGGTAATGGCGTTGTGTCGTCTTCACGCTATCATGTCCCAAAAGATCGCTGGCTGCTTGGTCGCCACGATCATCCGAAGTATCATCGGCCGCCTTCGCGCGCAGGTCGTAAAACCAAAATGCCATGATGTCCTGAGCCAGCTCGGGCATATGTTTGGCCGCTCGCTTTTTTGCCGTATCAAAGTGCGTGCGAAGCGCTGGCGCGGTCAGGCGTTTGCCGTGAGTATTGGTCAGTAGTGCGCCCGTCACGATTTTGTGCGTTGCCTTGCGCGCCCGGATGCGGTCCATCAGCTTGGCCAGCTCACCGGTGATAGTGATCCGTAGCGGCTGCTTGGTTTTTTCTTGTGTAATGATCAGGTGCCCGTCGATTATGTCCTGTTCAGTCATGCGCAGCGCATCAGCCGGACGCTGGCCAGTCAAGTATGCCAAGTCCATCGCATCCCGTAGCGGCGCGCTGCCGTGCATGCGTACAGCGGAGAACACGGCATCCGTAATGTAGACGGTTCGCTTCGCCAGTGAATGTCCCTGGATACCCTCGCAGGGGTTCGGCAGGTCCGTGTAGCCCCAGCCCCGCGCATGATTCCACATGGTAGAAAATACCCGTTTGCAGCGGTTGGCGGTGGTCGGCTTGTCGGCGTGGTCGTCAAGGAACTGTCGAATGTGCATTGGCTTGATCTGGTCCAGTGGCGCGCCGGAAAAGGCTGCAAGCAGGTGCTTGATGTCTGACCGGTACATGCGCGCAGAACTGGCGGCGAGTTTTGGGACCGCCTCGACCAAGTAGCGTGTTTCCACATCGGAGAACGTCGCGTTGGCAATATGCTCTACCACGATGTTCAGCTCAGCATATTTTTTTAGAGCCAGGATGAAGTCTGGCCCAAGAGGAATTTCCTTGCGTGGCTTATCTTTCGTGTACATGTAGTAATACACTCTGCCGCTGCGCTGGGTGCGCGGGTGCATGTTTGGCGGCATGTTCAAGTTACGCGTGTTTCGTCGGCCCATTTTTATTAATCCTTGGCATTACCCATGTTTTTTCCCTTGGCGCTTCCTTGCGCCCCTCTACTGCAGCAACCGTAACAACCGGCCGCCCGATGGCATTGACCCAAAAGGGGAGGCCCATCTTCCGCAGCGCCTCAATTTGTTTCGTTTTCATCTTTCGGCCGGTCAAGGCGCAGATTTCGTCGAGTGAGAGAAAAGTTCTCATATGGATATCCTCATGCATGCACAGCGCAGCGTTGAGCCAGGGCCACCAGCCAATGCGCCAGCTCGGCCGGCGTGTGTTCGCGTTCTGCCTTGCCGCATTCCGGCCGCCAGCCTGGATCACCTTTCCGGCGCCGCTCGCCGGCGCGGTTGCGGCCAGCCGCAGCGATCACATGCGAGGCGTCGCCCAAGACGATAGGCATGGCCGGTATTTGAGCCGGCGCGCAACCTACGATGTACAGCAAGGTGGCCTTTTCGGCGCGGTGGCCAAACGAGCTTTGGAAAATGGGCAGCGTCCAGCCACCAAATTTGTCCCGCTCGCCGATCGCTGGCAAGCCGCAGTGTGGCCAGAGGGTCGAGCGCTTCGGGTGCTCGAGCACGCCGCCGAACTTGCGAACCTGGGCGACGGCCCACACCGCGAGTTCCTTTTCGTCCGGGCGCGGCTTGGCCAGATGGCGCAGCGTGCCCCAGGAGCGGCAAGGCGGATGCGCCACCACCGGCACGCCACCTGGCCAGGTGCGGGCGTCGCGCTCCGCATCCCAGGCGTCAACCGCCGGCATGGTCTTGTAGATCGAATTGGCGCGCACGAACAAGGCCGCCACGGCAGGTATTGAGCGTTCCGCTGTCATGCTGGGTACCCGACAGGAGCGACAGCCTTCTTGATCGCCTCGATGGCGCCCAGCGGCACGGCCCGGAACATGCCCGCCCATTGGTGGTCCAGTTCCACCCAGGCATGCAGCTCGCCATTGCCCACGTCGCGGCGCAGGTCGTTGACGGTGCCGGCCTGGTAGCCTTCATCGGTATCGAAGGTCACGCGGTCGCCCAGGGCGATTTGCCGCAGCGAATTGGTCAGGGTGGTCAGCATTGCGGTGCTCCTTTCAGTTTGGCGGTAACGCCGCACACGCCGAAGCGGTCGATGGCGTCCAGGATCACGTCGCCGCAACAAGCGGCAATCGCGGCATAGTCAAAGCGTTCGGTTTGCGTGCGAACGATCACGGCATAGGTGCTCATGTGCCATT
>NZ_JCAQAV010000064.1:0-12599 GCF_059617925.1 Janthinobacterium sp. JF4 | reverse complement strand
AATCTCGGCGGCAGGCTGGAAGGACAGGTGATTGTCGATAAGGGACGCCGGCATGATTCAGTCCTTGATGGCGCCGATGGCCCGCAGCACGCCGGGGGCAATGACAATCAGGAGCGTCAGCAGCCAGATGCCGCAGGTTTTGGCCAGGCGCAGCATCAGCGTGCCCCTGGCTTGAGAAATTGCTCTGCCCAGTACGGGAGCGTGTGCGATGCGCCGCAGCAGTGCCGGGAACCCGCTTCATTGGCGAAAATGTAGTTCAACGCGATGGGCAGCTTGCCGACCAGGGCGCGTTGTTTGGCTGGCGCGAAAAAGCCGTCACGCTCCAGTGCCTGCGCATCGCTGACGATGAAGGTCAGATTGGCCGCGCCGTAGGCGTGATAGGTCTTGGCAATCTCATGGATGTGGGCGGTCAGCGCCGCGATGCCGATGCCCGCGCTGGCTTGCAGCAGAAAACACGTCGGCGCCACGGGAACAATACAATTTTGCAAGGTCGGGCGGATCGTGCTTGATGCCATGGATTTGTCGGCATGACGGGTGGCGTGCAGCGTGTTTTCCATCGGTTTTCCTTATTTCAGGTTGAACGAATCCCGCACGCTCGAAAAGGAGCGCTGCAGGGCACAGCAAAAGAGGGGGAATTACGGCGGCCGGGCTACGGCGGCGCGAGGATCGGGATAGTCATCAGCAGCCGGCAGTCAGGTCCAGGGCCAGCTGGCTGGTGGCCGCCGTGCGCGCATGCTGGGACATCGGGATGCGGATATCGGCCTTGGGCATGGCGGACAGCGAGAGGGTGCGCAGCACTTCCAGGCCGGCCACGAAGGAGTGCCCACAGTCGGGGTTCTGGCACATGTAGGTGATTTCCTTGAACATTGCGGACATCGTGCGGCTTTTGACGGCGCGGACGGTGTATTCGCAGTGCGGGCAGGGCAGGCCGATGACTCTCATTTCAGCTTTCTTTCCACTTGGTACAGGGCGCGACCGCGACCTGTCATGTTTTTCGACTGTATGCGTAAGCGCGACTTGACGAGCCATTCAGCCGCCTGATCGATACTTGCCAGCCCCTGGCGTTGGCGCACGATTTCTAGCAGCGCGCGCTCGTCGTCATTGAGATTAATTTGGTGATCTGGCATGTGGGTAGCTTTGCAGTTGCTTAAAAGTTACTATTCAGTGTCTCGGATTAAGCACTGCGAAGCTGTACGCTGTCGATGTTGGCTTCGTCACCTGCAATAACTGCTAAGGCTTCACGCATGACGATCTGACGCACCAGCACAGCAAGCGCTTCGCCCTGGTAATCGGCGAGCGAGGAAACAAGCTGGTGTTCGTAATCGTCCAGGCGCAACATGACGCGGTGGTTTCGGATACGTTTTGCATCTGGGTACATGGCGTCGTCCTTAGTGGGGGATTTGGGAAGCGATTTCGCGCTTGTAGTCGGCGAGGCCGCGCAAGATCAGGAAGCGCAGTAACCAGGCACGGGATCGTTCTTGCTTGGCGGCAATGGCTTCGACCTCCAGCACTTCATCAGGCGCTAAGCGGACGCCCAAAGGCTGCGAAGTGACGCCCTTGGCAGTGCGCCCGATTTTGGATACGTTTTTCATAATGTTATGATGTGTAATCGCTACAGGATGGCGTAACTATAGTGTACGAACGTACACTTGTCAACGAGATTTAGTGAAAATATGAGCACCATTGGGGAAGCACTAAAAGCCGAGCGTTTGCGCTTAGGCATGAATCAAGACGAGTTCGGCGCGGCAGGCGGCGTAAAAAAACGCACTCAAATATCGTATGAACAGGACGAGCGTTCGCCCGATGCAGTCTATTTGCGCGCAATCTCTTCAATTGGCGTTGACGTTCAATTTATCCTTACTGGAGATCAGGCGACAGCTTCGCTCACTCAGGATGAAAAGGAATTGCTGACTGGTTATCGTGGCTTGGATATTCGAGGAAAAGCAGGTGTGCTAGGGATGATAGACGGGATGAGTGCATCCCCGGCGGCGGCCCCTACAAAAAGTGGACCGCACGTAGAGTTTCATGGAAAAGTTGGCCACCAAATCACCGGCGACATCACCGGCAAGCAGACCTTCAACATGGGTAGCAGCAAGAAGAAGATTAAAGATTAGCAAAAATGATGGATTACTGATGGCTGAAAAATCGAGTTTTTACGGGGATGTTAGCCAGGCTGTTGTTGGAAATGTGAAAGAGGCACCACGTCAAAGTAACGTGGTCAATTTCACGATAGGTTCGAAGCCTGAATTTCAGCCGCTTACGAAGTTGCAGCGGCAAGATGTGACGGCCAAGGTCAAGGCGCTGGTAGCGCTGAGTGGCGCGCCTGCACTGGATGTTTACCGCGTGCTGCTGAATAATTTCGGCGCGGCCAACATGAATGCATTTCCAGGCGACAAGTATATGGCAGCGATGGCGTTGCTCAATGCCCGCATTGTTGCACTGCAGAATGCGCCAGGACCTATGCCCGCGCCTGTAGGTCCAATTGCTCCCGCTATCTCACCACATCAGGAAACCGTGCACCTGAAGATGCCATGCGCGTCCTGCGTTCGGCACGCGGCCGAAATGAAACGGATGTGGACTACGGTTTTAGTGTTGTGCGCACTGCTGCTTGGTTCGGCGCTGCTTTGCGGCTGGCTGTTGCTGCCTTCGGCTGTCGGTGCTGCATCAGGATCGTCCACTGAGACACAGTGTTTCGTCGATGGCAAGGCGTATTCATTGGGAAGTTCCAGCAGAATGCCGAATGGGGCGATACGCGAGTGCGTGAGTAACGTCTCCGACGGGATTCCCCGGTGGTCCGCAGGCACAAGAAAATGAGATTCTTACTAATCAAGAAATTAGCCTTTACCGCGTGCCTCCTTGCATGCATCCCATTGCTGGCGGCCAATACGCCATGCTCGGGCCGCAAAGGTGGCATTTCTCATTGTGACGGCGCAACTTTCGTCTGCAATGATGGCTCGATCAGTGCATCGAAAAAAATCTGTTCCGCAACTGGCCAGCCTGCCAAGGAGCCTGTGGTTGATTCCTCCGGTTGCTCCTGTCGCAGTGGGAACTACTGCACTGGACCGCGTGGCGGACAGTACTGTCTGAGCGACAGCGGCGCCAAGAGCTACCGACGCCGCGGAGTCACACTTTATTTATACTTACTGACATTTATATGAAAAAAATAATCGCAGCCATTGCATTATTCTCGCTTCCTTTCCTCGCTTTTGCCGATGCCAAGACAGTCACGTCGCCTGTCGAAGTTCAGAAAATCATTGCCCGAATTCCCGTTGCCGACAAGACTTTTGGCTATAAGAATATCGGCGAGAGAATGCAGAGGATTGGCATGAAAGTCAGCTCCATCCAGATCGACCAGGTTGGGAAGGAAGATGCTGAGCCGCCCATGTATCGAGTCGGCGATCAGGTGGTTTCTATTTTTACCAATGAGCCATCGGAAGTGGTTAAATCCATATGTCCAATTATGGGATCGCCGGTGTTTATCAAACGTGGTGTTACATACATTCCGTCTGGTCGAACTGCATATTGGTTGATGCATAATAAATGCGAAAATGGAGAGCGACTCTAATCCGTAAGTATAGAACTTTTGAATGATATTTTTCGTGCGCTGGAATGCCGTTTTTCATTGATCTGGGCTTTGCATACGAGTGTCAAAAAATCTAAAAATTTATATTTCATAATGTTTCATCAATAACCAATTATCCAGAATATGAAAGCTATCGAAGAATTGCGGCCGTTATTGTTGACTGAATTTCAGTGCCAGTTACTTGATGCAGCAAAACAATCACTGCAAGCATTTGATAATCCACTTCGATTGAATAATTTTTCAACTGCGTTTCGTGAATTAGTACGGCATGTTTTAGAAAATTTGGCGCCGAGCGACGAGATAGAAAGATGCACGTGGTATGTTCCTGATTCGAATTCTAAAACCGGTATGACACGCGCGCATCGCGTATCATTTTTTATTCATGGCGGAATAGCGCCTGAGTTCGCAAAAAAGGAGTTAGGGATTGACATTCAAGGTGAGCGGAGGAAGCTTAATATCGTTGCTAATAATCTTAGTAAATTCACACATGTAAATCCAGATACATTTAATCTTCCTCCTGATGAAGTTGAAGCCTACGCTAGTGCTGCATGTGAGGCTCTTAATAGTATGCTTGTTAGCGCCAGTGAGGCTAGACGGGAGTTGGTGGACGCGATTATAGGGCAGGTTGAAGATGAGGTAATTTCTGCCGCTTTAAGTGAGACAGTTATGTCCGTATATGATATTTCTCCGCATCATAGTATTGATGAAGTTTACATAGGTGGGCTTGAAGTTGTACGCATCGGGGCGGAGAATGTAGAGTTCAAGGCTTATGGAAGCTTGGGTGTTCAATTGCAATGGGGTTCCAATAGCGACATTCGAAGAGGCGATGGAATGCTAAAGCGTGAGAATTTTCGCTTAACTATGACACTCACAAGTAGCGTGGATGACCCTACAGCAGTAATAGGGAACGATGAAACCCTTTTTGTCGACACTTCAGCTTGGGATGATAATGATATCCTTTTTGCTCGCGTTGACGATATCCGGGAGGAAGAATCCTGAATGGACTCTAACTCATCAGACTATCCAGGTCAAATGACGTTTGATTTATAACTGCTAATTGTTGATGTTCTTAATAGTTATGCTATATACTTCAATTGTATACTTCCAGTACTGCTGATGATTCCGAGACTTCGATTTAACTCTCATTTTGTTACCTCGGCGTCAAAGATTACTCGTTATTTTCACGGATAATATCCCGCACTTCCTCGATGTGCTTCCACGCATGCAGCGCCGCCCGCTTGGCGGCCTGCTTGCTCTTGTAGAGGTGCTCCAGCGTCTTGAGCGTTCCCGCAGCGCCCGCCTGTTCCTGCCCAGCCTTTGTTTTCTTCGCCGCCACATCCTTCCACTTGGCCACCAAGCCCGTGATGCCTTCGTCCGGGTCTTTCTCGTTCTCGCGTTCGGCCTCGACCGCTTCCGTTTTCGTCTCAAATTCCACCCGCGTGGTAAAGCCGTTGCCGCCCAGGCTGTGCGTGACTTTGACCGATAGCCATTCGGTGGCGTCGATCTCGGGCTTGAACCCCTTGATTGTCACGGGCGATTGCGGGAACACGGCCGGGTTGCCCAGGGCCAGGCTCATTTCAAAGGTGGCCAGGCCGCGCAGGATGCGCTGCCATTCGGCCACGGCCGCCGCGCGCGCGTCGGTTTCGTTGGCGAAAGTGGTGCGCAGGCGCTTGCTGTTGCCGGGCACGCCGGCCACCACGCTGCGGCGGCGCGCGTAGCGCTCGTCATGCCAGAAGGCGCGCACGCCCGTGTAGGCGTCGCTTTCGGCGCTGTGGTAGCGGTGGCCGTCGCCCAGGGCGCGCGTGATGGGAATGACGGGCAGCGCCTTGCCGCTGGCGGTGCGACTCTGGTTGATGGGGATGAATAGTAGGATGTCATTCTTGACGGTGGCCACCGCGTCGTATTTCCTGCCCAGCCGGCGCAGGAAGGCCGCATCGCTTTCGTGGGTCTGGTCGATGTGCTCGATGGCGGTGTCACGCAGGCGCGCCGACACGCCCGACGCCAGCTCGTTGCGAAAGGCGATGGCCTCGATGATGGCGCCCAGGGTGGTCTTGTGAAAGCTGTGTTCCTGCTGCTGTTTGAACGTGTCGATCAGGTTGGCCGACCTGGCGCGCAGGGTGATGGTGTCGGGCGCGCCGCTGTGCTCCACCTCGTCCACGGTGAACTTGCCCATGTCCACCAGGCCGGTGGCTTGCCAGCCCAGCGCCAGGGCGATCTGCGCGCCGCGCGGCGGCATGGCCAGCTTGCCGTCGCTGTCATCCAGGGAAATGTCGAGCTGGTCGCTCTCGTCGCCACGGCACAGGGTCAAGGTCAGATTAATCAGCCGCGGCGAGACGATGGCCGTCAAATCCTTGTCCTCGATGCTGACCTTGAAGGCGGGGATATGCTCGCTCATTTAAACTTGTCCGCCGCGCTGCCGATGGCGCCGCTGATGGTGCCACCGATCTTGTCTTTCATTTCGCTGACCACGCCGCCGTATTTCGAGGTGATGCCGCCGACCACATTGCCCACCACGCTGCCCACGGCATTCTTGGCCGCGCCGGCAATGCTGCTGGTCATGCCGTCGATGCTGAGCATGTTTTTCAGGTCGCCGATGTCGCCCAGGCCGATCATGGCCAGCACGCCGTCGTCGTCACGCTTGAGCGCAATGCTGAACTCGACCCGGCGCGCGCCGCCGCTGCCGTCCAGGATGGTGCGCCCCTCCGTCATGCTGGTGATGCGGTAGGAGCCTAGGATGCGGCCCGTACCCTGGATCAGAATCCACGATTTACCCGTGTCTGCCATCATGCGCAGCGCATCGAGCGAATACAGGGAGCCGGTCAGTTCCGGCGCCACCCAGCCCGACAGGGTAATCGTGTCGTCGCCTGGCCCCACATACTGGTGCGCGTCGCGCAGGCCCACGCGGGCCGTGCTTGTGTGCTTCCATTCCGTTTGCCGCTGCAGCTCGTGATAGGCCAAGGTCGGCAGGCTGAACACGAACATTCCTAAAATCATCATCATGGTGCTTTTCTTTCTTAATCGTGGTCGCGCAAGGACGAGCGGATGCGTGCGGCCTTTTCGCGGTCGCGCTGCTCCATGGCCGCATACACGGCGCGGGCGATGGCCTGCGGATCGGAACCGGCTTGCGCCTGGATCGTGATTTCGATCTTGTCGCCTTGAATCGTCATGCCGGCGCCGAACCCGCCCTGGGATAGCGGGGCGCGCGTGTCGAAGGCGCTGGCGGGTAATGCCGTGGCCGTGCCGATGGCGATGCCGGCGCCCAATTGCGTCAGGCGCTGCGCCAGGCTAGACACCTTGGCAATCGGCGCGCCCTCGCTGCGGTCCAGGCCCACAGCCAGGCCTTGCATGGTGTAGTCGCCGAGCTGGGCAAACACATGGCTTGGGCTATGGATGCCCAGCTTTTCCTTGAACCAGGCAATGGTGCTGGAACCGGCATTGCTGATGGCATCCTTGACGGCGCCCATGGACCCGGTGATGCCGTTGACCAGGCCGCGCAGGATGTTGGCGCCGAACTCCGTGAACTGGGCCGGCAGCTTGACGCCGAACCATCTCATGACGCCAGCGAAGGCCTGGTAGAACACGCCGACAGGCGACCAGTTGATAATCAGGGCCGTGATGTTACTCATGCCGCCGGCGCAAACGGTGCGCAGGCGCGACCAGACGTCGGCAAAGAAAGCGGCGATAGGTTGCCAAGACGCGGTGATGCGCTGCAAGATAATGGCGCCGAAGTCGGTGAATTTGGCCGGCAGCGTGATGCCGAACCAGCCCAGCGCGCCCGCGAAGGCGCGATAGAACGGGGCGAGCGGCGTCCAGTTGGCGATCAGGGCGCTGACGCCGCCAATGCCGCCGGCAAACGCGGTCTTGATCTGCGACCAGATGTCGGTAAAGAAGCCGGCCAGCGGCGCCAGGCCTGCGGCGATGCGCTCCCGGATGCTGGCGGCAAAGTCGGTGAACCTGGCAGGCAGCGCAACACCGAACCAGCCCAGCACGCCGGCGAAGGCGCGATAGAACAGGCCCAGTGGCGACCAGTCGGCGATCAGGCTATTGATGCCGGTAAAGCCGCCGGCAAACGCTGCCTTGACGTCCGACCACAGGCCGCGAAAGAAACCCTTGATCGGCTCCCAGTATTTATAGATCAGGAAGGCGGCGCCGGCGATGACCGTGATGGCAATGCCAATCGGGTTCAGCATCAGGGCACGGCCCAGCCACAGCACGGCACGGCCCGCCCACATGAAGGCGCCGCCCAGGCTGCGCAAGATGGGCGTGAGCACGCCGCCCGTCACGCCCATCTTGGCGAACATGACGTGCAGCATGGCATACGGGCCGATCATGGCGGCGATGCCTAGCATCAGCGGGCCGAGCACCAGCAGCAGGCCGGCCAGCACGGCAAAGGCGGTAATCATGATCTTGGCCACGGTCGGGTTGCGCTCCATGAAACCGTTCAGGCGCTGCACGGCACTGATGGCAATTTCCAGCCCCTGCGCGTACAGCGGCAGGATTTTTTCGCCCATGGTGAGCTTGAGATTGGCCAGCTTTGATTGCGCTTCCAGTTCCTTGCCGGCGGCCGAGTTGCGGCCCAGTTTTTCCAGCCGGCCAATATCGGCGGCGCCACGGTTGAGCTTTTCGTTCTTGTGGATCTGCACGCGCTGCAAATACATCTGCGAGTACAGGTTCGACGCTGTGCGGTTGGAAAAGATGCTGCCGATGGCGTCGAGCACCTGTTTCTTTTCCGTGATGCCCTTCTTGGCCAGTTGCGGCAACAGCACCTTTTCCAGCCATTCGAACTGGTTTTCTCGGAACAGTTCGGCGCCCAGCAGCGCGCCCGGATCGAGGAACGAGACTTGCCCCGCTTTGTCGTGCTTGACCTTGCTCTTGTCGCCAATCAGGCCGAACTCTTCCAGCTTCCTGGCTGAGCGCTTGGTGGTGCGGCCCTGGTACAAGTTCTGGTAGGCGCTCATCAGGGACGTGCCGACGCGGTTGCCGCTCATTTCCTGTACCAGCGGTTCCATCTGGTAGTAAAAGGCGTCATCTTTCAAGCCCTTGGCGGCGATGCCGCCCGTCTTGATCATGTTCAGCCATTCATTCGGCCCCACGCGCCCGCCCGTGGCGGTGATGACCTGCTGCACGATATTGGCTTGGGCTTCAAACTTTTCCTTGCTCTCCAGACCACCGCGCAGCTCGATGACCTTGAGCATGTCCATGAACTTGCGTTCGTTGTCGGCGCCCTCGGCCTCGCCAAAGAAGGCGTGATTGGCAAACTTCATCTTGGCCAGGGTAGGGGCGACCATTTCCGCATGGTGTACGTCGGCAAAGGCGCTCATGCCGTCGCGCATGAGCTGCAGATTGTCGAGCTGGCTGGTGCCGTAGGTTTTCATGTTGCGCGCGAAGGCGACGGCTTCGGCAGATACCTTGTCGCCCAGGCCCAGGGCGTTGACGCGGCCCACTTCCGTTTGATAGTGCTTGGCCTCGTTCAGCCCCTTGACGACGGGCGCGCCAAGTACGGCGCCCGTGGCGGTGGCGCCCGCGCCGGCCATGGCCAGGTTGCCCGCCTTGTTGCGCAGCTTGTCGGCGTGCTGGGTGGCATTGGTGACGCGCTGCTGCTTGGCGGCGGAGGCGGCCAGGCGCTTTTGTTGCGAAGCCAGTTCAACGTTCGTTAGCTGGATGCTGTTTTTTAACCATTCCTGCGCCTTGCCCAGTTGGCGCGTGTCGATGCCGGCTTCCTTGAGGCTGGTACGCAGGACGCGGAATTGCTGGCTTTGTTCGCGGCCTTTCAGCGTCAATGCCTGCGTGACTTTGACTGCCGCGTTAAATTCGCGCGTCAGGGCGCGCGTGGGCGTCGTGGTCTGCTTCATTTTCGCAGCAAGATCATTAAGTTTGTCCTGCGCTTCCTTGAGCTTGGTACGCGTGGCATTGATGCCGCTATGCAGTTCGCGGAATTTCCCCAGGTTTCTCTGCTGGGTGTTCAGCTCGCGCAAGCGGTCGCTGGTCGCTTTCAGCGCCTTGGCCGTCTCGCTGGAGCCGCCCATGATCTTTTTCAGCGGGCCGGTAATTTTGTCCAGTGCCGCAAATACCACCTGTAACTTCAAATCCCGACCAGCCATCTATTCCGCTCCGCTTCGTTGCCTGGCGCGTTCGCGCCAGGCCATCAGTTCATCAATCGTAAAGCCGTCCATCGCTGCCGGCGTCCAGTGAAAGACGCCGGCAATGTCGGCCATGGCGTCTTCTACTTCGCCGGGGATACAGAAAGACGATCGGCTTTGCTCGCCAAAAAACCGGCAACCTCGGCGCCCACGGCCAGCAGGTCGGCCGGGTCCATGTTGGCAATATCGTGCGCCGTCAAGGTTGGCTCGGTGATGCGCGGCAGCACGATCTGCAGGGCCGACACGTTCAGATTGCCCAGTTCGATCAGGGAAATGCCGCGCAGGGCGCCCGCCTTGGGCTTGCGCACGGTGAGCGAGGTGATGAAGCTGTCGCCGCGTTTGATCGGCTCGTCCAGCTCGATGACGGCTTGATTGTTGTTGTCGTTGTTCATGGTCTTGTCCTTATAGGGTGGTGGTGAATAAAAAGGGAATTACAGGCCGATGGCCTTGCGGATGGCAGCGTTGGTGTCGCCGCCGCCAAAGTTCTCTGTGCCGCTCATGAAGTCCAGTTCGATGACGGTGGCGCCGTCGATCATCAGCTTGTAGTAGCTGCAAGCCATGGTGTATTTGTGGGTGGTGTCGTCGCCCATCTTGGCCGCGCCCATGTCGATTTCCTTGTAACGGCCGCGTACGACCACTTCCACGGCGGCGACGCTGCCGTCATCGTCGTTCTGATAAGCGCCCGCAAAGCGCAGTTGCACGGCGCCGTGAGTGTGGGCGCCGTACTGTTTCAGGGCATCGGCGATCAGGCCGCCAGCGCTCCATTCCAGCGACAGCGCCTCGTTGCCGAAGTCCACGGACACAGGGCCGCTCATGCCGCCGGCGCGGTACTCTTCCATCTTGCGGCTGAGTTTCGGCAAGGTGACCTCGGGCACCATGCCCATGAACAGCACGCCGTTTTGAAACACGTTGAATTGCTTGAGTTTGTGGGGCATGCCCATAATTTTCTCCAGTGGTCAGTTGCACCCGCACGCGGCGGGCACGGGGATGGTTAAGCCGCGATGCGCGAGGCGAAGTCGGCCAGGTAGCGGTCGGTGATGCGCTGCTGGAATTTCAGGTTTTCCAGCGGCGGCACGGGTGTGTAGTCGTAGTCGATGGCCAGCTTGCCGTCTTTCAGCCCCGTTTTGTCGTTGTATTGCTCGTCATACCAGGCGTGGCCGTCGATGATGTAGCCCTGCAATTTCAGGTCGCGGAACTTGGCGTTGATGCTTTCCAGCAGATCGCGCACCAGGGACGGATGCAGGGGCACATCGACATAGGCGAAATGCGCCTCGGCGATGGTGTCGGCCAGCACCTGGGCCGTGCGCGTGTAGCTTTCGAAATAGAAGAAGCCGCCCGGCGTCTCGCAGGTGCGCGAACCCCAGAAACGGTAGCCGCCCATGTTAATCAGGGTGGTCACTTCCTTGGCGTTGAGCACGCCGGCATCGGTGGCCGGGTCTTGCAGGTCGAAAAACACATCCTTGGTGATGCCGGTGGGGCCGTTGATGACGACGTTGGACAAGGTCTTGTGCCAGCCCGTTTCCTCGTCGATCTTGGCGCGCAGGCCCATGGCGTAAGCGACGGCAGAAATGCTGGCCTCTTCATCAAGGGTGGTATCCCAGTTCACGAAGTCAGGCCAGATCATCATCACTTCGCGCTGGCCGAACTGGCCGCGATAGGTGGTGGCCGCCGTGACGGTGGCGCAGCCATAGGCCGACGCGTAGACGAAGCCGCGCAGGCGCTGTGCCACGCTGGCCAGGGCATTGGTGACGGCCTGGGTGTCCAGGCCCGGCGCGCCCAGGATGCGCGGTTTCATGCCGAGCTTGCTTTGCGCGGCCAGCAGCGCCTGGGCGCCCAGGTACTTGCCATCGGGCGAGACGCCACCCACGGCGTTGCTGGTGGTTTCCGCTTCCGTTTCGCCTTCGGCCACGCGCACGACGACGCACAAGGGCTTGGTCTGCGCGGCGATGGCTTCAAGCGCACGGTACAAGGTGCCGGTCTTGCCGGCCTTGCCCATGGCGGCCAGCACGTTGGTGACGAGCACGGGCGTGTCGAGCGGGAAAGCTGCCGCGTCGGCGTCGTCGGCCGTGGCGATCAGGCCCAGCACGGCCGTGGACACGGTGCGGATGGGGCGCGAACCCTCGTTGATTTCAATGACGCGCACGCCATGGTGGTAGTCGGTGGCCATAGGGCTCTCCTGGTGAGTGGTGGATGGGCGTTACTGGGTGGATGCCATGCCGGCGGTATCATCGAAAGCGCGCCGCGCCTCGCCGGACAGGGTGGCGGCAATGCGCGCGTATTCGGCGTTGACGGCCGCTTGCAGCGCTTCGATGTCCTGCCCGGCGGCAACCGTCGGGCAGATGGTGATGTCGAGCAGCCAGGCGCGCGCCGCCGCGATGGCTTGCACGGTGCCGGCGTCGCCGTCGGCCATGGCGGCAAAGCCGATGCCGGCCAGGCGGTTGAGGATGGCGTCGCGCGTCTGGCGCACGGATGCCAGGTAAGGCGCGGCGAGCGTGGCAAAAGAGGGAGCGGGCGGCGCGGTAATTTTCCAGCTGCCCGATGCCAGGCGCTTGATGCCCGCGCCGGTACTGATGGCCACGCGCAGCTTGTCCTCGTCATTGCTGGTGATGTCGATGGCATCGGCCGGCCAGGTGCCTGCCGCCTCATAGTCCGCACGCATATCGGTGGCGTAGAACGCGCGCGTCGTGATAGAAAATACTTTATTCATTGTTAACTCCCCAAGGCGAACCAATTGGCCAGCACGCCGGCAGGTGCTGGGACGCCGGCGGCGTTCCAAAAATTAATGCGGAAACTGCCAGGCGTGATCTGCATGGCCGTGGCGTAGCCCGCACCCGAATTGATTTCCAAGGGCACGACAAAGTGCGCCGCTGTGGGAA
>NZ_JCAQAV010000063.1:0-14572 GCF_059617925.1 Janthinobacterium sp. JF4 | reverse complement strand
CAAACTTGAACATCGATGCCGTCAGCGTCACGAACAAGGACGGCAAGATCGAGCATGCGGGCACGGGCATCTTGAATCTGCAGGCGGGCGTGCTGGACAACAGCAAGGGACGCATCACCTCCGCCGCGGCGGCCGACATCGTCAGCAAGGGTGTATTGAACAATACCGATGGCGTGATGGCAGCGACTGGCGACTTGCATGTGGGCGGCGTGAATATCGACAACACGCGCGGCGTCTTGCAGGCGGATATGTTGCGTCTCGATGCGGCGACCTTGCTGAATCAGCAGGGCACGGTCAGCGCCGGCATGGACCTGACTGCCAAAATCAGTGGTGACCTGAGCAACGCCGGTCTGCTGTATGCGGGCCGCAGTCAGCAACTGACGGTGGGTGGTCTGTTGAACAACACGGGATCGATTGCTTCCGTCAACAACACCCATATTACGGCTGGCAAAGTCACCAGCAGCGGCTTGCTGAGCGCTGGCGTGAAAGCGGACGGCAGCCTGGGCATGGCAGGTGATCTGACCATCAATGCCGATGGCGTCTTGCAGGCGAGCGGGCAGAACCTGGCGGCGGGTAGCGCTCAGTTGACAGGCGCATCGGTCGATTTGTCGGGTAGCCAGACTGGCGCGGCAAACATCGCCATCACGGCAAATACTGGCGATGTCGTGACGAATAAGGCGGTGATTTCCGCCAGCAACGTGCTGGCCATCACCGCCAACGCGAACAACGCCCAGTCACTGGTGAATAGCCAGGGCCAGCTGGTCGCGGGGCAGTTGCAGCTGAACGTGGCCAACTTGAACAACGCCAGCGGCGAGATCGTGCAGACGGGTACCGGCGACACCGTCATCACCACCGGCAAGCTGGACAACACGGCAGGCCGTATCGCCGTCAACAGCGAGAACCTGGCCCTGAACGCGACGGTGCTGACGAACGTCAATGGCAAGCTGGAGCACGCGGGTGCGGGGCTGCTGGCCATCAACGCGGGCCAGTTCCTTAATCAATCCGGCAAGATCACGGGCAATGGCAAGCTGGATATCACGGCAGCCACCTTCGACCACCGCAATGCCACGACGGTGGCCAATCAGCTGACCATCAACGCCGGCAGCCTGGACAACCGAGCCGGCAGCCTGGCGCAGACAGGCATCGGCCTGATGACGGTGAGCGCCACCGGCCAGCTGGACAACACGGGCGGCAAGATCGAAGGCAATGGCGATGCGCTGGTCAAAGCCCAGGTATTACTGAACAACACGGGCCGCATCGTGGCGGCGCAGGATGCCGGGCTTACAGTCGGTAGCCTGGACAACACGGAAGGCACGGTGGCCGCAGGACGCCATCTGGCATTGTCCGGTGGCGATATCGACAACACCAAGGGCCAATTGCAGGCAGTGGCCGGCAATGCCACCTTGAATGTGGCGAACTTGAATAATACCGCAGGCAATGTGTTTGCCGGCGCCAACTTGAACGCCACCTTGGCTAGCCTGGACAACACCGGCAGCCTGTACGCAGTCGGCAACCAGACTTTTACCGCCAGCGGCGCTATCGTCAACACGGGCGTCATCGCGGCACAAGGCAACAACAGCATCACGGCAAAGACGCTCGACAGCAGCGCCAGCAGCTTGCTCGGTGCCGGCATGCAGGCCGATGGCAAGCTGGGCACGGCTGGCGACCTGACGATCAATACCACGCAAACGCTGGCCGCGCATGGCCAGAACCTGGCGGCAGGCAAGGCAACGCTGACGGGCGCCAGCGTGGATCTGGCAGGCAGCCAGACCAGCGCCGCGAACATCGGCCTGACGGCAACACAGGGCGATGTCAGCACGAACAAGGCGGTGGTGACGACGCCAGGCACGCTCAACATCACGAGCAATGCCACCTTGCACAACACGGAAGGTACCTTGCAGGCGGGTCAGCTCGACCTCCATGTGGGAAACTTGTACAACACCAAGGGCAGCGTGATCCAGACGGGCACGGGCGATACCGTCATTCAGACGGGCAATCTCGACAACAGCGCCGGGCGCATCGCCGTCAATAGCGCCAATCTGACTCTGGGCGCGGCCACCTTGACGAATGCGGGCGGCAAGATCGAGCATGCGGGTACCGGCACCCTGGCCATCACGGCAGCGACCTTGCAGGGCGCCGGCGGCAGCATCATCGGCAATGGCGCCGTCGATCTGAAGGCAGGTTTGTTCGACCATGCCAACGCCACCACCACGGGGCGTACCCTGAGCGTGCAGGCAGATAGCCTGAGCAACCGGGGCGGCCATCTGCTGCAGACGGGCGCGGGCGGCATGACGGTGGCCGTCACGGGCCAACTGGACAACGCAAATGGAGAGATGGCCGGCAATGGCGCCTTGTCGGTGCAGACCGGCAGCCTGGACAATACCAAAGGCAAGATCACTTCGGCCACGTCCGCCGACATCGTCAGCACCGGCGCGCTCGTCAATACCGATGGCGTGATTGCGGCGGCAACCGATCTGCACGTGGGCGGCGCCATCGACAATACGCGCGGCTTGCTGCAGGCGGGCACTGGCGCCTTGCGCCTGGATGCGGCCAGCGTGCGCAATGCGCAGGGCACGCTCAGCGCGGGCAGCGATATCATAGCCAAAGTCAGCGGCGACGTGCTCAACGCAGGCGTGCTGTATGCGGGGCGCAACCAGACCCTGGAGATCGGCGGTGTGCTGAGCAATTCAGGCTCGCTGGCCGCCCTGGGCAATACGACAATCACGGCAGGACAACTCAGCGGCAACGGCCTGCTGGCGGCCGGCATGCGTGCCGATGGCAGCTTTGCCTCGGCCGGTGACCTGACGGTGACGGCCCGTGGCGCCTTGCAGGCTGGCGGCCAGAACATGGCGGCCGGCCAGCTGCAATTGACGGGCGCGTCGGTCGACGTGGCTGGCAGCCAGAGCAGCGCGGCGAATATCGGCTTGACTGCCTTGGCGGGCAATGTGACGACCAGCAAGGCCGTCGTGTCGACCAATGGTTTGCTGGCCATCACGGCCAATGCCGCCAACGGGCAGGCACTGGTGAACCAGGGCGGCAGCCTGAGTGCGGGGCAATTGGACCTGCGCGTGGCCAAGCTGGACAATGCCAAGGGTAGCTTGATCCAGACGGGCACGGGCGATACCGTCATCGAAACGGGGGCGCTGGACAATACGGGCGGGCGCATCGCCGTCAACAGCGCCAACCTGCGCCTGCAGGCGGGCGACCTGACGAATACGGATGGCAAGATCGAACATGCGGGCAAGGGCGTGCTGGAGATCCGCGCCACGAATCTGTATGGCCAGCGGGGCCAGCTGACGGGCAATGGCGCGCTGCAGGTGGCGGCCAATTACATCGATCACCGCAATGCCAGCCTGCTGGCGCAGCAGGTGAACGTCTCCGCCGGCACCCTCGATAATCGCCAGGGGCAGATCACGCAGCTAGGCACGAGCGCGGCGACAGTGCTGGCCAGTACGCGCCTGGACAATAGCGGCGGCAAGATCGAAGCGAACGGCAATGTGCGCGTGGAAACGGGCGAGTTACTCAACGACCACGGCCGTATTGCATCCGCGCAGGACGTCAATGTGGCGGCGACGGGCAAACTGGACAACACCAGCGGCGTGATCATTGCCGGGCGCGACCTGACGTTGGCCGGTGGCAAGGTGGACAATACACTGGGTCAGCTGCAGGCGGCGGGCGGCAATGCGCAGTTGACGATGGACGAACTGCTCAACGCACAGGGCAGTATCGTTGCCAGCGGCAATCTGACGACGACGGCGGGCAGCGTGAGCAACAGCGGCAGCCTGTTTGCTGGCGCAGAACAGGTGCTCACCGTGACGGGCGCGCTGGAGAATACCGGCGTGATCCTGGCTCAGGGCAACAACACCATCAGCGCCAACAGCATCAACAGCGGCGCGGCCAGCCTGATCGGCGCTGGCGTGAAAGCCAATGGCAGCCTGCAAACGAGTGGAAACTTACAAGTCACGGCGCAGCAGGCGCTGGGTGCGCATGGGCAAGTGTTGGCGGCAGGCAATGCTGTCCTGAACGGCGGCAGCGTCGACCTGGGCGGCAGCCGCAGCAGCGCCGGCAATATCAGCCTAACGGCCAGCGTGGGAGACGTCAGCACCAGCGGCGCCGTGGTCACCACGCCGGGCGCCTTGACGATCACGGCCGGTGCGAATAGCCAGACTTGGAACAACCAGCGCGGCGATATCAGCGCCGGCCAGCTGGCCGTCACAGCCGGCAACCTGAACAACCAGCAAGGCAGCATCGTGCAGACGGGGGCCGGCAATATGGCCATCGACCTGACATCGCCAGCGGGCGTGCTGGACAACACGGGTGGGCGCATCGCCGTCAACAGCGCCAACCTGGGCCTGAAGGCGGGTACGCTGACGAATACGGATGGCAAGATCGAGCATGCGGGCAGCGGCACCTTGAACCTGCAGGCCACGCAGCTGAACGACCAGCGCGGACAGATCACGGGCAATGGCGCCCTGGTCGTCACGGCCGGCACCATCGACCACCGTAACGCCAGCACCATCGCGCAGCAAATCAGCGTGACGGGCGCGACCCTGGACAATGGGGGCGGCAACCTGACGCAGCTGGGCAAAGGCGATACCAGCATTCAACTGACGACCAGCCTGGCCAACCAAGGCGGCACCATCGCCAGCAACGGTAACACCAATATCGTCGCACCGACCCTCAATAACCAGGGCGGCAAGCTGCAGGCGGCCGGCACGGCCAACCTGACGGTCACGGCAAGCAACGTGCTCGACAACAGCCATGGCGGCGCCATCGCCGGCGGCGGCAATGTCGTGCTGGGGACGGGAACTCTGCTGAACCAGGGCGGCAGTGCCACGGCGGGAGGGCAATTGACGGCAAATGTGGCGCAGGCATTCAACAATGCGGGCGGCATGCTGGCGGCCACGGGCAATATGAGCGTGAACGCGGCCAGCGTCGACAACAGCGCCGGCGGCAAGCTGGCTTCGGTGCAGGGCCTGTTGACGGTCACCTCCACGGGCGCCACCGTCAACGACGGCGGCACCATGCAGTCGGGCGGCGACATCATCTTGCGCAATGGCGGCCTGTCGAACGGGCTGGGCACCATCGCGGGCGCGAACGTCACGCTCGATACGCACGGCCAGGTCTTCAACAATACGCAGGGCACCTTGGCGGGCGCAGGAACCGTCAACTTGCAGACGGGCATCCTGGACAACGAAGGCGGCTTGCTGCAGTCGAGCGGCGCCATGACCATCGATACGCACGGCAACGCTTTACTCAACACCAATGCGGGCGCGTATGCCGTGCGCCATCCGGGCAGTGCCGGCGGTATCAGCAGCGGCGCAGGATTGACCCTGCAAACGGGCAACTGGAACAATGCGGGCGGCTATCTGGGCGCGGCAGGCAACATCACGGGCAGCGTGGGCCAGCTGGATAACCGTGGCGGCCAGGTCGTCGGCAAGTCGGCGCTGGATTTGACCCTGAGCGGCTTGCAGAACCAGGGCGGGCAAATCCAGGTGCTGGACACTATCGGCCTGAACGCCGGTGGCGGCAGTATCAACAACCAGCAAGGCTTGATCCGTTCCGGCGCGGCCGTCACCGTGACGGGCGGCGCCATCGACAACGCCAGCACCCTGGGCGCGAACCAGGGCATCGAAGGCGTGCATGTGATCCTGAACAGTGCCAATGTCAGCAATGTGCAGGGCGCGGTGCGCGCGGATGGCAACCTGGCAATCAACAGCGCAGGCAGTATCAACAACACACTGGGCATGCTCAGCGCCGGCAGCACGCTGTCGTTGCAGGACACGGGCCCCGGCCGGGGACTGGCCGTCACCAACTCGGGCGGCACCATCATCGGCGGCCAGCGCACCGACATCCGCGCGGGCAGCCTGAGCGGCGATGGCAAGGTGTTGTCACAGAAGGATCTGGCGCTGGACCTGGCCGGCAACTTTACGCTGAACGCGGGCGCCGAGATCATGGCCAACGGCAATGCGGATATCACCATCGGCGGGCAACTGGCCAATGCCGGGAAAATCCAGGCGCTCAGCATGCTGACCCTGGGCGCGGCCAATTTCGACAATACCAGCACGGGCGACATCAATGCGGGCACGACGCGCGTCAACGTCGGCGGCGTATTGAACAACCGCGGCGTGATCGACGGCATCAACACGGAACTGAACGTGGGAACGCTGAACAACCTGGGCACGGGCCGCATCTATGGCGACCATCTGAGCATCGCCGGCGGCACCGTCAACAATGACGTGGAAGGCGGCGTGGCAGCCACCATCGCGGCGCGCACCCGCCTCGACATTGGCGTGACGACACTCAATAACCGCGAACACGGCCTGATCTTCAGCGGCGGCGATATGGCGATTGGAGGCTATCTGGACGGCAACCGCATCGCCACGGGCTGGGCGGGATCGGTGACGAATGCAAGCGCGACGATCGAGGCGTTGGGGAATCTGGAGATGGGGGCTAGCCGGGTCAATGTACTCAACAACCATTTGGTTGTTGATAAGGGCAGGGAGACGACAGAAGTAGTTTCTGAATATCAGGTGGTGGGTCCTAAGGACGGAGATGTTTTTGACGGCACCGGATATGCCACCAGCGATCCTGGAATAAAGGTAATTGGAAGCCCTTATACCCAAGGGAATATTATGCTTTTGAGAACGCCCGATGGTAAAGGTTTTGATCGTTTCTGGAAACGGGAAATTACCCGTACTACAGTGGAAAGTGTCATCCTGAGTTCAGATCCCGGCCGGATTATTTCCGGTGGCAATATAAAAATCAGTTCCAATGCGATTGTTAATGACAATAGTCATATTCTTGCAGGCGGCAGGCTTGATATAGATCGGGCGATTTTGCAGAACACGGAGACAAAAGGAGAAAAAATTGTTCGCGAAATAGGGAAAGTGACAAAGTTCGAGATCCTTAATAATTCGCAAAGTCAACAAATGACATACACATTTGTGACGCAGATCGATACGACCAAGATGCTTCCATCTACCTCTCCGAGTACCGCCCGGAATGAGGAGTTTACGAAATCGACAGGACAGGGAACGAAGCCGGCAAATGCTTCCGTCTCCGGTATCAGTGGCGGTATAGAGCGGACAGGCGGTGCTGCAGGCAATGTCAGCGTGTCGACAATTAGCCTGGGTTCGGTTGGCGTTGGCAGTTCTGCTGACCTGAACGGCAAGGGAATCGGTCGCGTCGATGGCGGCAATACCGTCCAGACTACCGACCGCACAGGCAATCCTGCCACCGATGCGGCAGTTGGCGTCACGCCAGGCAGTCAAATTTCTGCTGCGACAGGTCTGGCTGCAGAGACAGCATCGGCATTGAACTATGTTTCGAACGGGGCGGCGGGTGTTGTCGCGGCGCAAGGTGCTGCGGCTGCGTCGGGTAGCCATGGCGCGACCGGTAGCGCGCGCACGGGTGATGCGGCCCGCACCGTCGCAGTTGACACTGTGTCCAACGCGCGTGTTGATCCTGCCAACGGTGGCGGCCAGCATGGAGGGGGAGTCGATGCGACCTTACTGGCGCGCTCGTCGGTGGGGACGGCTACGGCCGTGCCCGGTGGCAATGGCCCCGGCAGCGCTCATGGCGGAGCCATCGGCCAGGTTGGAGATGTGGGGAGGGTGACTTCGACTCAGTTGAGTGGCATTGCAGGCATCGAGGCTAACCCGCACACCGGGCTCGCTACCGTAGCTGGGGCGGGCATTACGGGCGATCAAGTGCAGGGCAAGAACGGGCCAGGTGGTATCGCCGATGCCAGTACGATAGGCCGGGCCGGCGAGATCGCAACGCTGGCGTCATCGTTTGTCTCTGGCGTAGGCGGCGCGCAAGCGCCGGGTGCGGCTGAACTTGGTTCCGTTACTCGCGTTGGTATAGCGGCAGTTCCGGTTGAGGGAGGAACTGGGCCAGGTAGCGCAGCAAACGCCGGGACAATCGGGCAAGGCGGTGCAGTCGGACAGTTGGCTACGAAGGCCGTGGCTGCGGCTGAAGGAGCGCAAACGGGCGCTGCGACAGGCTTGAGCCCGCTGAAAGACGTGGCAATCGCAGCCTCGACAGGCAGTGCTGCAAACGCAGGCGCTGTCAGTAGCGAGGGACAGGTACGCATGAATGGTATTACCCAAGTGAAACTGGGTAATCCTTCCACACGTGCGCAAGTGGTACGGACAACGGGTTCATCCCTGCAAATTCCAAATGCCAGCCTGTATCAAATCCGGTCCGCGCCATCATCCCGCTATCTGGTGGAAACCGATCCGCGCTTTGCCAGTTACCGGGAGTGGACAGGATCCGATTATTTGTTAAATCAAATAAAAAACGATCAATCTGTGACGCAAAAGCGCCTCGGTGACGGATTCTATGAGCAGCGCCTGGTGCGCGAGCAAGTTGCAGAGCTGACGGGACAGCGTTTCGTGGGCGATTACACCAGTGACGAACAGCAGTACAAGGCCCTGATGGATCAAGGCATTGCCTTTGCCAAGCAATGGGACCTTCGTCCCGGCATTGCGCTGACTGCGGAGCAAATGGCGGGGCTGACCAGCGATATCGTCTGGCTGGTGGAACAGGAAGTCATGCTGGCAGATGGCAGCATGCAAAAAGTGCTGGCGCCGCAAGTGTATGTGCGCGTGCGTGAGGGCGATATCGATGGACAGGGTGGATTATTGGCCGGCAAGGAGGTCAACCTGAATCTGGAAGGCGATTTGGTCAATAGCGGTACGATTGCGGGACGCACGATCGTCAAGCTGAATGCGGACAACATCGAGAATATGGGCGGGCGTATTAGTGGTGACGCCATTTCCGCTACCGCTAGAAATGATCTGAACAACATTGGCGGCACCATATCGGCGAACAGCGAATTACTAATCAGTGCAGGCCGGGATGTGAATGTAAAAACATCCACGCAATCCCTGGATAGGGACGATGGGAAAAACAGCCTGAGCCTCACCAGCCTGGATCGTTTGGCTGGCCTTTATGTGACCGGTGACGGAACAGTCAACGGCGGGAATTTGCTGGTGTCCGCTGGCCGTGATGTCAATATTGCGGGTGCATCTATTGCTAACACGGCAAATGGGGGCGGTATCGGCATTGCAGCTGGCCGCGATATCGCCGTCACGACAGTGAGTAGCCATAGCGAGCAGCGGATGGAAGGCTATGCAGGGCGCTACACGACCGACTCGTCAGTCAAGGAAACGGGCAGTAATATCTCCGCTGCAGGCGATATACGCATGAGTGCCGGTGACAATATCCTGCTGAAGGCGGCAGGTGTCCATGCTTCGGAAACGTTGCAGCTCACTGCCGACCGCAATATCGTTATGTCTACGGCACGTGATACAGAAACGCATCAAAGCTGGTATGGCAGCGTCTCGACTAAGAATAGCAGTCAGGGAAGCGAGCTGGGCGGCAAGCAGATCGTCGTGCTGGCGGGCAATGACATTAATAATGTTGGCGGCCAGGTGATCGCGACCGATAAACTCGTCGCCAGTGCAGGCCGCGATATCAACGTGGTGAGCAGCACCGTCAGCAACGCCAGCGAGCGATGGACGGGCAATACGTCGACCAGCACCACCATCGGCTCGACGGCAGGCATGTACGTGACGGGCACGGACCAAGGCAATGCCCTCGTCGTCCAGGCAGGGCGCGATGTGACGGTGACGGGCGGCGTCATCGCCAATGCCGGCGTGAATGGCCAGACCAGCGTGATTGCTGGCAATAACCTGACCTTGAATACCGTTACCGTGGCCTCTACCCAGAATGACCTACGCAACGCTGACAATTACAGCAAACAGAGCAAGACCAGTGAAATAGGCAGCCAGATCATGGGCGCCGGCAATGTCAATCTGCAGGCGGGCCATGACCTGCTGGCGCGCGCGGCCGACGTGCAGGCGGGTGGCACCTTGGGCCTGGTAGCGGGCAATGACATCAGCCTGGTCAATGGTTTCCAGAACGAAGTGACCGATGTTGCCAGCAAATCGACGAAGAAGGGTTTCTGGAACAAGACCACGACGACCAAGCATGACGTGGTCGATACCACCACTGCGATTGGCACCTCGCTTGGCGGCAGCAGTGTGACAGTGCAGGCGGGTCGCGATCTGCAAGTCACCGGTTCGAGTATCTTGAGCGACGACGCGACGCGATTACTCGCGGGCAACAACATCACGATCGACGCGGCCACCAATACCGTATACGAGCTGCACCATTCCAGTACCAAGAAAAGCGGTTTCATGAGTAGCGGTGGCATCGGCTTCAGCTATGGCACCAAGACCACGACCGTAGACCAGGAACGAGATGCCACCTTGCAAAGCGGCGAGGCGCGCAGTTCGATCGGCGCCACAGGCGGCGCGCTGACGATGGTCGCTGGCAATAACGTGACGATAGGCGGCAGCGATATTCTTGCCGCGACGGACCTCGACATCATCGGCAAGAGCGTCACCATCAAGCCTGGCCAGGACAATGAGAAGGGGAAATTTGAAGTCAAGACGACGCAGGATGGCTTGACCCTGGCCTTGGGCGGCAGCGTGATCAGCGCCATCCAGACCTTGCAAACCATGAGTTCGGCGGCCAGCACGGCCAAGGATGGTCGCGTCACTGCCATGGCGGCGGCGACCACTGCCATGGCGGCGAACGCTGCGGCCAAGGACATGATGAAGGAAGGCGGACCAAGCGTCAGCATCAGCCTGACGGCGGGCCATTCGGAAAGCATCCAGACGCAAAACACGGCCAGCACGACGCACAGCGGCAGTGTGCTGACAGGCAACAACATCAACATCACGGCACTGGGCGGCGGCAAGGATAGCAACATCAATATCCTCGGCAGCGACTTGAACGCGAAGAACGATATCCGCCTGCATGCCGACAACAACGTCAATCTGCTGGCGGCGCAGGATACAGAAAGCCAGCACAGCAAAAGCTCGAGCATGAGCGCCTCGGCTGGCGTGGCGGCCAGCGTGAGCAGCAAGGGCATGTCCTTCGGCTTCACTGCCAGCGTCAGCGGCAGCAAAGGCCATGAGGACGGCGACGGCACGACGCAACTCAATACGCATGTGAATGCGGGCGACAAGCTGGTGATCAGTAGCGGTGGCGATACCAACATCAAGGGCGCCGTGGCCAGCGCCAACCAGGTGATTGCCGACATCAAGGGCAATCTGAACCTGGAAAGCTTGCAAGACCTGGCCAAGTTCGACAGCAAGAGCCAGAGCATTTCCGCCAGCGGTACGGTGGGCTTTGGCGCCAGCGTCAGCGGCAGCTATAGCCAGAGCAATATGCACAACGACTACGCCAGCGTGCAGGAGCAAAGCGGCATCAAGGCGGGCGATGGCGGCTTCCAGATCAAGGTGGGCGGCAATACGGACTTGAAGGGAGCCGTCATCAGCGCCACCGAGGCGGGCAAGCTTGACAGCAGTCTGATTACTTCAACCCTGACGCACAGCGACATTGCCAATCATGCGATATCGAAGGGCAGCAGTGTGGGGGTGTCGGGTGGTATGTCCTTTGCTGGCACGGGCACACGAAATGAGAACCTGACGGATGTCGGTGGCAAAAAAGATGCTACTACGGCAGGCCTGCCAGCTATCGTTTCCCTCAGCGAAAATTCCACCAGCACGACCCGTAGCGGTATCAGCGGCGGCACAATCGTCATCACCGACGATGCGGCTCAGCGCGCGGCGACGGGCAAAGGCGCGGATGAGAGTATCGCCGGTGTGAACCGCGATGTGACGACCGGAGTGGATAGCAGTGGCAAGATCGGCAATAATTTCGATAAGGCCAAGTTGCAGGCGACGATGGATGTAGCCAAGGCTTTTACGGAGGCCGTCGCCCCACTGGCAGCAAAGGAAATTGGCGACTTTGCCGGAAAATATCAGGATGCGGCGCAAATTGACGCTGATAGTTTTGCTGCTGCGGCGAAGAAGGCCGAGACGGCTGGCGACTATACCGCAGCAGCAGAGTTCACTGCATTGGCAAAGCAGTCGCAAGAGAAGGCAGCGGCATGGGGTGATGATGGCGCATATCGCCTTGCACTGCATGGTGCTACGCAGGGCATGATCGGTGCATTATCGGGTGGAGGATCCGGTGCTATAAATAGCGTGGTAGGTGTCGCGGGTGGCAATCTTGGACATCGTTTAGGCGCTGAGTTGGGGGCCAAGGAGGCTGAAAGATTAAAGTTGACAGGTACGGCGAAGGATGAGTTGATCAATAGTTACCAGCAAATATGGTCTGCTGTCGGTGGGGCGGTTGCAGGGTTGACTGCGGGAGGCATCAGTGGGCAAGATGGCGTTGGCCTGCTATCGGGAGCGGCACAGGGGGGCGCCAGCGCTAACACCGTGGATTCCTACAACCGCGAGTTTCATGATAATGAAAAACGCTTGCTTAAGGAGTTGAAAAATGGCAAAAGCGAAGCGGCGCAACGAAGGTTAGACGATGCAGCATGTGCTTTGGTCCATTGTTCCAATCAGTTGTCGGATGCCAATCCTGAGAAAGCAGCGTACCAAGCACAAGAGGTGCGCGGAGCTTTGTATCTTGACGAGAAGCGTATCCTCGAAGCTACAGGGCAGTTTAAATATGATTTAAGCGGTCACGGAGGGGATTTCAGGCGGGATTTCGTTCTCCGCTCTCACGATGCAGTGACTCAGTTGGGTAAATCGACATTAAAATATGTCGTTGACACTGCGGTTCTGACATTCAAGCAAGGTGGGGCCAATACTGGAACGACGGGTCCATGGGATTTTCCCAATGATTTGGATGGTCCAAGTGGCCCGAGTGCTGGCGGCGTGTTGGTATTGCCTCGATTTTATTGTTTGCCTCCACTTTGCGTAGTTTCAAAGGGATTGCCAGCAATTATTGGCTCGCCTAGTTATCAGCCTGGAAATGTAATTTTTTCTAGTAGTGACGAGTCAAGTGACGATAAGAGAAATGACAATAATTCAGGGGTAAATGGAAGCTCTTCAAGTAACTCTAATTCTGGAAATGCAAATTCCAATTCGCAGATTTCAATCAATTACAAAAATGGCATCGAGTTTGAAAAAAGCCTTATTGATGAACTTAAACATGTTGGTGCGGAGAAAAATAATACAGCGATAACTGTCAGGTTGGCGGACGGGCGTGAGGTTAAGACAATTGTAGATATAAGCGGGAAAAATGTTGGAGGAATGATTGAAGCAAAAAATGTGGTTGATTTATCTCTGTCACCTCAGTTTAGAGCGCAAGTGCAAATTGCACAGGAGACTGGACAACCACTCAATCTGGTAGTTAGTCCAAGAAATAAAACCATATCCAAGAATCTTGTTGCTGAAATTAAAAAAACGGGTGGGGAAATATACGTATATGATCCTGTCGCAAAAACCATTAAGAAAATATAATCGTCATGAAAAAGTATATAAAAATTAATGTCAGAACAAAGAGCGAGACAGTTAATTGGCGTATTGGGGAACATATTTTAGATAGTTTGTGTGAATTTCAAGGAAATCTCCTTCCTGAGCAAATTTCTCATAATCCTGATAAATTTGATGCACCGTTTCTTGGAAAGAAATGTGTTGAAAATTTCTGGGCGACTCCTGTTACTTTGAGTTATAGCGGAGGGACATTTGAAGTTGCGGACACATTTGCCTGGCGGCGAAAAAAATCGGTGAAATCTTTGGGTTATGTGACTCATACAAAGAGAAATATAAAATCTCAGATTGTTCCTGGGGAAATCAGCTTTACTTCGGACTACGCATCGAAAGTAAATTTTTATGAATTATTTAAGTCGTGGTGTTGTATTCTTCCTCCGCAAATTGGCATGCTACATTTATTTGTTGAAGAAGAATTGAAAGATCTTGGGCGGTACGATAGCTTTCGTTTGGGATCCTTTAATGCTTCACTGAATCCGGAAATTTGCGGGATAGGATGGGCTATGTACTATGGTCCTGATTTTTGTAAAGATATCGATATTCAAAAATTAGAAGAATCAGGATTTTTTGTGGAAAAGATTGGTGATGGATTTATTGTTAGAGTGACGCAAAACATTGCGGATGTTAATGATAATTTCGCTATTTTTTCGGAGCGGCGCGAAGAAATGAGGAAATTGTTTCCTCAAAATTTTTTCAAAGGCGAAGATGATGAATGAACAGGACTAGGACCCGGTCCGTCATTCGTGAGGGCCGGAGGGCCGGGGTTAGATACCGTCTTGAATGACAAGTCCTTTTGCCCAGTAATGCGCATCGAAGGGCCTGTCAGAGTGGATCACGCCATAGATCAGATGGACTAATTTGTGCATGATTGCGCCAATCACTGTTTTTTTTCGCCATGCCCGTTGCAGACAAGCGTTCGGCAAAACGGCAGAGAATGGGATTGTGGCGGCGTGCGACCAAGTTGGGCATGTAAAGCGCCGCGCGCAGCGAGGTATTGCCGGTACGACTGGTCATACTGCGCCCCTTCACTGAAGGCCATTTCAAATAATCGAACTTTGCAGTAACTAGGCACGCCGTCGGGACCGCTGCATGATGCGCGTTCAATTTGCTGCTGTTTTCAGTGCGTGCGATTTGTTGGTTGGCTACATGTTTAGTTTCGTGCGATCATATTCCTCGTCGCAGCATGGCCCTGTTCCGGGCCA
>NZ_JCAQAV010000062.1:0-18838 GCF_059617925.1 Janthinobacterium sp. JF4 | reverse complement strand
TTCGCAACACCACCAACCGCATGAGAGGAATAATACAAGGTCGGATTAGCGCGCAGCGCGTAATCCGACAGCACCACCAGCGCATGCAAAAAAGGCGGAACCGAGGTTCCGCCTTTTTCATTGCCACGTCAGTAATCCACCGTCACCACTGTGAAAACGGGTGGCGGATCAGGTTCGCGTTGTAGTAACGCGCATCGCCCGACACTTCCGCGCCGATCCACTCGGGTTTCTCGAAGGGCTGCTCTTCCGAAGCCAGTTCAATCTCGGCCACGATCAAACCAGCATTCGCGCCCAGGAACTCGTCGACTTCCCACACCATGCCCGCGTGTTCGATGCGATGGCGGACCTTTTCGATCAACGGCTGTTCGCACAGGCCGTCGAGCAGTTCGACGGCGTCGGCCAGCGGAATCGGATACTCCCACTCGCCGCGCGTCGCGCCCACGTTCGCGCCCTTGATGGTCAGCATCGCCTGTTCGCCCTCGATGCGCACGCGCACCACGCGCTCGCGCGCGGACGACAGATAGCCCTGGCGCAGCAATACCGCCTGCCCCAGGCCGCGCCAGGCGTCGCCTTGCAACAGGAATTTACGCTCGATCTCGACGCCCATGATCAACGCCGTTCAATCGAGAGACAGCAGGATAGGCTGCAGCATGGCCGCGCCCAAGGCCGCGCTGCGCGCGCCGTTCCAGCCCACGGCCGGATCGGGCAGGTCGTCGTTTTCCTTGAACGGCATTTCCAGGGTCAGCGCCAGGCAGCCGAAGTGGTGGCCGACGTATTTCGACGCCAGGGTCAGCATGTCCGACTTGTACTTGCTGGCCGCATAGCCGAACTTGTCCTGGAAATCGGGGCTGGCCTGCTTGTAGCGCTCGATGAAGGCCTTCTGGTGCGCCGCCTGGGCCGGCGTGAAGTTCTCCAGCATTTCATTGCCGGCCACGAAGTTGTACGGCAGCGCTTCATCGCCGTGGATGTCGAAGAACATGTCGACGCCCGTTTCGTGGATCTTGTTTTTCACGCACAGCACTTCCGGGCTGTTTTCCAGCGATGGCGTCATCCATTCGCGGTTCAGGTTGGCGCCGGCCGCATTCGTGCGCAGGTTGCCGCGGATGGAGCCGTCCGGATTCATGTTCGGCACGATGTGGAACACGGCGCGCTGCAGCAGTTTGCGCGCGATCGGGTTGGCGTCGTCGAGCAGCGAGTCGATCAGGCCTTCGACGAACCATTCGGCCATCGATTCGCCCGGATGCTGGCGCGCGATGACCCAGATTTTCCTTTCCGCCTGCGGGTTGCCGATGGTGACCATGTTCATGTCGCGGCCGTCGACCGTACTGCCCAGGTCGGACACGCGCGCCAGCGGATGCTCGGCCACTTCGCCCAGCAGGCGCAGGTGGCGCTCCCACGAATACGGCTCGAAGTAGGCGTAGTACACGCTGTCGAGTTCCGGCGTGTGCGAAATCGTCATGACCTGGCCGTCGAATGAGGTCGGCACGCGGAACCAGTTTTCGCTGTCGTAGCTGGCCACGGCCTGGTAGTCCTCATAGCCGGCCGGATAGGTGGCCTGGCCCGCGTTCAGGAAACGCAGCGTGCATGCCTGGCCGCGCGCGCCCTGCAGGCGGAAGTGGAACCACTGGTGGATGTCGGCGTGGCTATCCTTGCGCAAGTTCAGGTCGATGGCGCCGGCACTGGTGGCGCTTACCACCTCGATGGCGCCCGAGTCGAAGTTCTGGCTGATTTTAATGGTCATGTAATGATCCCGTCCGAATGTAAGTGTTCCGGCGTCGCCTCGTGGGCTGGCGCCGTTGTGCTAAACGCAGTGTAAGCTATCCCGCTATTTTCCGCCCTTTGGCCCCGTTCGCAAAGCCTGGCCAGGCAATTTATGCACCAATCCGGGGCATCGATGGAAAAGTGCGGGGCAAAAACGCGAAAAATCGGTCAGCTGTTGCATCTACCGGACAAAAAACTGATTTGTAACAGTGGCTGACACATTGGCGCCCGGCCGCCCCCCTATAATTCCTGCTTTCATAGAGTCGCCAGGAAAGAGTCGTGGACAAGAAGTTAACTAACATCCAGGAAAGAAAGTTACGCGAGGCTCAGGCGCGGCGCGAGCACATCATCGACGTCGTCAAAGATCTCATCAAGAAAGGAGGCGCGCGCGCCGTCTCCATCCGCAAGGTGGCTGAGGCGGCCGGCTTTTCCACCACCGTCGTGTACGCCCTGTTCCGCGACAAGGCCACCCTGATCGCCCAGGCCATGGACAAGGACTTGCTGGAACTGGTGCGCGCCATGCGCACGGCCTGCGCCACCAGCGATGACCCGTGGCAGCGCATCGCCCTGGTCGGCCGCGCCTACATCGAGTACGGCTTCCAGCATCCCGACGAGTATTCGCTGATCTTCATGGAGCTGCGTCCGCATGCGGAAATCGATGCCGTCGAAGTCGAACATGGCAATATCGAGCAGGACCCGTACGCCTATGCGCTGCACCTGTTCGGCGAGCTGGCGCAAACGGGCCAGGTGCGCCAGGACGAGCCGGCGCTGCACACGATGACGCAGATCTTCTGGCAATCGCTGCACGGCCTCGTGTCGCTGCGCATCGTCATGGATGCGGGCGACCCGTGGACGCCGCACCCGGAAATGCACGCGCATATCGACGACTTGCTCGCTGTCGTCACGCAAGGCATCCGCCTGCGCTTTGCGCCGGGCGCCTGACAACACCATTCGACACCGGTGTAAAAAAGGGCAGGCGCGGTGCTGCACCGCCCTGCCCTGTCTTGATGTGAACGAAGCTTACTGCGCTGCCAGCATGCTCTGCGTTTCCTGGTAGCGCGTATGCCACGACAGCGCCTGTTCCAGGAGGTGCGGCGTGTGGCCGCCGCGCAGGCATGCCGCGTCGTAATACGCGCGCAGCTGATCGCGGTAATCGGGATGCGTGCAGCGCTCGATAATCAACGGCGCCCGTTCGCGCGGCGCCAGGCCGCGCAAGTCTGCATAACCCCATTCCGTCACCAGCACGTCGACGTCATGCTCCGTGTGGTCCACGTGCGAGACCATCGGCACGACGCTGGAAATACGCCCGCCCTTGGCCGCCGATTTCGACACGAACATCGACACTTGCCCGTTGCGCGCAAAGTCGCCCGAACCGCCGATGCCGTTCATCATGTGCGTGCCGCACACGTGCGTGGAATTGACGTTGCCGTAGATATCGAATTCCAGCGCCGTGTTCAGGGCGATGATGCCCAGGCGGCGCACGATTTCCGGATGGTTGCTGATCTCTTGCGGGCGCAGCACGATCTTCGAGCGGTAATGGTCGATATTGTCCATCAGCTTTTGGTGCACGGCGGCCGACAGGGTGATCGACGAGGCCGAGGCAAACGCCAGCTGGCCCGAATCGAGCAGCTCAATGGCGCTGTCCTGCAGCACTTCCGAATACATCGTCATGTTCTGGAAGGGCGAACCGATCAGGCCATGCAGCACGGCATTGGCGATGGTGCCGATGCCCGCCTGCAGCGGCAGCAGTTCCGGGCCCATGCGCCCGGCCGCCACTTCGCCTTCGAGAAAGGCGATCACGTGGCCGGCGATCGCCTGCGTTTCCGCATCGGGCGGCAAGGCGTTCGACGGGCTGTCGGGGCTGTCCGTGATGACGATGGCGGCGATGCGGGCCGGGTCGATGGCGATGGCCGTGCTGCCCAGGCGCTGGTCCACGCGCGTGAGCGGTATCGGCTCACGCCCCGGCAGAGTTTGCGGAATATAGATGTCGTGCAAGCCTTCCAGCGCCAGCGGCGTGGACAGGTTGATTTCGATGATGACTTGCGTGGCCTGCTGGGCGAAAGCGGCGGAATTCCCCACCGACATGGTCGGGATGATGGCGCCGGCGGCCGTGATGGCCGTCGCCTCGATGACGGCGATGTCGACGGCGGCCAGGTTGCCCGAGCGCAGCTGCTCGGCCGTTTCCGACAGATGCTGGTCGATGAACATGACTTCACCGTTGTTGATCTTGCCGCGCAGCACAGGGTCGACCTGGAACGGCATGCGGCGCGCCAGCACGCCCGCCTCGGCCATCAGGCCGTCGCTGCCATTGCCCAGCGACGCGCCCGTGATCAGGGTCAGGCTGAGCGGATCTTGCAGGGCGCGCTCGGCCAGCGCGCGCGGCAGGGCCTTGGCGTCGCCGGCACGGGTGAACCCGCTCATGCCGACACGCATGCCGTTGTGGAACAATTTGGCTGCCTCATCGGCGCTCATGATTTTGCTGAGCAAGCCTGGGTGGCGGATACGGTCCTCGTACATCGTGATGCTCCTGATATTCTTAATATTCTCAAACTGGATGGCTGTCATACACCAACCCCATAAGTGGATTCAGTATAAAATCCCGACTACATGCATGGCATGAATTAATTTCGTCACATCCAGTCGATATTTTCATGCCTTGCCAACGCCGAGCCCCCTCTTGGATATCCGTTCCCTGCGCTATTTCGTCGAAACCGTGCGCCTGTCGAGCTTTACGCAGGCGGCAGAATCGCTGCACCTGACCCAATCGACCATCAGCAAGATGGTGCGCCAGCTGGAAGACGAGGTGGGCGCACAGCTGCTGGTGCGCGATGGACGCAAGCTGACCCTGACGGACACGGGCCGCATCGTCTATCAGCACGGCCAGGAGATGCTGGCCAATATGCGCCAGCTGACCCTGGAAGTGCGCGACACCCAGGCCTTGCAGCGCGGCAGCCTGACGGTCGGCATCCCGCCCATGATCAATGTGCTGTTCACGCCCGTCTTGAAGGCCTTCCGCGCACGCCATCCCAACATCAGCCTGACCCTGCAGGAAGACACGGGCCAGCAGATCGAGCGCCAGGTGGCGGGGGGCGAGCTGGAAATCGGCATGACGGTACTGCCGGCCGACCCGGAACTGGACCTCGTGGCAGTCACCATCGCCAGCTACCCGATCTGGGCCCTGGCCGAACCGGGCACGTTTCAGAAAAAACGCACGACACTGCCCTTCAAGGCGCTGGCCGACCTGCCGCTGGTGTTATTGAAAGATGATTTCGCCCTCACGCGCAGCCTGCGCCAGCATTTCGCGCAGGCCGGCTTCACGCCGGCGATTGCGGCCCAGAGCGGACAATGGGACTGGCTGGTGGCGATGGCCTCGGCCGGCCTGGGCGTGGCCCTGCTGCCCGAGCCCTTCATCCACCGCCTGGCCGGCGAACCGTTGGAAGCGGTGCGCATCGTCGAACCGGAGGTGGCGTGGCAGGTGGCGCATGTCTGGAGCGGGCGCTACCTGTCGCATGCGGCGCGCGCCTGGCTCGAGGTATGCCAGGACGTGCTGGGCACGCCGTTCGCCCACTGATGTAAAAAAGGGTGGCCGAGGCCACCCTTTGGATTGATCGCGACAGCGCGGCTTATTTGGCGGCGTCGTCGTTGTACATGCTGGCGTACTTCCAGCCGAAGTACAGAATGAAGGTGTAGCACAGGGCCGGTACGAGGAAGGACAGCTGCAGGTTGATGTGGTCGGCCAGGAAACCCTGGATGAATGGCACGATGGCGCCGCCGACGATGGCCATGCACAGGATGCCGGAACCTTGTCCCGTTTGCGCGCCCAGCTTGTTCAGGGCCATGCTGAAGATGGTCGGGAACATGATGGAGTTGAACAGGCCGACGGCGATCAATGCCCACATGGCCGTGTGACCGCTGGAGAACACGGCGACGAGGATCAGCGCGATGACGACGGCGGCGTTGAAGGCCAGCGTCTTGCCCGGGCTGACATAGCGCATCACGGCAAAGCCGACGAAGCGGCCCAGCATGGCGCCACCCCAGTAATAGCTGACGAAATACGCGGCGTCGGCGTGGCTGAGGCCCGCGATATGGCTCTCGCCCAGGAAGTTGATCAGGAAGCTGCCGATGCTGACTTCACCGCCCACGTACAGGAAGATGGCCAGCGCGCCCAGCACCAGGTGGCGGTGCGACCAGATCGAGACCTTGTGGCCATCCTGCGCCAGGGCGGCCGCATCGTCGGCATGCGAAATCTTCGGCAATTTTGCCAGCGCAAACAGCACGGCCAGGATCACCAGCGTGGCGGCCAGGACCAGGTACGGGCCTTGCACGGAGGCCGCTTCCTTGGCGCGGTAAGCCAGTTGCTCGGCTGCCGGCAACAGGTCGAACTGCTGCACCGTCAGCACGGTGCCCGACAAGATCAGCATGCCGCCCAGGGCCGGCGCCACGGTGGTGCCCAGCGCGTTGAACGCTTGCGTCAGGGTCAGGCGGCTCGACGCCGTCTGCGGGTCGCCCAGTTCCGTCACGTACGGATTGGCCGCCACCTGCAGCACGGTGATGCCGGCCGCCAGGATGAAGAAGGACAAGAGGAACAGCGCATAGCTGCCGGTAGACGCCGGGTAGAACATGGCGCAGCCGGCGGCCGCGATCAGCAAACCGGCGACGACGCCGCGCTGGTAGCCGATCTTCTTGATCAGCATGCCGGCCGGCAGCGAGACGATGGCGTAGGCGCCAAAGAAGCAGAACTGCACCAGCATCGCCTGGACATACGTCAAGGTGTAGATCGAGCGCAGATGGGGAATCAGCACATCATTGAGCGAGGTCAGCAGTCCCCACATGAAAAACAGCACCGTGACGATGATCAGGGCGCCTGTATTGTTTTGCGTGCCGGCCTGTGCGGACGGTACGCCCTGGCCTTGCTTTACGTATTCCATACCTTCTCCATTTTTCAATTCCAAGATATCAGCGTGGGCCATGACTGCCATCAGCGATACGGGGGCAGGCATGGCGTGTCGCGCGCGCGGCAGGCGCATGGCCGACCATTTCTCGTCAGAACGATGTCTTGTGGGCGCGGCACACTTGCGGGCTGCGTCTGAAAACAACATCCAGGACAAAACAGTCATGTAGTAAAACTACGATACTGCGCCGGCATTATGCCTTAAAGCCCCGTATTGCGCAGCTTTCCCGCCCGTTATTTGAAAAATGAATAGCTGACATTTGAAATCAAAAGTAGCCTTATAACTTGGAATCGCTATACTTATATTGCAGTGCAGCACAACGCGGCACGCCACACAAGGAGTCTGCCATGTCTACCGCATTTACTTACCACACCACGCAAAACAGCAATATCGTCGCCACCTTGGTTCACGCCGCCAAACGCGTTGGCGCCTGGCTGAACCACAGCAGCGACCGCCGCGAACGCGCTTACGAAGAAGCCTACCTGGCCGAATCGACCGACCGCTACGATCTGGAATACCGCATGCGCGAACTGGCCCGCGCCAACCCGCAGCCTAGCTGGATGAGCGGTCTGAGCCGTTAATATCCTGATCCGGAAGCAAGCAGTACCAGCAAGACCATAGCCAGCCCCATCCTGCTCGCCTCGCGCTTGAGCACCGGATGGGTATGCGGCAACAAGCGGCCGCCCGGCATGGCGCCGGGAAGGATCGCCATGTTGCAGTGCATCAGGTCATTTTCATGACCTTCTGCACGTTTTACTATCATTTCATCTAGTTTTACTACGTACTTCTACGGACTGCTCAGTGCGGGATCATGCCGGTGAACACGTACGCCTGCAACATGGTGATGATGCCGATGATCACGGCAAACAGCAGGCTGTGCTTCAAGGTAAAGCGGAACAGGTCCGATTCCTTGCCCACCAGGCCAGTGGCGGCGCAGGCGACGGCGATCGACTGGGGTGAAATCATCTTGCCCGTCACGCCGCCCGTCGTATTGGCCGCCACCAGCAAGGTGTCGGACACGCCGATCTGGTGTGCCGTGGTGTTTTGCAGGGAGCAGAACAAGGCATTCGACGACGTGTCGGAACCCGTCAGGAACACCCCCAGCCAGCCCAGGAACGGCGAGAAGAACGGGAAGGCGGCGCCGCTGCCGGCCAGCAGCAAGGCCAGGGTGGACGACATGCCAGAATAGTTGGCAACGAAGGCAAACGCCAGCACCAGGCCGATCGACAGCACGGGACGGCGCAATTCCACCACGGTTTCCACGAACGCCTTGATGCCATCGCGCGGCTTCATGCGCAGCATCCACATCGACAGCGCGGCCGTCAGCAAAATCGCCGTGCCCACGGCCGACAGCAGGTCGAGCTTGAAGACGGCGTCATACGCCTTCGGCTCCGCCACGATGGGCATCGTCTTGATCACCAGTTTATCGAGGTATGGCACGTGGATCTTGACGACCAGGCTTGACAAGGCGCCGCCGGCGGCGAACAGGGACTTGAAGCCGGGCAGGCTCCACACGGTGACGATGGCCGTCAGCAGGCCGAACGGCGCCCAGGCGCGTGCCGTTTGCGCCAGCGTATAGGGCGAGGCAGCGCGGCTACCGCTGCCGCGCAGGTCCACACTGCCTGCGCCACCGCCAAAGCCGGACAGCGCTGCGGCGCCGCCGCCAACGGCGTTGACCACCTTGGCATTCTTCGGCTGCCACACTTTCAGGAACAGGGTCAGCGACACCAGGCTGACGAGGGCCGAGGTGATGTCCGGCAGTTCAGGGCCGATGTGGTTCGACGTAAAGTACTGGGTGACGGCAAAGCTGAAACCCGTCACCAGCGCGGCCGGCCACACTTCGCGCACGCCACGCACACCATCCATCATGAAGACCAGCCAGAACGGTACGGCCAGCGACAGCAGCGGCAGCTGGCGGCCCGCCATGGCGCCGATCAGGAACGGGTCGATGCCCGTCACCTGGCCCGCCACGATGATGGGAATACCCATGGCGCCAAAGGCCACCGGCGCCGTATTGGCGATCAGGCACAGGCCCGCCGCATACAGGGGGTTGAAGCCCAGTCCCACCAGCAGGGCCGAGGTGATCGCCACGGGCGCGCCGAAACCGGCCGCCCCTTCCAGGAAGGCGCCGAAGGCAAAGCCGATCAAGAGCACCTGCAGGCGCTGGTCGTCCGTCACCGACAGCACGGAGGCGCGGATGATCTCGATCTGCCCCGTCTTCACGACGATCTTGTACAGGAAGACGGCCGTGACGATGATCCACGCGATCGGCCACAAGCCGTAGGCAAAACCGTAGCCGGCCGCCGCCAGCGCCTGCGGCACGGGCATGCCGTACGCGAAGATGGCGACGGCCAGCGCCAGCGCCAGGGTGACGGCGGCCGCCACGTGGCCCTTGATGCGCAGTGCCGCCAGCGCGATGAAGAAGAAAATGATGGGAACGGCTGCCGCCAGCGACGACAGCCACAGGCTGCCGAGCGGTGTATAAAGTTGGGTCCAGGTTTGCATGTCGGGTCTCCTCCGGTGGATGCTGTTAATGAAAAAAAAACGGCTGTTGATGTATTTTTTGTGTAGCGTGTTTTTATGCTTGAGCGGGGCCTGTTTATTCTTCCTGCCCGCGTGCATTGAGCAGGTCGGCCAGGCTGCGCGGCGCCGGCGTCAACGGCTTGCGGTGCTGCGTCCAGCCCAGTTGCGCGCGCGGCGTCAGCAGCCGCAGCCGCGTGGCGGCCCAGCGGAACAAACGGTAGCTGGCGGGGCGCGCAAAGGCGCCGCTCCAGAAACGCCAGATCAGGCTTTCGCCGCGGCTGAACTTGGCGCCCTGCCCGCGCAGCGGATGCATCACTTCCTCATGCGGATTGCGGTTCGCCTCCGTGCGCAGGCGCACCAGCAGTTGCGGGATCGGGATGCGCACGGGGCACACTTCGCCGCAGGCGCCGCACAGGCTCGACGCCGTGGCCAGGTCGGCCGTCGCGTCCAGCCCCAGCAAGTGGGGCGAAATGATCTTGCCGATCGGCCCAGGATACGTGGTGCCGTAGGCGTGGCCGCCGATGCGCGTATAGACGGGACAGTGGTTCATGCAGGCGCCGCAGCGGATGCATTGCAGGGTGGCGCGCAGCTGCTCGTCGGCGTAGGCCTGACTGCGGCCGTTGTCGAGCAAGACCAGGTGCACTTCGCGCGGCCCATCCTGTTCACCTGCGCGACGCGGACCGGAAATCAGGTTGAAATACGTGGTGATGGCCTGCCCTGTGGCCGAGCGCGTCAAGAGGCTGGCCAGCGGGACGATATGTTCGAGCTTGGCCACCACCTTTTCCATGCCCATGATGGCGATGTGGATCTCCGGCACGGACGTCGTCAAGCGGCCATTGCCCTCGTTTTCCACCAGCCACAGGGTGCCCGTGTCGGCCGCCGCGAAGTTCACGCCCGACAGGCCGATGTCCGCCTCGACAAACGCCTGGCGCAGGGCGCGCCGCCCCGTCTGGATCAGGCTGTCGACGTCTTCCGTGTAGGGCGCATCGGGAATATGCTCGGCGAACAGGCCGGCGATATCGGCCTTCGTCTTGTGGATGGCCGGCATGACGATGTGCGACGGCTTTTCGCCGGCCAGCTGCACGATGTATTCGCCCATGTCCGACTCCAGGCACGTCATGCCGCGCGCTTCCAGGTAGTGATTGAGCTCGATTTCCTCGCTGGCCATCGACTTGCCCTTGATGAAGCGCGTCGCCTGGTTCCTCTCCGCGATGGCGTGGATGATGGCGTTGGCCTGTTCTCCATCCTCGGCCCAGTGCACCTGCACGCCGGCCGCCGTCAGCCTGTCTTCCAGCTGCACCAGCAAATCGGGCAGGCGCGCCAGCGCGTGCTGGCGCACGGCTTCGCCGATGTCGCGCAGGCGTTCCAGTTCGTCGCCGTCGGGGAACTGGGCGCTGCGCTTGTCCTGTAAAAAATCCATGGCGCCGCGAAAGCTCTGGCGCAGCTTCGGGTCGTCCAGCGCGGCGCGGGCACGCGCGTGAAAATCCGCCGGTTTGACGAATTGCAGGGGCTTGGCGTTCATGGCTGGCCTCCTTCATGGGCTGACAGATCATCGACGATCAGCACCCACAGCCAGCGCGGCCCGTGCGCGCCATAGGCCAGGGTTTGCTGGATATCGGACGTTTTCGAGGGGCCCGACACCAGTACCAGGTTGGCCGGCATGCCGTCGGCCCAGCGCTCGGCGCGCGCCGCCGCATGCAAGTCCGCATGCACGGTACTGGCATACACGAGGCAGATGTGCAGCGGCGGCGCCAGCGACACCGTGCGCGGCGTGGCCGCGTCGGGCGCGATGACCAGGGTGCCGCTGGCGGCGATGCCCGAACGGGCGACGGTGAAACCGGCATCGACCGTGTCGAACAATTCGCCCTTCCACTGCGCCAGCGGACGCTCGAAGGACAGCGTTTCCACGCCAGCTGGCAAGGCGGCGCGCAAGGCCAGTCCTTCCCGGCTGTCGGCATCGAGCAGCAAACGGCGCACGCCGTGCGCACCGAGGCGCTGCGCCAGCAGGACGGGCCAGGCAGCTCCAGTCACGCAGTCGACTTCCGCGTGCGCGGCGCGCAGGGCGGCCTGCATGGCGGCTATCCTGTCCCGTGGTGACAGCGGCGCTGCGGCGCGGCGCGCCAGGTAGTGCTGGTCGATGGCCATATCGATGACTCCCACCGCGTCGGGCGCGGAGGGCGCGGCGGCGCGCAGGCGCCCCAGCATGCGTTCGCGGGCGGTCCATGCCGTACTCATGGCGCACCTCCCGTGCGGCGCCACAAGAAGCTGGCCAGGTGCTCGACGGGCAGCGGCGCGCCCTGGTGCTGCGCGGCGTGGCCGATATTGAGCAGGCAGCCGCAGTCGGCCGAGACGAGTCGGTCGCAGCCCGTGGCGCACGCCGAGGCGATCTTGTCGCTGACCATGGCGCCGGAAATATCCGGGTGTTTCAATGAAAACGTGCCGCCGAAGCCGCAGCATTCCGATTCGCGCTGGTGTTCGATGCGCGTCACGCCGGGCAGGGCGTCGAGCAAGGCCACGCCATGCACCCGCGTGCCCATCTCGCGGCGCGCCCCGCACGAGGTATGCAGCACCACGTTTTCCTCCGCCTGCCCTGGGCCAGCCAGGGCCAGGCCGGCCAGGTTGAGTTTCAGCACGCAGACGAGAAATTCGCTCAGTTCATACACGCGTTCGGCCAATTCGACCGCCTTGGGGCCGGCCACGGGATCGTCGTGGAACAGCTGCGGCCAGTGGTGGCGCATCATGCCGGCGCACGAGCCGGATGGCGCGATCACGGGCCACGGCTGCGCAAACAGGTCGAGCTGGGCGCGGGCCACGGCGCGCGCCTGTTCCGGATTGCCGCTGCTGTAGGCGGGCTGGCCGCAGCAGCTCTGGCCGCGCGGATAATGCACCAGCAAGCCTTCCCGCTCCAGCAGGCGCACCGCGTCGAGTCCCGCCTGCGGCACGAACAGGTCGACCAGGCAGGTGGCGAACAGGTACACCTGGAGCGGTGCGGGTGGATAGCGGCGTGGCTGGCGCGGGTCTGGCTGCATGAGTGTGTCTCCCCGGCGCTCTGTGTGTTGCTGCGGCGCCGCTGTATGTTGTTAAGAATGACTGGTTCACGCATAATTCCAGCTTCCGCAAGCCACTTCAAATTGCTCGGACCACTTTAAAACAACACCGGGAGACAGCGATGGCGACAGGCATGCAAACGCGGGGCAGGGTCGAGATGGTGATGCGCAGGCTGGAGACGGCCCTGCTGGACGGCAGCTTGCCGGCGGGCGCGCAGTTGCCGGCCGAACGCCTGCTGGCGCTGCAATATGGGGTCTCGCGCAATACCGTGCGCGAAGCGGTGCAGCGGCTGGCGGCGCGGGGACTGGTGCGCAGCCGGCGCGGCGCGGGCGTGTTCGTGACGGATCAGCTGCGCACCGGCATGGCCTCGCCGTGGAGCCAGCTGGTGGCCGACCACCCCGCCCTGCGCGACGACATCCTGGAATTTCGCCGCGTGCTGGAAGGAGCGACGGCCTATTTTGCGGCGCAGCGGGCCAGCGGGGACGAGCGCGCGCAGATCATGGCGCTGCTGGCTGAACTGGAACAGGCGCGCGCCAGCGACGACAAGCACGGCGAGGCGCAGGCCGATGCACGGCTGCATGAAGTCATCGCGCAGGCGTCGCACAACACCATGTTCCTGCATTTGCACACCAGCATCATCGGCATGCTGCGCGAACACATCACCATCAATGGCACGGGCTTGCGCCAGCAGGACGAGGCCACCTCGCTGCACCTGCTGTCGCAGCACCGCACCCTGTGCGAGGCCATCTGCGCCAGCCAGCCGGAGGAGGCGCGCACGGCCATGCAAGGCCACATCGATTTCGTGCGCACGCGCGTCACCAGCGACGACGATTGAGGCCATTGGTAGGACCAATGCATGCGCACGGCAGCGGCAAAAACTGCTACCATCGCGCGCCGCCACTCCTTTCGTCCGCACATGACCGTCCTCAGCCACACCCACCCGCTGGTGCGCCAGCTGGAAAACGACTTGCTGCCCCTGTTCCGCGCCGCTCTGCCGCCACTCGCGGCCGCCGCGCCACAGGTGCTCGCTTCCGTGTTCGCCTTTTCCAGCGGCACGGCCAGCGCCTTCCAGGATTATCATTTCGGCATTTCCTGCCTGCTCGCAGACGTGTCCGAAGTGCCCGACGATGCCCCGGAAGAAGTCGCCCTGCTGGTCAGTGTCACGGGGCTCGACGCCAACGCCCGGCTGAGCGCACAGGTCGTCTGGGGCCAGCCATCGGGCCGCGTGGAAGCGCAAGCCGAGCTAGATGCTGGCGACCTGCCTGCCCTGCATGCAGCCCTGCCCGGCCTGCTGGCCAGCTTGCAACAGGCAGCCAGCAGGGGCAGGCCTGGAATGTGACAGGCGCATGAAAAAGTGCCAGGAAACAACAACTTACGATTTCCCTAGCGCAACTTTATTGACTTCCACTAGCCCTAGCCCCTATCCTTTCAGTTACGTTTGGTGAGAATGTGTGCATGTTCAGGCGAGCATGCAGACGGCGTCGCCTTGCTTGCGCAAAGTCCATTCCGCATTTTTATCGCAACCATCAGGGCAACGTGCCTGGACGGCCGCTGCCAGCAAATACGGAGCCGACTGCCATGCCATCGAACCGCCATTTTCCTGCAACATCCTTGCTGGGCTGCATCTTCCTGCTGGCCGCCCTGCCCGTGCAGGCCCAGACCACGGACAGCCCTGCCGCCACCTTCAGCGCCAATGCCAGCCTCACCTCGCAGTACATTTCGCGCGGCTTTCGCCAGACCTGGGGCAAGCCGGCCCTGCAAGCGGGCGTTGACTACGCGCACCCCAGCGGCTGGTCGCTGGGCACCTGGGCGTCCACCGTCAGCGACCGCTATATCGAGGATGCGACCGTCGAATGGGACCTGTACGGCGGCTACAGCGGCACGGTGGGCGAACTGGGCTACAGCGTGCTGGCGTATTACTACAAGTATCCGGGCGCCGTCTACCGCGCCACGGGCGTCAAGTACGACTATGGCGAACTGTCGCTGGGCCTGAGCTACAAGATGCTGTACGCCAAGTACAACCATACCGTCACGCGCGACTTTTTCGGCATCACGAATGCGCGCGGCACCGGTTACCTGGACGTGGGCGCGAATGTTGACCTGGGCAATGCCTGGACCTTGAACCTGCACGCCGGCAATGGCCGGGTGGCGGGCACGGGCAATGCCATGTGGAACTGGCGCGACGCCAAGGTGGGCGTCACCAGGGCCTTCGATGGCGGCTGGAGCCTGAGTGGCGCCGTGACGCGCGCCTGGGGCGCCACCGACGCCTACGACCATTACACCCTGGGCATCCCGAATGGGGCTGGCCAGGTCGACACTTCGAACCCGGCCGCAACCACCTTCGTGCTAGCCATCAGCAAGACGTTCTAGGCGCGCCACCCGCGCTGCGCCCAAGACACCGATACCCCTCCCGACCAAGGAATAGCCTCATGCAACTCTCACTCAACATTAAAATCTGCGTCGCCGCTACCGCGCTCGCCATCCTCAGCCTGGGCGTCACGGCGGCGGTGATCGGCTACAAGAGCAGCGCCAGCGCCGAAGCGGCCGCTTTGGAACTGGCGCGCACGTCGGCGCGCGAAGTGGCGGGAGCACTGCAGGCACGCATCGCCAGCAACCTGGCCAGCGTTTCCAGCCTGGCCGGCGCCATGCGCGGCACCAAAAGCGCCAGCCTGCCCCTGCAGCGCGATCAGATCAATGAACTGACCAAGGCGACGCTGACCAGTTCGGAAGACTTGCTGGGCGCAGCCGTGACGTGGGAACCGGACGCGCTCGACGGCAAGGATGCAGAATTTGCCAACCAGAAACCAAACTATGACGCCAGCGGCCGCTTCATGCCCTACTGGACGCGGGGCGCCGGCGGCAAGCTGCAAGTCGAACCCATCGTCTTCGACCCGAAACCGGGCGCCAACGACTGGTATGACGTGCCCAAGCGTACCGGCAAGACCTACTTTACGGAACCATACATCTACCCCGTCGATGGCAAGGATGTATTGATGGCCTCGCTGGTGGCCCCCATCATGATCGATGGCGGCTTCAAGGGCACGGCCAGCGCCGACTTCATGCTCACGCGCCTGGCGAAGATCCTGGCCGGCCTGAAAGTGATCGAGGGCGGCAAGCTGGCCCTGATCTCGAACGGCGGCCTGTACGCCAGCCATCCCGCGCCTGAACGGCTGGGCAAAAAGGCGGACGACGTGCCGGCCGCCGGCCTGGAAAAAGTGCGCCAGGGCCAGGCGTATGAATACGAGGACGACAAAGGCTACATCCACCTGCTGCAGCCGCTGCAGATCCACCCCGATATCGCGCCGTGGAGCGTGGAACTGAACTTCCCGAAAAGCGTGGCCACGGCCTCGGCGCGCGACCTGATGATCTACACCCTGATCGTCGCCCTGCTGTGCGCGGCGGCCACGGCCGGCATCCTGATCCTCGTCGTCAACCAGCTGACGCGCCCCCTGCGCACCCTGGGCCGCACCATGACGGACCTGTCGAGCGGCGACGCCGACCTGCGCGTCAAGCTGGAAGTCAAGGGCACCGACGAGCTGGCCGTGATTGGCAAGGGCTTCAACGCCTTCGTGGAAAAGATCCACGCCGTGCTGCTGCAAGTGCAAGCCAGCGCAGACAACGTGGCGCGTGCCAGCGCGGAAATTGCGCAAGGCAATAATGACCTGTCGGCCCGCACGGAGCAGCAAGCCAGTTCGCTGGAAGAAACGGCCGCCTCGGTGGAAGAGCTGACGGGCACCGTCAAGGAAAACGCCGACCATGCGCGCCAGGCGAATCAATTGGCCGCGTCGGCGTCCAGCGTGGCGCAAAAGAGCGGCGAAGTGGTGGGCAAGGTGATCGAAACCATGACGTCGATCAATGACTCGTCGAACAAGATCGTCGACATCATCAGCGTCATCGACGGCATCGCCTTCCAGACGAATATCCTGGCCCTGAACGCGGCCGTGGAAGCGGCGCGCGCGGGCGAACAGGGCCGCGGCTTCGCCGTCGTGGCGACCGAGGTGCGCAACCTGGCGCAGCGCTCGGCGGCGGCAGCCAAGGAAATCAAGCTGCTGATCGACGATTCCGTCGGCAAGGTGGCCGCCGGCAGCAAGCTCGTCGATGAAGCGGGCGCCACCATGGAGCAAGTGGTCGACAGCGTGCGCAAGGTCACTGCCATCATGGCCGACATCAGCGTCGCCACCACCGAGCAAAGCGACGGCATCACCCAGGTCAATCAGGCGCTGGCGCAGATGGATGGCGTGACGCAGCAAAACGCGGCCCTCGTCGAGGAAGCGGCAGCGGCCGCCGAAAGCCTGCAAGACCAGGCCAGCCATCTGGCCGAGGTGGTCAGCGTGTTCAAGCTGGGCGCACAGCAACAAGCGGCGGCGCCGGCAGTGAAGACGGTGGCAACGCCGCGCACGCCGCCAGCCGTCAAGGCGGCGCCGCCAGGCAAGCGCCTCGCCTCGATCAAACCGGCGCCCGCGGAAAAAACGCAAGCCAAGGCGCCAGCCGGTGATGACTGGGAAGAGTTTTAAGCAGGCCATGCCTGCCGGTAGCGCGTTGCTCTTGATTTAAATCAAATCACGAATACATTCGGTGAGAATTGCCACCCATCCATCCTTTTATACTGTTGCCGCGCCTACGGCACGCATGCTTGCCGGCATAAAAGGATGGGGCATGAAAAAAATTGTGGCAATAGTATTGACATCGGGCACCACACTGCTGGCAGGCTGCGGCGGTGGCGGTGGCGGTGGCGGTGGCGGCAGTGATGCTGGCTCGACGCTGGCCTCCTACGTCGGCACCTGGCAAGCGCCATGCGACGACCATGAGCGCGAGATCATGGTCGTCGCAGCCAAGGCCGATGGCAGCGGCGCGATGGAACTCACCGCCACCACCGAAACCTATCTCAAGGCCGGCTGCGGCGGCGCCTTGCTGGGGACGGAAAGCATGACCGCGAAGATCAGCGCGACGCCGGATGGCGTGGCCGACGTTCTGGTCAAACTGACGGAAAATGGTGCCCCGACCAATGTGCGCATCGACAAGCTGAGCCTGTCATTACCCGCCTATAGCTTCAACGTCACGGGGCCTGGCGTGCAATACGTAAAGAAAGATGGCAAACAGCAATGGTGCATCGAATATGAAGGGGGCTCCAGCTGCCTCCTCGACGAAGGCATGCGCCCGGCGGAAACCATCAAAGGTGGCGTTCTATTGCGCGACAACACCCTCTACACCTTCTCGCATAACGGCACCAGTTATGTGCCCGACATGCTGTATGTAAAAAAATAGGTACGGGTCTGGCTGCGGGGGCCCATGGCCCTGCAGTTGCATGGCCTCGCGTCCGTTCGTGAGTGTATGTGCAAAATCGAACAGACATGGCGAAAGCAACAGGCTATCCTGTTGAAAAACAGGAGCTTGCCATGCCACCCACCGCTTTCTCCCTGCCTTCCGGCGCTGCACTGGAGGCTCTGCTGCAGCCACAGGACAGCGCTTTTCACCCCATCGAAGGCTTGCGGCGCTTGCGCGACGGGGGACTGGACCAGCTGCCCCTGCCCGGCCACGGCGCCACCCTGCGGCGCTGGCAAATGCTGGCCGCCATCGCCGCCGTCGACCTCTCCCTGCTCAAGCTGTATGAAGGCCATACCGATGCGCTGGCCATCCTGGCGGAAATCGGCGGCCCCAGCGTGCCGGCCGGCGCCGGCTGGGGCGTCTGGTGCGCGGACATGCCGGGGACCCGCGTCAAGCTGCGGCAGATGGCCGATGGCCACCATGTGCTCGACGGACGCAAGGCCTGGTGTACCGGGGCGAATGGCCTCAGCCATGCATTGATCAGCTGCTGGAACGACGCTAACCAGGCGTGCCTCGCCTGCGTGCCCCTGTCGCAGCCCGGCGTGCGCGTCACGGACGAAGGCTGGCAAGCCGTCGGCATGCTCGCCTGCGCCAGCGTCGACGTGACCTTTTCCGCCGCGCGCGCCTTTCCCGTGGGCGCGCCGGGCGCGTATCTGGCCCGCCCGGGCTTCTGGCATGGCGGCGCCGGCATCGCGGCCGCCTGGTATGGCGCGGCCTGCGCCGTCGCCAGCCACCTGCATGCGCGCGCGCAGCACGCCGCCCCCGACCGTGTCCGCCTGGCGCAACTGGGGCAAATCGACTGCGCGCTGCGCGCCGTGGGCGCCCTGCTGCGCGAAGGCGCCGCCGAGATCGACGCACAGCCGCAGCGCGACGCCATGGGCCTGGCGCTGCGCCTGCGTCTGGCAGCGGAAGATGCCGCCACCCTGGTCCTGCACCTGGCCACGCGCGCGCTGGGCGCCGGCCCCCTGTGCCGCAATGCCCGTTTCGCCCGCCTGGCAGCGGACCTGCCCGTCTTCCTGCGCCAGAGCCATGCCGAACGCGACCAGGCCGTGCTGGGCGGCATTGTCGCCGGCGCCGAAGACCATCCGTGGACGCTGTGACGGCGCGCGGACAAAAAAATCGCCGGACCGGATTGACTCCGGGCCGGCGATCATGGCGCGCCTGACTACGTGATTACCTGAGCGGCATGGCGATGCCGAACATCACCGACTGGGTGCGTCCGCTATCGA
>NZ_JCAQAV010000061.1:0-19596 GCF_059617925.1 Janthinobacterium sp. JF4 | reverse complement strand
GGACATCACCCTTTCACGGTGAGTACAGGGGTTCGAATCCCCTTGGGGACGCCAGACCGGCTGAATCAGCCAACAATAAAGCCGCCTGGTAACAGTGCGGCTTTTTTGTTATTGGCCGCCATGCCCACGTTTTTCACTTCCCGTTCAATATGCCACTGCCTACCGATCGCGCATCATCTCTTGCCATCTTCTGCAAAGTCGTCGATAACTACGGCGATATCGGCATTTGCTGGCGTCTCGCGCGGCAGTTGAGCGGCGAGCACGGCGTGGCCGTCACCCTGTGGGTCGACGATTTATCCAGTTTCCGGCGTATTTGCCCGGAAATCGACGTGGCGGCGCCAGCGCAGCAGGCCGGCGGCGTCACGGTGCGCCACTGGCGCGACCAGGAGGGCGAGTTCGCGCCCGCCGATATCGCCGACATCGTCATCGAATTCTTTGCCTGCGACATCCCGCCCGGCTACATCGCCGCCATGGCGCAATGCGCGCCGCAGCCGGTGTGGCTGAACCTGGAAGGCTTGACGGCGGAAGAGTGGGTCGAGGGCTGCCATGCGCTGACGTCGCCGCGCCATGGCATGATCAAGCATTTCTTCTTCCCCGGTTTCACGCATAAAACGGGCGGCCTGCTGCGCGAAGCGGCGCTCGACGAGCGGCGGCTGGCGTTCCAGTCCGATGCGGCCGCCATGGCGGCATTCCTCGGGCAATTCGGCGTGACGGCAGCGGAAATGCGTGCCTTGAAAGTATCGCTGTTCTGCTACCCATCGGCTCCCGTCGCCGAGCTGTTTGCCACCTGGCGGGAGGGGAGCGATCCCATTACGTGCCTGGTGCCGGAAGGCGTCGCGTTCGATGCTGTTCAGGCGTTTATCGGCGACGATGCGGCGGTGGTCGGCGCGGCACGCACGCGCGGTGCGCTCACCGTGCGCGTGCTGCCTTTCATGCCGCAAGACGATTATGACCGCCTGCTGTGGGCTTGTGACGTCAATTTCGTGCGTGGCGAGGATTCTTTCGTGCGCGCGCAATGGGCTGGCCAGCCGTTTCTCTGGCATATCTACGTGCAGGATGAAAACCTGCATCACGTGAAATTGCGCGCCTTCTTGCAGCGCTATGCGGCCGATGCGGACGGCGCCATCGATAGCCTGGTGCAGGCGGCGCTAGCCTGGAATGGCGCCAGCGCGGACGCCTTGCCGTGGGCGCAGCTGTGGCCCGCATTGCAGGCTGATCTGCCGCGCATCCGGGCGCGCGCGCAGGCCTGGCAGCGGCAGATGCAGGCTAATGGCGATCTGGCAAGTAACTTGCTGGCGTTCGCTGGCGCGACGAGATAGGCGCTTGCCCAAAATTAAGGTAAAATGCCCGGTTATTTCTAACGTATTTTTAACCGATCAAACGCAAGCTTGCGGCGCTGATGGCGCCCAGGCGGCAGATGGTCTTCATGCAACCCACTTTTTACGTACATTCCTATGAAACCCGCAAAAGAAATTCGTGTTGGCAATATCATCATGGTCGACAGCAAGCCAATGATCGTGTTGCGTTCTGATGTCAACGGTTCGAGCCGCACGGGCTTCACCTACAAATGGAAGATGAAAAATCTTCTGACGAACACCCCGATGGAAAACGTGTTCCGCGGCGACGACAAGTTCGACGTTGTTGTTCTGGATAAAAAGCCAGTGACGTATTCGTACTTCGCCGATCCGCTGTTCGTTTTCATGGACACCGAGTACAACCAGTACGAAATCGAAGAAGAAAACCTGGGCGAAGCGCTGAACTACCTGAAAGATGGCATGGAATGCGAAGCCATTTTCTACGACGGCAAAGCTATCTCCGTTGAACTGCCTACGACCATCGCCCGTCAAGTGGTGTACTCGGAGCCAGCGGTCAAGGGCAACACGTCGGGCAACGTCCTGAAAGAAGCCAAGATCGAAAACGCCATCGACGCACACCGCCACACCGTGCAAGTGCCGCTGTTCGTGGCACAGGACGACGTCATCGAAATCGACACCCGTACCAACGAATACAAGCGTGTCGTACGCAACTGATAGAGCCTTGCACTGTGCCGCTCGCAGGGCCCGGCATTGCCGGTCTGCTTTGCTGCAGTGCTCGATCATCAAGAAACGCTGCCTTCGGGCGGCGTTTTTTTTGCTTAAAAAATAATTCCCTTCAACAACAATTGAGTTGCAAGGACTGCTATGCTATGGCTAGAACATTATTGCGGTAGAAACATTGAAGTTTCCTGGAGATAGCATGCAGCGCAGTCAGATGTTACGCAGTGGCGCGTCCCGGGGCGTGGCGCGCCCGGTATTGGCCCGTGCCACGGTGCCCGCCAGCCCCATGGCCCATCTGCTCGATGCCGGCGTCTTGCCGCAACAGCAGATGATGCAGGCAGGCAAACTCAGTTCGCATGCGCTGACGTCGCAGTACCTGGGGCGCATCCGCTCCCTGTGCAGCATCGGCGCGCGCGCCTATCCCGGCATTGAAATCAATCCCGACGCGCTGAAAATTGCCCTGGAAATGGACCGCGAACGGCAGGTGCACAAGGTGCGCGGCCCCTTGCACGGCATTCCCGTCGTCTTGCGCGACAATATCGCCACGGGCGACCGCATGAAGACGCGCACGCAAGCGCCCCTGGCCACGCATGCCAGTTGCGATTCCTTCGTGGCGGCGCGCTTGCGCGCGGCTGGCGCCGTCATCATCGGCAAAAGCAATTTGCGCCAATGGGCCGCCGTCAGCGTGCCGCATTCCAGTGCCAGCTGGGCCGGGCTGACCATCCTGGCCGTCGACAGCGCGGCGGACGGCTCCATCGTCGCGCCTGCTTCAAACTGCGGCCTGGTCGCCATCAAACCCACGGGCAGGACTGTCGCGGGGCAGGGCGGAGAGCCAGCCACGGCCGGACCGATGGCACCCAGCGTGCGCGAGGCGGCCTGGCTGCTCTCCGCCTTGACGGGGGAGCGCCTGGCCGATGGCGTGGTGCTCGACGCCGCCGGCTTGCATGGGCGCCGCATCGGCGTGGCGCGCAGCCTGTTCGGCCTGTGCGCCGGGACCGATGCCGTGATCGGGCAGGCGCTGGTGGTGCTGCGCGAACAGGGCGCGGAATTGATCGAGATGCCACCCGCGCCCGGGCCTGGCGGCATCGAAGCGTTGCTGGGCTCGCATGGACTCGATGCGCTGGTGGGGCCTACCTGCCATGGTGTATCGCAGGCGCCGTCGGCCTTGCCGCATATCACGGTGCCGGCCGGCCTGGCCGGGGGATCGCCGGTCGGTTTGTCCTTCATCGGTCCTGGCCACGGCGACATGCAGCTTATTGCGATGGCGTATGCGTATGAGCAGGCGACTTTGCACCGTCGCACGCCCGCGCTACCGTCGAGCATCACCCTGGCGCTGCGCCTGCCGTGATGATTCTTTTCGTTTACTTTCGATAAACTATGCTTGCAACCTTGCTGCTGACTGCGGTCGTGACCGCCGCCCCCCTGCCTGTCGATACCTTTGATGCCGCGCAATTGTCTGGCAGCTGGTCCGACAGCGTCAATACGACTAGTGTTTGCGAAGAAGCGCGGCACTTTACGCGCATGCAGCTGTCTGACGATCATCAGCGGCTGGCGATCTTCAGCGACCGCACATGGAAAAGCAAGCTCGGTGAAACCAACCGCTTTGCCGCGACGGTGGTGGCGGAAACGGAGCGTAGCCTGACCTTACGCTATGACAATGAAACCCGCCGCAATGCCGCTGGCAAGCTGGTGGAATGGCAATTGATCATCGTCGCGCCCGGCGTGTACCGCTGGCGCGAGACGGGCTGGCCGGAAGGCAAGGTCAACGGCGTCGTCGGTATCCGCTGTTCTCCCTGAGGCCGGTGCGCAGGCATGCCATTCTGCTATGCTGCCTCCATTACTGTATGCTTTTAGGAGATTGCATGTCCGCACGTTTGCTATTCCCCCTGTTCCTGGGCGCTGCCGTGGCGCTGGCCACCCTGCCGGCGCAAGCGCGCACACCCAAGCTGTCGCTGATCGAGCAGGCGCAAAGCTGCGATGGCGGCCATACCTGCCCGTATTTCCCCGACGTCTACAAGGCGGATTACGCCTTTCGCAAGGCCTTCAACGTGGGCTTGAAAAAGGCGGGCCTGAAGCGGCAGCGCTGGGTGCCGAATGGCGTGGCCAGCCCGCTCAAGCCCGTCGAGATCGACGGCAAGGCGCGCCTGCTGAGCAGCGTCTGCGAGCCGCACAATTGCGGCCACCGCTACTCCATCCTGTACGATCCGGCCGAGCGCAGCATGACGGGCGTGTATATGGGCAGCGACGGCAAGGGCGGCTTGCGCACCGTGTACTTTGGCGAGCCCAGCATCGCCGAAGCCGATTTGCTGTTCAAGAACTGATGCACGCGCCACTGCGCATCTCCAGCGAACGCGGCGAGCTGGACGTGCCCATGATCCACCGCTACCTGAGCGAGCAGTCGTACTGGAAGCGCGGCGTGGCGATCGACACCGTGCGCAAGGGGATCGCCAACGCGCTGTGTTTCGGTGGTTATGTGGATGGCCAGCAAGTGGCGTTCGCCAGGGTCATCACCGATTACACGGATTTTGCGTACCTGCGCGACGTGTTTGTGCTGCCGCCATACCAGAGGCGTGGATATGGCAAACAGATGGTGGCCGCCGTGCTCGGCGACGAGCGCTTGCGCGAGGTCGTCTGGATGCTGGGGACCGATGACGCGCATGGCCTGTATGCGGGCTTTGGTTTCGCGCCATTGGAGGCGCCGCAAAAATACATGCGCCGCCCCGCAGTATGAGAATTATCAAAACAACCTTTAGGTGTCAAGAGAACTATTAGCATTATTGTACGCAATAATGTTGCATTGATAATGACATCATGTCATTATGCGCGCTCCGCAGCGTGCGGTGCGTTGCTGTGCTTTGCCGTCGCCCTTGGGCGGGGCAAAGGTGGTGAGCCGTCCGATTGGTCGTCCCTGGCACGTTTTCTCGTCACTTTATAAGGAATACATCATGAAACAATATGGCGCCGAGTTTCTCGGCACGTTCTGGCTGGTGCTGGGCGGTTGCGGCAGCGCCGTGCTGGCTGCCGCTTTTCCCGGCCTTGGCATCGGCTTCGCCGGCGTGGCGCTGGCGTTTGGCCTGACGGTGCTGACCATGGCCTACGCCATCGGCCACATCTCGGGATGCCACTTGAATCCTGCCGTCTCGATCGGCCTGTGGGCTGGCGGCCGCTTTCCCGCCAATAAACTGTTGCCGTACATTGTCGCGCAAGTGCTGGGCGCCATCGTGGCCGGCGGCGTGCTGTACGTGATCGCCAGCGGCCAGGCCGGCTTCGATGTCAGCAAGGGCTTTGCCTCGAACGGCTTCGGTGCCCATTCGCCGGGCGGCTATTCGATGCTGTCGGCGCTGGTCATCGAAATCGTCCTGACGATGTTCTTCCTGATCGTCATCCTGGGTGCGACCGACAAGCGTGCGCCGGCCGGCTTCGCCCCGCTGCCGATCGGCCTGGCGCTGACCCTGATCCACCTGATCAGCATTCCCGTCACGAATACCTCCGTCAACCCGGCCCGCAGCACGGGCGTAGCCCTGTACGTGGGCGACTGGGCGACGAGCCAGTTGTGGCTGTTCTGGCTGGCGCCGATCATCGGCGCCTTGCTGGGCGCGCTGGCCTACCGTCTGATCGCTGGCGAAAAAGAGTAGGTCGGCTTAGCCCGCAGGGCGCAAGCCGACAATGCCGGCAAACGACTTGATGAAAGCAGCCCACGGGCTGCTTTTTTCGTTTAATCGGCGGCGCGCCACTCGCTCAGGTAGTGCTGCGGCGTGCGGCCCAGGATGCGGCGGAACATGGCGCTGAAGGCGCTGGGGCTGGCGTAGCCCAGCGCATAGGCGATGGCCGCCACGCCTTCGCCCCGGTCCAGGCGGCAAAATGCCTCGGCCAGGTGGACTTGCTGCAGCCATTGGCGGTAGTGCAAGCCCGTTTCCTTTGGGAATAAACGGATCAGGGTGCGCGCGCTGGCCCCCGCGTCCTGCGCCCAGTCCTCGATGCTGCGCCGGCTGCCGGGGGCGCTCATGATGGCCGAGCAGACGGCCACCAGGCGGCGGTCGCGTGGCCAGGGGATGGCGAGGGGCACGGTATCGGCCGCCGCCAGTTCCGACAGGATCAGGTGCGCCAGCCAGTCGCCGCGACCCGCCAGCGCATATTCGACCGGTTCGGCCAGCAAGGCCAGGATCAGCTCGCGCAGCAGCCGGCTCACTTCCAGCACCTTGCAATCGTTGCCATATTGGGCCGCTACCTGCGCATCGATGTACACGGTGCGCATGCTCAGTTCGCTCAAGATGTGGACTTCATGCACGACCCCCACGGGTATCAGCAGGGCGCGCCGGGGCGGCAGGATCCACACGCCGTGCCCGGTGGAGACGCGCATCACCCCTTGCGTCGCATACAGCAGTTGCGCCCGCACGTGGCTGTGCGGCGCTGTGTAGTCGCCCGCCACGTATTGCCTGGACATGGCCGTCACGGGGCGCGGCACATGCTGATAATCGTGCGAACTGGTGCTGCGGCTGAATGGCACGCCATCGGGGTGGGTCTGGACAGGTTGCTGGGTGTACATGTGGGGCGTTGGCTTGTCTCTGGGTTGTCACTTGGGCGACGATTATTGGAAGTTGTCAGTTCGGTGCCCATACTATACTGGCTTCTTTGCCGGGCCGCCCGCCGTGCCCGATTATTGCGGATGACACATGCACACAACCACACCTGCCCCAGCATTGGCCAAGTCCGTGCCGGCGGCGCCCTCGCTTCACAGTTCCCAACAACAATCCGGTCTGGCCATGCACATTCTGGGCGCCGTCGCCTTCGTGCATTTGCTCAATGACTTGATCCAGGCATTATTGCCGTCGATTTACCCGATGCTGAAAGCCGAGTTTTCACTCAGTTTTACCCAGGTCGGCCTTATAACCCTGACGTTCCAGTGCACGGCCTCCTTGCTGCAGCCCTGGATCGGCTTGTACACGGACCGCCGTCCGCTGCCGTTCTTGTTGCCGGTCGGCATGTGCTTTACCCTGGCCGGCGTGCTGATGCTGTCCATCGTCTCGACCTTTCCGACCCTGCTGATCGCCGCTGGCCTGATCGGCGTCGGTTCCTCAACTTTCCACCCGGAAGCGTCGCGCGTGGCGCGCATGGCCTCGGGCGGGCGCTACGGCTTTGCCCAGTCCCTGTTCCAGGTGGGCGGCAACGTCGGTTCCGCACTGGGACCGCTGCTGGCGGCGGCCGTCATCGTGAACCGTGGCCACGGCAATATCGCCTGGTTCAGCCTGCTGGCCGTGCTGGCCATCGGCGTGCTGTACAAGGTCAGCCACTGGTATGGCGGCCACCTGGCCAGCTTCAAGCCGAAGGCGGGCGGCCACGGGCCGAATTTGTCGCGCAACAAGGTGTTGCAAGCGCTGGGGGTGCTGGCCCTGCTGGTGTTCTCGAAGTACATCTACATGGCCAGCCTGTCGAGCTATTACACCTTTTACCTGATCGACAAATTCCACCTGTCGCTGGGCGACGCCCAGCTGTACCTGTTCCTCTTCCTCGCCGCCGTGGCGGCCGGCACTTTCATGGGCGGCCCCATCGGCGACCGCATCGGCCGCAAACGCGTGATCTGGATTTCCATCCTGGGTGCCGCGCCGTTCACCTTGCTGCTGCCGTATGTGGACCTGTTCTGGACGGCCGTCTTGACGGTGATCATCGGTTTCGTCATTTCCTCCGCCTTTTCCGCCATCGTCGTCTTCGCGCAGGAACTGGTGCCGGGCAAGGTGGGCATGATCGCGGGGATATTCTTTGGCCTGATGTTTGGCGTCTCCGGCATCGCGGCCGCCGCGATGGGCCACCTGGCCGACGCGTCGGGCATCGCCTATGTGTATAAAATCTGCTCCTACCTGCCGCTGCTGGGCATCCTGACGGTGCTGCTGCCGCATATCGAGCAGGCGAAAAAATAAGATAGTGGCGCCGGCGGCCTTGACGGCCAGTCGGCCCGCATGCGATATTGCCTCCATGAGCTCTTCCATCCTCCCTCCAGTCCTTGCATACCGCGCCGCCGCTGCGCTGTGTCCGTGTACCTGGCTTCGCGAGGATGCGGCCCGGCGCCGTTAAACTTTTTACTCCTCATTCCGATGGCCACAGTGTTGAAGAACCTGTGGCCATTTTCTTTTTCCGCAACGCGCATGAAAGTCCCGCATGACACTTCATTTGTACGACACGTATAGCCGCAGCCTGCGGCCCTTCGAGACCATTGCCCCGGGCCAGGCGGGCCTGTATGCCTGCGGTCCCACCGTCTACGATTACGCGCACATCGGCAACCTGCGCACCTATCTGTTCGTCGACGGCTTGCGCCGCGCGCTCGAATTCAACGGCTTGCAGGTGCGCCATGTGATGAACATCACGGACGTCGGCCACCTGACGTCGGATGCGGACAGCGGCGACGACAAGATCGAGGCGCGCAGCCGGCGCAGCGGCGAATCTGCCTGGGACATCGCCGCCGCATTCACGCGCGCGTTCGAAGAGGATTTGCGCCAGCTCAATATCCTGCCGCCCACCGTCTGGTGCCGCGCCACCGACCACATCGCGGAACAGATCGCCTTCATTCGCGACCTGGAAGCGAAGGGCTATACCTACCGCACGGACGACGGCATCTATTTCGACACGACGCGCCAGGACGATTACGGAAAGCTGGCGCGCCTGAAGCGCGACGGCCTGCAGGCGGGCAAGCGGGTAGACCTGGGAGAGAAGCGCGATATCTGCGACTTCGCGCTGTGGAAGTTCAGCGGCGTGCCGGGTCAGCGCCAGATGGAGTGGGACAGCCCGTGGGGCCTGGGTTTCCCCGGCTGGCATATCGAATGCTCGGCCATGGCGGAAAAGCACCTGGGGACGTATTTCGACATCCATTGCGGCGGCGAAGACCACGTGGCCGTCCACCACAGCAACGAGATCGCGCAGACGGAAGCGCGCCACGGCACGCGCCTGGCCAACTTCTGGCTGCATGGCGCTTTCCTCAAGACCCAGGATGCGAAGATGTCGAAATCCTCGGGCGACTTTTTGCGCCTGCAAAGCCTGGCGGAGCAGGGCGTCGATCCGCTGGCTTACCGCTACCTGTGCCTGGGCGCCCACTACCGCAGCAGCCTCAATTTCACGGACGACGCCTTGCGCGCCGCCAGCAGCGGCCTGGCACGATTGCGCGTGGCCGTGCATGGCCTGGGGGATGCGGGCGGCGCGGCCGATGCGACATGGCTGGCGCGTTTTAGGACCTGCATCAACGATGACCTGAACTTTCCGCGCGCGCTGGCCGTGGCCTGGGAGCTGCTGAAAAGCGCGCTGCCGGACGCCGTGAAAAAGGCCACCGTGGCCCATTTCGATATGGCCCTGGGACTCGATCTGCTGGCCTGGCAGCCGGTGCAGGTGGAGGTGCCGCAGCAGGTGCAAGCGTGGATGGCGGAACGGGCCATCGCGCGCGCGCAGCGCCAGTGGGCCGAGGCGGACCGTTTGCGTACACTGGCGCGCGCGGTCGGCTACGACATCGACGATACGCCGCAAGGGCAACAGGCGCGGCCTTTGTGAAGATGTCCTGCATAATGGCCGCCTGATGAAACTGGAGCTGCCGTGAAGCGTCGTTTGCTGCTATTGAGTTGTTGTCTGGCCTTCTCTGCCGCGCAGGCGGCCAGCGAGTGCCCGGGCTTTCCCGCGCTGGCCACATCGGGCGAGACGTTGCTGGCGCAAGTGCGCGCACTGCCGCCCGTGGGTGTCGACCGCGAACGGCAGGCGTGCGCGCCGGCGACCGTCATCGATTTCGCCTACAGCGGCGGCACCTTGTGCAGTTTTGGTGGTGAGGTCGATGCCGCGACGGCCGCTGTCACGCGCCTGGCCGATGGCGGTGAGCTGGTCGAGTACCTGTATCTGTTCCCGTATGCGCCGGCCTCGCACGCGCGCTTGCTGGCGCTGCTGGCCGCGCGTTTTACGCCGGTCGACCAGGCTGCCTGGCCCGCCTTTCTGCAAGGTGCGACGCCAGGCAAGGAAACCACGGCCCTGTTCACCCATGGCGGCTACTATATTTCGCTGGGCAAGCCCGCCGAAGGCGATCCCGCCGCATGGTATTCGAATGTGATCTTTGAAAAGATGGACCAGCCGGCGCTGGGCGTGCGCAAGGTGTGCCGGGAGGGGCGCGATGGCTGAAGCGGACGCCTTTCCGGCGGCGTTGGCCGGCACTGTGGCGCAGCTGCTGCCCGCGCTGGGCAGTAGCCGGGCCCACCCGCCATTTGTCGTGTGCCAGGATGGCGAGGCTGTGCTGATCCCGACGCGCACGTATTACGACCGCGAGCGGCTGCTGGCCTGTACGCGGCTGGCAGGCGACGCGGGCGTGCTGGCCCTGTGCCTGGGCACGCGCCACCATGACGGTCACGTGCGCGAAGCGTGTGCAAGACAGCTGTTGCTGCAGGAGCGGGCGTGGACGGTGCCGTTCGTCGTGCACCTGTGCGGCGAATACGTGCTGGAGATAATCGAGGAAATTGGCGCGGCGCTGCCGGTCTGGAATACGGATGCGCTGGCGCGCTATCTGCGGGAGAACCCTGCGTATGTCGCCACCCTGGAGCGGCGCGCCGTCAGCTACTGGAACTGCTACTACCGCGGGCGCTACCCCGTGTGGGAAGACTACCCGGGACGCAGGACCATGGCGGCCCTGCGTGCCTTGCAAGCGCTTACGCCTCGATAAAGCGCATCTTGAAGCTGCGGCCCTTGATGTTGCCGAAGTCGCGGCCCAGGGAGTTACCGGCGTTGAGGCGCTTGAAGGCCGCTTCGGCCACCTTGCGGTCCAGCGCCACGTAGGTCATGAATTCGAACACGTTGATCTTGCCCACTTGTTCCTTGGTGAGACCCGCGTCGCCCGTCAGCGCGCCCAGCAAGTCGCCCGGGCGCAGCTTGTCCTTCTTGCCGCCCATGATGCACAGGGTGACCATCGGCGCCGGCAGCGCCTCCATCCCGTCATCCTCCGCCAGTTCCTTCAGGTCGTGCCATTCGGCAGCGCTGTTCTGGTACTGCTCGATCAGCTTGACCCATTTTTTCTCGTTCGGCGCGCACAGCGACAGGGCCAGGCCCTTCTTGCTGCCGCGGCCCGTGCGGCCGATGCGGTGGATATGCACTTCCGTGTCTTTCGACACGTCGACGTTGATCACGGCGCCCAGGTCGGAAATGTCGAGGCCGCGCGCGGCGACGTCGGTGGCGACCAGCACGGAGCAGCTGCGGTTGGCGAAGAGCACGAGGATTTCATCGCGCTCGCGCTGTTCCAGCTCGCCGTACAGGGCCAGCGCGGAAAAGCCTTGCTGGCGCAGTTCCTCGGCCAGTTCGCGGCAATGCACCTTGGTGTTGCAGAAGGCCAGCGTGGATTCCGGCTTGAAGTGTTTCAACAGCTTGCCGACGGCGCCATTGCGCTCGTCGAAGCCGATTTCATAGAAGCGCTGCTCGATCTTGTCGTTGTCGTGCTGCGCCTCGACCGTCACTTCCAGCGGATTGACGAGGAACGATGCCGTGGCGCGGCGGATGTCTTCCGGATACGTGGCCGAGAACAGCAAGGTCTGGCGCCGCGCCGGGCAGGCGCTGACGATGCCGGCGATTTCCTCGTAAAAGCCCATGTCCGTCATGCGGTCCGCTTCATCGAGTACCAGCGTCTGTACGTGATTCAGGTTGATGGTGCCGCGGCCCAGGTGGTCGCGCAGGCGGCCCGGCGTGCCGACGACGATGTGGGCGCCGTGTTCCAGCGAGGCGATCTGCGGGCGCATCGGCGCGCCGCCCGTCAGGGTCAGGATCTTGATGTTGCCAGCGGCGCGGGCCAGGCGGCGCAGCTCATTGGCCACCTGGTCGGCCAGTTCGCGCGTCGGGCACAGCACCAGGCCTTGCACGGCAAACCAGACCGGATTGAGCTTGTGCAGGATGCCGATGCCGAAGGCGGCCGTCTTGCCGCTGCCTGTTTTCGCCTGGGCGATCAGGTCGCGGCCATCGAGCACCGCCGGCAGGCTTTGCGCCTGGATGGTGGTCATCTCGTGGTAGCCGAGCGAGTCCAGGTTGGCCAGGAAGGCGGGCGTCAGCGGCAGGCTGGCAAAGGAAGTGGTGGTGTCAGTGGTGGTGTTCATAGGGGCGGAGCCGGTAAAAAGCGGGTGGATGGGCACAGTCTACAGGCGTTCTACGCCCTTGTGCGGATGGTGGTGTGGAAGCTGGCGGCAAACGGCCGCCCGCGTGTGGTACTAGTTGTCGGGCGCCCAGATGGGCAAGCCGGTGAGATCGAGGCCGGCGTCGCGCGTCCACACGGGCAGGCCCGAGGCATCGGTCGGCTCCAGCAATTCGAGCTGCACCTGCTTCAAGGCCACCTTGCGCGCGCGCGCGCGGCGCTGTGGCTCCGGCGCCGGCTCTGGCGCCTCGAGCGCTGGCGGCGGGCCGAAACCGGGCAAGTCGATGGTGGCGTTGTCTTTTTTATCTCTCATTTCTGAACCTCTGGTCCCCGGCCGCGAAAAATGGCGCCGGGGAGCGGGCAAAAAGCTGTCCGCTGTGTGAATACTCTGTGCGTCTCGCCCACAAAACAAAAGCCCGGCTACTGGAGTCGGGCTCATTGTTGGAACAATCGTCAGGGATACCTGTCCTGCGGATTTAAGTGCGGCACGCAGTGTATCACAGGCGTGCCGCATTGTGGGAGGCTTAGCGGAAGCTCAGGGCGCCTGTCAGGTCGCCCGGCGGCAGCGCGCCGCGTGACGCGAACGCGTCGTTGCGCACTTTCAGGCCTTCGAGCAGCGGCAGGTCGTGCAGGCGCGTGATCAGGCGCAGGATCGACGTCGTGTCGTAGAAACTGTGGTCGACGGCGCCTTTCTTCGCGTACGGCGAGACGACGATGGCGGGAATGCGCGTGCCCGGACCCCAGCGGTCGCCCTTCGGCGGCGCCACGTGATCCCACCAGCCGCCGTTTTCGTCGAACGTGATCACCACGATCATGTCCTTCCACTGCGGCGATTCCTTCAGATGCTGGATGACGTTGGCCACGTGCTGGTCGCCCGACTCGATGTCCGAGTAGCCGGCGTGCAGGTTCAGGTTGCCCTGCGGCTTGTAGAAGGTCACGGCCGGCAGCTTGCCGGCCACGGCGGCGGCGAGGAATTTGTTCGAAATCGGGCTGTCACCCGTACCGCCATCGCGCAGGTGCTCGGCGCGCGCGGCCGTGCCGGGGGCGAACTGCTTGAAGTAGTTCAGCGGCTGGTGGTGGAACTGGAAGTTCGGCTTGCTGCCGCCGCCCTTGTGGTCGAGCGCCGCTTGCCAGCCGCCGCCATACCAGGCCCAGCTGACGCCTTTGCGCGACAGCAGGTCGCCGATGGTGTCGTAGGTTTGCGGCGGCAGGGTATTCGCGTCGGCCGGGTCGGCATGCAGCGGGTCGCCGTCAAAGGCGGGGCGGACATAGCTCGGTTGATATGGCGGCGCCATGGTGTTGACGGCATAGCCGTCCGGCGTGAGGGCGCCGTCGTTCACATATTTCGGCTTGCCATCGAGCGCGGAAGCGGGGCACTCGGGCGAAATCGCCAGGCGCACGCCTTGCGGGCCATCGGACAGCACGGCAATCTTTTTCTTCGCCGCCGTATCAGGCGCGTTGAAGTATTCGTTGGCGCGGCCCGTGACGAGGAACTGGTGGTTCATATAGGAGCCGCCGAAGGCCGCCATGAAGAAGTTGTCGCACAGCGTGTACTGTTCGGCGATCTGCCACAGGTTCAGGTTTTTCGACGTTTCTCCGTAGTGGCCCATCACCAGGCCGCCGCTGTCGGCCCACGCGGCAAAGCCGTCGTTCTTGCCGCCGTTGATCTGCATCTGGTTGTTATAGAATCGGTGCACGAGGTCGCGCGTGATGATGCTCTCGGGCAGGGGCTTGCCAGCCGCGTCGCTCAATTTGTAGGGCGCGTTGGGCAGGCCGGAAATCTGCTCTTCCTTGATCAGGTAATCGATGCCGCCGATATTCTGCTGGTTCGGCACCAGGCCGCCCCAGATTTTCGGCAAGGTGGCCAGTGGCTTGCCGTCGCGGTCCAGCTGCTGCGCCTGTTCAGCCGTGACGGTGGACAGGGGCGCGCTGGTGCCGGGGAAGTTGGCGAACAGGTTGTTGAAGCTACGGTTTTCCAGGTAGATCACGACCACGTTCTTGACGTGCGCCTTGAGCTTCGCGTCGAGCGAGCCCCTGGCAATGGTCTTTTTTGCTGGCGCGGCGCCGGCCAGCGCCGGCAGGCTGGCGGCCAGGCCGACTGCGGAAGCAGCCTGGAAAATGCGCCGGCGCGAGGGATTGGCGGGTTGGTCGGCCGGATCGGCTGGCAGGGCGGGGGCGAGGTCCTTCACACATTCTCCTTGGTGTCTCTATGGGCACGGGCGTTGACGGCAATGGCCGGCAGCGCCCGTGAAGCGGGAAAATTGTATCACCGGCCCCGCGCCCCTGTGAACTATTCAGCCCAGCCTAGAACTGGTAGCGCACGGTCAACGCCACCTTGCGCGCCGGACCATGCATGCCAGAGTACCACCAGTCCGACACGGAAGCCGTGTACTGCTTGTCGAACAGGTTGGCCACGTTGACGGTGGCAGAGAGCTTGTCGTTGACGTCGTAGCGCGCCATCAGGCTGGCCACCGAGTACGCCTTCTGTTCCCAGTGCAGGGTGCTGTTGATCTGCCACGCATCGATGTCGGAATACACGCGGCTTTGCCAGTTCATGCCGCCGCCCAGCGTCAGGCGGTGCAGGTCGCCGGGCAGCCGATACGTGGTCCACAGTTTCACCAGGTGGCGCGGGAAGGTGGTCTGGATCGCCTTGCCGGTATTGTTTTCCGTCTGGCTGTACGACCACGAAGCCGAGATGTTCCAGCTTGGGGTGAGGGCGCCTGTCGCCTCCAGGTCCACGCCCTGGGTCCTGGCGCCCTTGATGGCGCGGTTGGCGGGATTGTTCGTGCCCGGCACGGTGTAGCCAGGGTCCGATTCGGACAGATTGCTCTGGCGGATCTGGTACAGCGCGGCAGAGGTGTTCAGGCGGCCATCGAGCCAGCCGCTCTTGACGCCCGCTTCCAAGGTCTTGCCTTCGCGCGGCGCCAGCAGCTTGCCGTAGCGGTCTTGCGATGCTTGCGGCTGATAGATGGTGGAATAACTGGCGTAGGCGCTGTGCGTGGCGTCGATATTGAACACCAGGCCGCCGTACGGCGTGAAGACGCGGCCGTCCGATGCCGGGGACGCGCTGAAAAATGGCACGGTAGGCGCGTCCGAGATGTAATTCTCGCTGTAGCGCAGCACCTTGGCGCCGGCGATCAGTTTCAGGCGCTCGGAGAGGTTGATGCGGCTGGCCGCGTAGGCGCTGGCCTGGCGGCGCGTGCTGTCGTAGGTGACGAAGGTATCGCCAAACACGGGCGTTGCCGTGCGATTCCAGCGGTACAGATTGGCGGGCGTGCGCTGGATGCTATTGTCGAAGCGGCCATCCGTCGTGCTTTGAAATTCGCTGTAGTCCATGCCCAGCACCAGTTCGTGCTGGCGGCCGAACGCGCTGAACGGTCCGCGCACATTGACGTCCACGCTGTTGACCTGGAGCTGGTAATCGCGGTAGTCGGCGCTCAAGCGCAGGCCATCGCCCGTGGCCTGGTCGGGGAAGCCATCGCTCACGTTCAGGTAGACGGCGCGCTCTTCCTGCGAGGACTGCACGCGGTTGGCCGCAATTTTCAGTTTCCAGTCGTTTGCCAGCGCGTGTTCCACGGTGGCGAAGATGTCGGTCGAATTGGTGCCGAAGCGATTCGACGTGGCGGCCGGGCTGAAAGAGCGGGGCAGGTCCGTCATTGCGCCATTGCTGTAGAACAGGGGAAAGCCCAGGTAGGACAGGGATCCATTCGAGCGCTTGCGCTGGTGCGTGATGCCGGCCGTCAGCTTCGTGTTGCTGGAGAGATCCGCCTCGATCACGCCATACACCACTTTCTTGTCGCGGCTGTAGCCGTCGATGATGCTGTCGCCTTCCTCGTACACCGTCACCAGGCGGCCGCGCACCGTGCGCGCCGCGTTCAGCGGACCGGCGATGTCGGCCATGGCGCGCCGCTCAGCGTAGGAACCCAGCTCGCCCTCGACGGACGCCTGGAACTGCGCCGTCGGCTTCTTGCGCACCATGTTGATGGCGCCCGAGGCGTCGCCCGCGCCCGTCATCAGGCCCGAGGCGCCGCGCAGCACTTCGATGCGGTCGTACAGCGCCATGTCGGCCAGGCTTTGCGACGGTATCGCATTGAGGCCCAGGTTTTCCGAATGCGTGCTGACGCCATCGAGCTGGTAATTGGTGATCGAATAGCCGCGCGACGTAAAGCCCGTGCGCTCGCTGCCCAGCGAGAACAGGGTGATGCCCGGCGTTTGCGCCATCACTTGCGCGATGGTGCTCAAGCCCTGGTCCTGCATGCGCTGCTGCGTGATGACGCTGACCGACTGCGGCGTTTCCCTGATCGACAGGCCCAGCGGCGTGGCCGTGGCGATCGGCAGGGTGGAGACATACGCGCCCGAGCCTTCGGTGGCATCCTGCTGTGCCTTGACCGACACTTCCGGCATCATCGACAGCGCTTCGCCGCCCGCCGCGGTATCGGCCGGGCGCAGCACATAGCTGCCGTTGGTGCTGCGCTCGGCCTTCAAGCCGCTGCCGCGCAACACGCCGTTCAGGGCGGCCAGCACGTCGTGGCGGCCGCTCAAGCCGGCCGTCGTCTTGCCGCGCGTCTGCTCCGGCGTAAAGCTGAGGATCACCCTGGACTGGCTGGCCACCTGACGCAGGGCGGCGGCCAGGTCGCCGGCCGCCACCTGGAAGTCGTGGCTCGCCATTTGCGCTGCCGCGCCTTCCTGCGCCAGCGCCGGCGTGGGCACGTTCAGCAGCAGGGCCGAACCGATGAAGATGAACTGGATGGCATATGCCATGCGCTTGATGCGTGGCCTGGAAGAGAGAGCTTGGGACATGGTTACCTTGTGGTGTAGTCGTCAAAAAGAACGTTGCCTACACAGGTCACGCGAGAAACGGAAACGGGTAAGATTTTTTTGCGCTGGACGCTAAATAAATGCTCAGCGCTGCCGGCGCGCCTCTACCTGCACCCAGTAGCGCGTGCGCAGGCGCACGTCCACCGGCAGGGAGTCGGGCAGCGACAGCAGCACGGCGTCCAGGTCGGCCAGCGGGAAGACGCCGGAGATGCGCAGGCCGGCGACGGCGTCGTCGCAGCCCAGCAAGCCGTGGCGGTAGCGGCTCAGTTCATGCAGGAAGTCGCGCAGCGGCATGGCGTCGGCCAGCAGCAAGCCCTGGCGCCAGGCCCAGATGTCGGGCGAGACGGCGTGCGCGGGCAGGGTATTGTGCGCCGTCATGCCGCCGCCCTGGCCTGCGCGGACCAGCAGATTGCCATCGCCATGGCGCGGCGTCAGCCGCACGGCGCCTTCCTCGACGGCGACCACGGTGCTGCCATCGGCCTGGCGCACCGAGTAGCGCGTGCCCAGCGCCTGGGCGTGGCCATGCGCGGTGTCGACGAGGAAGGGGCGGTAGGGCCGACCCGTTTCAGGGGCGGTGGCGATGAATATCTCCCCTTGCACCAGTTGCAGCAGGCGCTGCGTGTCCGTGTAGCGGAGGTTGACGGCGCTGCCGCTGTTCAGGTGCAGACGGCTGCCGTCGGGCAGGGTCAGCTCGCGGCGTTCGCCCACGCCGGTGGACAGGTCGGCCAGCGCGGCGCGGGCAAAGTCGGGCGCATATGCCGAGCGCGCGCCGAACCAGCCCGTGAGGCCGATGGCCGATACCCACGCCAGCAGCTGCAGGCTGTTGCGGCGCGAGATTGCACGCGAACGGGGACCTGGCTGCAGTGCCTTGCGGCTGGCCTGCGCATCGAGTTCGCGCAAGCCGCCGCTGACGCTTTCGATATGTTTCCACGCCCGTTCATGGTCGGGGTGCGCCTGGCGCCACTCTTGCCAGGCCGCCTTTTCCTCCGGCGTGGTGACGCCACTCATCAGGGTGGCCAGCCATTCGGCCGCCTGCATGGCGATGGCCAGGTCGATGGGCTGGCCCTGTGCGTAGACGGTGGCGCCGCGCATGTCAGGGCGCGGCAAAATCGGGCACGGCAAAAAAGCACAGCAGATTGGCCTTGCTCAGGTATTTTTTGACGGAATGCGTGGTGGTGCCCAGTTCGGCGGCGATCTCGGCATAGGTCATGCCGTCCAGGTGGGCCAGCAGGAAGGCGGCCCTGGCCTTGGCGGAGAGGTGGTCCAGCGCGCGGTCGATCCGCTGCAGCGATTCGAGCAGGATGGACATCGCTTCCGGCGAGGGCGTGCACGCTTGCGGCTGGTGCAGCAGCGCGTCGAGGTAGGCCCGTTCCAGCGCTTCGCGCCGGCAGTGATTGGCCAGCAGGCGCTTGGCGATGGTGGCCAGGAAGGGGCGCGGCTGCGCGATCCCGGCACTGCTGCGCGCGACGAAGATCTTGATGAAGGTATCCTGCGCCAGGTCGCCCGCCAGCCCCGCATCGTGCAGGCGGCGCTTCAGCCAGTGCAGCAGCCAGGAGTGGTGCTCGGCATACAGGGCCTGGAAGTCGGACGGCGGGGAAGGGGCGGACAGCATGTGTACGGTACAGCTTAATCTAAATGAGAATTGTTCTCATAATAGCGCAGCGACGCACGCCAGGCAATCAGGAAAACGCGGCGTTGTTGAAATGCGACTGCGCGCCCGGGCCGTGCGGCACCGGATTTGCGCCGCCGCACGGCAGATGTAAAAGTTTCCTTGGCGCAAGCTTTCATGTGAGAAAATGCGGCTTGTCGATGTGGTGCGGAGCGAAAGATGATGTGGATGGTTGGCGGTGCCCTGGTTCTGTTGGTGGCCAGATTTTTATGGTTGGCCTTCTTTCACCGTGTCAACGCGATGTCGCGCCAGGCGGAATTGATGAACTGGCTCGACATCGGCCGGGTGTCGAATGCCGATGGCGGCAAGGATATTTTGTTGGCGAGAAATGAGCGCGGCGCCCGGATCGACTGGCGCACGGGCGAGGTCTGGCTGATGAATCCCAAGGTGGCCGAGCCGTTTGCCGATTTTCTCGCCGTCGAGCGCTGGCTGACTCTGCGCGACATGCCGATGGCCGACAAGCCGGCGCATGCCGCTCCTGCGCCAGCGGAGCCGGAGCCGGCGCCTGAGCCCGGACCCGTGCGCGATACCCTGCCGGCCTTCCAGCAAAAGGTCGACGCTTGCCTGGCCAAGGCCGAGGGGGGCCAGGAATTGTTGGAAACCAAGCAAGCGTTCGAGGCCGGCAGCGAGTCCTATCTTGAGGCGTCGACGGAATTGAGCAAGACGGCGCTGGAGCTCGAAGTGTCGCCGGCCATGGTGGCCACGTTTCATATCAGCGCCTTTGCCGCCCTGGCCGAAACGGCGGGAGCCGACAAGCTGGAACGGGTGGCGGCCAGCCTGCACGCGGCGGCCAGGCAGATCAGGGCCAGCGCCGCCGCGTAAAAGTGGTGGCAAGAGCGGGCCGGAAATGAAAAAACCGCTGAATCCCTTGCAGGAGTCAGCGGTTTTTATGTATTGGTTGCGGGGACAGGATTTGAACCTGTGACCTTCGGGTTATGAGCCCGACG